>CAYZHO010000031.1:0-17329 GCA_964478045.1 uncultured Myxococcales bacterium | reverse complement strand
GGGTAGGAGCTGCGGTCCCCGAACTGCGGCGCCGACTCCGCGGCATCGCGAAACGGGCCGTAGAAACCGGAACAGAACTTGGCGGCATACGACATGATTGGCACATCCCTGAAACCGTTGTCGTCGAGCGCCGCCCGGATGATCCCTACACGCCCGTCCATCATGTCGGAGGGCGCCACCATGTCGGCACCAGCGCGCGCGTGCGAAAGAGCTTCACGCGCCAGCAGCTCGCAAGTCTCGTCGTTGAGAACCCGCTCCCCGTCGAGCACCCCGCAGTGCCCATGGTCCGTGTATTCGCACAGGCATACGTCCGTTACGACGACCAGTTCTGGAGTTGCCTTCTTGATTGCTCGGACCGCCTTTTGGACCACCCCATCGTCGCTCCACGCTTCGCTGCCCCGGGGATCCTTGTTCTCGGGTATTCCGAACAGAATCACGGCCGGAATTCCCAAGTCAGACGCACGGCGCGCCGTCTCCACGACCCGATCGACCGACTGTTGAAAGACGCCGGGCATGGAGGGAACGGGGTTTTCGACGCCAGACCCAGGCACTACGAAGAGGGGCAGGATCAGGTCATCCACACTCACTCGGGTTTCGCGAACCATCCGCCGCAGCGTCGGCGTGGCCCGCAATCGGCGCAGTCGTTGTGTTGGAAAGCCCATCGCGCTCGATCCTAAGGTGCGCTTTCGCGCTTTGCAAAGAACTCCACGATTGCCGAAGTGAGACCCGCTACCGTGTAGTCGTGCGGCACGATCGACGGCCGAAATCCCTCGCGTTCTAGGGTGGCGGCCGTAATCGGACCGATAGCCGCTATCACACACCGCTCGAGCAAACCGCGCGCCGCCTCGCCCCCGATCCGCAGGAAGTTCGTCACCGTCGAGGAGCTGGTGAACGTGGCCACATCGATAGGTCCGATTTCACTCACAGCGGGCAATCCGCGAGTAGCGACGGTTTGGTATACCGGCACAACGTCCACGTGCGCGCCCGCTTGCTCGAGCTGGGAAGGCAGGATCTCTCGGGCTTCGAGAGCCCGCGCGATCAGGATCCGGCGCCCGGCGGCCGGCCCCAAGCGATCGAGCAGGGCCTCGGCCCGAAACTCTCCCGGAACTGCATCCACCTGCAGGCCTAACCGCCGTATCGCTCCCGCTGTGGCTGGGCCAATGGCGGCAATGCGCACGCCGGCAAGCTCCCGCAGGTCGTGTCCTCGCTCAACCAAAGCGTCGAAGAACGCGCGCACCCCGTTGGCACTGGTTAGAACCAGCCAGTCGTAACTCCCCAGGTGCGCCAGAGCCCGTTCGAGCGGAGCCCAATCGGGCGGCGGCACGATTTCGATCGTGGGGTACAAGACTGGATCCGCCCCAAGGTCGGACAGGCGTTGCGCCAGTTCACCTGCTTGGTGGCGCGCGCGTGTCACGAGCACGCGAAGCCCGAACAAGGGGCGGCGCTCGTACCAGTGGAGCTGGTCGCGCAGGCCCGCCACCCGGCCGACGATCAAAACGCCAGGGGGCCGCAGGTCATCGGCGGCGATCCGTTCGGCAATGTTTCCCACGGTTCCGGTAACCGTTCGCTGTCTTGGAGTAGTACCCCAGCGCACTGCCGCTGCTGGGGTAGCGGGATCCAACCCCGCCTCGCACAGCCGCCGGCAGATTTCACCGGCGCGCGTGATGCCCATGAGGACCACAAGGGTCCCGCCGAGCTTGGCCAGAGCCGACCAATCCGGGTCCCGACCCGCCGGTCCTTGGCCGGGCCGCCCGGTCACGACGGTCACAACGGAGGCGTGCGCTCGATGCGTCAGGGGAATGCCGGCATACGCAGGGACTCCATAGGCCGAGCTCACTCCCGGTACCACTTCGAACCGCACCCCCGCGCGCCAGCACGCTTCGGCTTCCTCGCCCCCACGGCCGAAAACGAACGGATCGCCCCCTTTCAGGCGTACGACCGTCTTGCCCTCTCGGGCCGCTGCCACCATCGTCCGCTCGATCTCTTGTTGGCTGACGGTGGGCTTCCCGCGGCGCTTGCCGACAAACCGTGTTTCCGCCTTCTTGGCGAACTCGAGCAAAGCGGGGTTGGCTAGAGCGTCGTAGAGCACCAAGTCTGCTTCTTCGAGGCAACGCCGGCCGCGCAGGGTGAGCAGCTCCGGGTCTCCCGGGCCTGCACCAACGAGATATACCACTCCCGCCTGGCCGCTTTTCATGATCGCAGCCCCAGCGCGGCGATGATTTCCTCTCCCCCGTCGGCCAGGATCTCCCGTCCAAGGCGCTCGCCGAGCTGGCGGGCATCGCCCGCTCGAGCGCTGCCTTCCTTGCGAACGAGGCGACTTCCATCTTCGGATGCCAGCACGCCAACGAGCCTGAGCACGCCAGCGCCGTCGACGCTGCCAAACGCGCCCACCGGCAAGAAGCAACTGCCTCCGAGGACGCGCGCCAGCGAGCGCTCGGCCTCGGTCTCCTGGCGGGCTCGGCGATCGTCGATTGCCCTAAGCACCTCGAGCACCGCCCGGTCGTCCGCCCGCGCCGTCACGCACAGCGCCCCTTGCCCTGGAGCCGGCACGAACTCGAAGGGATCCAGGGGAACCACTCGTGCCGGGCTCGGGTCGAGGCCCAGCCGGCGCAGCCCGGCCGCCGCCAAGAAGGTCGCGTCGAAGTCCCCCGCCACCAGGCGCCGCAGCCGCGTTTCAACGTTACCGCGCAACAGCGCGACTTCGAGACCGGGCCGTGCCGCCAGAAGCTGCGCGGCGCGGCGGGCGCTCGTCGTGCCCAAGCGTGCGCGTTCGGGCAAATCCCTGGGACCCCAACCGTGGCGGGTCACCAAGAGATCGCGAGGATCCTCACGGGCTGGAACCGCCGCGATGACGATCCCATCCGGCAGCACGGTGGGAACGTCCTTCATCGAATGAACCGCACAATCTATCCGCCCGTCGAGCAGGGCCTCGTCGAGTTCCTTTACGAACAGGCCCTTGCCACCTGCCTCCTTTAGAGGCCGATCTCGCACCCGGTCCCCTGTGGTTTCGATGGGAACCTCTTCACAGACGGTGCCCCGGCTGACTCGTTCGATCAGCCGGCACGCTTGTCCCGTCTGCGTTCGAGCCAGTCGGCTGCGCCGGGTGCCGACCCGCAGTTTCACCGCTCGCCCCCTAGCCGGAACAACTCCCGCAAGGCGGCAAGCAGCGCAACGTGCTCCTCGGAGCTACGATCCTCTTTGAGGACCGCGGTCGGGTGGTGCAGCAACTTGTTGAGAATTGCCTTGGTCATCGCCTCGATGGCTTCGCGGTCGTGCTCGGACAAGCCATTGAGGCGAGGCAGGGTTCTTTCGACCTCTTCCCGGCGGATTCGTTCCGCCAAATCGCGGAGCTCGACGATCGTCGGGACCGCGTCGAGTTGCTCCATCCAGCGCCAGAACCGGTCGACCTCCTGCTCCACGATCGCCTCTCCGCGGATCGCCTCGCGCTTGCGCTCGCCGAGGTTCTCGGAAACGACCGCATCGAGGTCGTCAATGTCGTACAGGTAGGCGTTGTCCACGTCGTTGATTCCGGGATCGAAGTTGCGCGGAACCGCCAGGTCAATGAAGAACACGGGCCGGTTCTTGCGCTCCTTCATCAATGCCCGCACATCGTTGCGGTCGAGGAGCTGTCCCCCGCCTGCCGAGCCGACGACGAGATCGGCCAGCGGTAAGTACATGCGCATTCGGTCCAGGGGGATCGGTGTCCCGTTGAACGCACGAGCCAGCTCCACCGCCGTCTCGAACGTTCGATTGGCAACCATCACCGAGACCGCACCGGCAGACATGAAGCTACGGGCCGCCGCCTCTCCGATCTCCCCCGCCCCAATCAACATGACGGTCCGATTGTCGAGCGACTCGAAAATCTTGCTGGCCAGGTCGACGGCAACCGAAGCAACCGAAACGGCACGCGAAGCCACACCCGTCTCGGTGCGCACGCGCTTGGCCACCGAAAAGCCTTTGTGAAAGACGCGGTGCAGAATTGGACCGGCCGCGTGTGCCGCCGCGGATTTGGCGAACTGGGCCTTCATCTGCCCGAGGATTTGCGGCTCGCCCACCACCAGGGAGTCCAGACTCGATGCAACCCGGAACACGTGCCGCACCGCCTCGCGCCCCCGCAGCTCGAACAAATAGTTGCGGCCCTCACCCGGATCGAGCCCGCCGCGGCGCAGGAGGCGCATTCCCAGCTCGTTCGCCAGCCCCGGCCCGCCGTCGCAGCAGGTCACCACCTCGACCCGATTGCAGGTCGATAGGGCTACCGCCTCGTGAACGCCAGGGATCTCCACGAGTTCCCGGAGGAACTGCTCGAACGTGCCACTATCGCCGAGCGCTAGCCGCTCGCGCACTTCCACTGGCGCGGTGTGGTGGTTGACGCCGACGATCAAAACCTCGTGTGCCATCGCCGCCCGCCTTCACGAGCCGAAGTTGCCGTGAAGCCCCGGCAACGGCAGGAGATTGACCGAGAGGTAGGAAACGACCACCAGCGTGAAGCCAACGATCGTCAGCGTTGCCGCGCGCCGCCCGCGCAGTCCGGCCGTGAGCCGAAACTGCAGCAGCCCCGCGTACACCAGCCAAGTGAACAGCGACAGCACCTCGCGCGGCTCCCAGGACCAGAACCGGCCCCACTCGTTGGAGGCCCAGATCGCCCCGGTTACGATACCGAGGCTGAGCAGCGGGAAGCCCCAAACCAGGCACCGGTAGTTCAAGCGGTCGAGCTGTTCGAGCGAAGGCAGGCGCCGGATCAACCAGCCGCTCCGGCGCGACTTCAACTGATACTCTTGGAGGAGATAGACCACGCTGATGGCGAAGGCGAAAGCGAATACCGCGTTGCCGAGAAAAGCCAGCGTGACGTGAACCGGCAGCCACGGACTGCGCAGCATTGGCGGGACCGTCTCGGTTCCCTGATCCGGCAGGGCCGCGGCCACCGTCAGCACGAACGCCAAGGGACTTACGATCGCTCCAATCGCGGTCAGCCGGTATCGCGCACCTACCGCGATGTAGATACCCACGGTCAGCCACGCAAGAAACGAAAGCCCTTCGTAGAACGTCGTGACGGGCAACACGCCGAGCTGACGATAGCGAACGAAGATCGCGGCGGCGTGCATCCCGAAGCCGGCGCCAAGGGCTATCGCACCGATCCGAATCAGCAATCGCTGAGGCCGAACGACCTGGGCTCCAAGCGTGATCGCAGCAATCAGATAGGCGACGGCACTGAGCTGTAGAAGTCCGACGTGCACCGCAAGTACTCCTCTCTCGCGGCCGGACGCCCGCGGCCGGGAGGCCGGACGAGAGCCGGAGCGGCACCTCCGCACGCCGCCGCTTTCAAAGAGGCCGCACCCGCCACTGTATCACGGGCGCCCGGCGATCCGAACCAGCGGAAGCCGCTACATCGGGACCTTGATCACTTGGCCGTAACGTAGCTTGCGCGGGTCGCGGATCCCGTTGTAACGCTGCAAGGCTCGCACCGTGGTGCGATAGAGCTCGGCGATCTGGGAAAGCGTCTCGCCTTTGCTCACCCGGTGGGTCACATACTCAGCGTTCGAGCGGGCAAGTGGAATCTTCAGCACCTGGCCGGGGCGCAGCCGCCGCGGGTCGCGAACGTGGTTGTAACTGGCCAATGTCGCCACGGAAACCCCGTAGCGAGCCGCGATGTGTGAAAGCGTCTCGCCGCGAGCCACCCGGTGAACGGCCGGCGCCGGGACCGTCCGGCCGACAGGAATCCGGAGCGTTGTCCCCCACCTCAGGCGGCGGGGATCGCCAATGTCGTTGTAGCGCCGCAGCTCTGCCACCGAGGTGCCGTAAGCCCGAGCAATGTGCGAAAGAGTCTCGCCGCGCCGAACCCTGTGAAGAGCGAAATACGGCCGTTGCGCCCTGTGGCGCGAACTTGCCGGGAGTGCAGCGTATGCCCGCTCGAACCGGGCTCGCGTTCCGGGCGGCAGGTTAAGGACGTAGCCCTTTGGAACGTAGAGCTTGCCCGCTGCCACCCCTGGCTGGAGCGCTGGATTGATGCGCGCCAGCGTCTCCACGTCGGTTCCCGCACACTCGGCGAGGCTTGCCAGCGGCACGTAGGCGTCGATTGCGACGCGGTCATAGGCCAGCCGAGGGGCAGGCGTGGCTGGGCAACGCCGGTCGGCCTCCGCCATGACGTCGACCGCCGCGAGGAACTCGGCATAGAAGTTGCGCGAGGAAAACCCGAACGAGCGACTCCGGTAGTTCGCAACAATGCGGGCAAGGTTGCGAGTGCCGAGCTTGCGTACCGCGTAGGCAATGCCATTGGCACCGTGGTTGTACGCGGTGATGGCCAGAGGCCAGTTACCGAGCTGCTCGTAGTTCTCGCGCAGGTACTTGGCAGCCGCCTCGGTAGCAGCGATCGGATCCCTCCGCTCGTCGACGACGTGATCGATGTGGAGGAACCGCCGTCCAGTACTGCGGGTGAACTGCCAAATCCCCACCGCGCCGGCATGCGAGCTGGCGTCGACCCGGTAAGCGGATTCCACTAACGGCAAAGCAGCCAACTCGGGGGGGACACCGTGCCGGCGCAGGATTGCGCGCATCGGTTCGAGCAACGGGCGCGCTCGAGCAATCGCCGCGCAGAGCTCGTCGGCCAAGCCCCTTTGCGCTCGCACGCGCCTCGCCAGGATTGCCGGCGGCGGCAGGTCCGGATGCTCGGCCAGAACCCGGGCGAGCTCGCGGGCCTGCGAGCTGCGAGCCGGGCCGCGCCCGAGACTACGCAATTCCGAAGCAATCCGGCGCGCTTCGCGCTCGATGAATGCTTGCAGCGCGCGCGGCGAGCGCGGATTGCCGTTTTCGCCAACGAGGGCGGACACGTCGGCAACCCGCCAGACCACGTCGAGGCGGACAGCGTCGTGAAAAACTACCTGGCGTTTCGTATACTTGGTGAAGACGTCCCGCCAGAACGCTACGTTCGGTTCGAGCTCGCGGAAGCGCGGCAACAAGTCGCCGTCCGCCGGCCTTGAAGCCCTAGCAGGAGCACCGCCGAGGCATGCGGCCGCTACTAGCCCCACAAGCAACCGAGACCACCGCATCCAACTCACTCCCCTCCTCATGCTCGATCTTTCATCGTATCAAACCGCTTGCTGCCTTGCTATGCAGCGCAGCAGCGCTGGCATGCTCCGCGCCTCCCGCTCGCCAAGGCAATGCCCAGGCATTCCGCATCGCATTCGAAGCTGCACCCGCTCAGTTCGATCCGCGCTACGCTACCGACGCCTACTCAACCCGCGTTCTCGAGCTCGTGTGCGCGTCGCTTGTTCGGTTCGGAACCGACGGCATGCCCCGTCCCTACGCTGCCGACTCCTGGATCACCGATGGGCTTGAGGTACGGTTCCGGCTCGCCCCCGGGCTGACCTTCCACGATGGTTCTCCGGTCACCGCCGCCGACGTGGCTGCCACGTACCAGGCTGTCCTCGATCCCGCGCGGGCTTCGCCCCACCGAGCTGCGCTGCGCAGCGTGGCTGCGGTTCGGGCCGCCGACGCGCAAACGGTCGTCTTCGAACTCACGCAGCCCGATCCGACTTTTTTCGAAGCGGCGACGCTCGGCCTGCTGCCCGCGCGCCTGGCCAAACGTGCGAGCACCGATGCTGCCAGCCTGATCGGATCCGGGCCTTACCGGATCGAGCGCGTCGACCGCGACGGCTCGGTATCGCTGGCAGCCTATCCGTCCTTTGTGCGCGGGCGCCCCCGCTTCCCACGCATCGAGATCCGCGTGGTGCCCGATGCGCTGATGCGAGCGCTCGCTTTCCAACGCGGATCCATTGACCTGCTCGAAAACGCCCTCGATCCGGACACGCTCGTCTACCTGTCCCGGCGCATCCCGCACACCACCGTATACAGCGGCCCGTCGAGCAACGCGGCTTATCTCGGTATTCGCTTCGACCACTGGGCCTTGCACGACCGGCGGGTGCGGCGCGCGATTGCTTTAGCGATCGATCGCGAGGCCATCGTGGCTCACCTGTTGCGAGGACAAGCCCGCGTCGCTACCGGGCTACTGCCGCCCGAGCACTGGGCCTACACTGGCCGGGTGCGCCGCTACCGCCACCGGCCTGGGCGCGCGGCGCATCTCCTCGACCAGGCGGGACTGCCTGATCCCGACGGTCCAGGGCCGAAGCCACGGATCACGTTCAGCTACAAGACCACCACGCAGGAACTGCCCCGGCGGATCGCCGAAGCCTTTGCCGCCCAACTCGGCCGCGTGGGGATTCAACTGTCGATTCAAACCTACGAGTGGGGAACTTTTTACGCCGACATCCGGCGTGGCAGCTTCCACCTTTACTCCCTGGAATGGGTGGGCATTGCCGACCCGGACCTCTACCGCAGGATCTACCACTCTCAGATGGTCCCGCCCGTCGGCGCCAACCGCGGCCGCTACCGCAACCGCCGGATGGACCGCCTGACCGAACGCGCTGCGGCAACCCCAGACCAGGCGGCGCGCAAGCGCTTGTACGCGCGCGTGCAGCGCTTGGCCGCTCGCAGCTTGCCAACGATTCCCTTGTGGTGGCCCGACCGGATCGTGGTCTCCAGCCAGCAGATTCCTGGTTTTCGCCCGGATCCCGCCGGAAGCCTATTGGCGGCAGTCCTCGAGCCGGCTGCTTAGTGCGCGGGGCTTTCCCCAGCCGCTAGGTCGGCTAGGCTGCGGCCCTCAAGCGCCCGATCGCGCGCTGCTTGCATCTCGCCGAGGAGCCGGCCGACGGCCCCCTGGTCGAGGCCGGCCCGTATGCCCCCGTTTTCTCCCCGCAGCACGCCCAAAAACTCTGCAAGGGAAACGCACTGCGGGGCCCTCGACAAATAACAGCGCGGCGGGTTCTCCCCCGAGATATGGACGAGCCCGGCCGATCCCAGCGCCGCGACGATTTCGCGTACCGTCCGGATCGGCACGTCGAGACCAAAGGCGAGCTCTTCGATCGTCGGTGCGGGCTGCATCCCGGCTGCTGTCAGCGCCAAGCGCTGCCCAATGGCCAAACCTGCCTGTTCGTAGAGGGCCGCGCCGCGGGCGCGACTGGCCCTACGCTCGTGGCTAAGCGATCCCACGTTCTCTACGGCGAAGGTGATCTCCGCACCGAACAGCACGATCATCCAGCTCGCGTAAAACCAGGCCATCAGGAGCGGAAGCTGCGCCAAGGCGCCATAGATGGCGTTGTAGTTGGCTACGCCGATTTGAAAGCGAATGTAGGCCCACTGGGTGAGTTGCCATACCGACCCGGCAACGATCCCGCCCACCAGGGCAGCGTGCAGTTTCACTTTCGTGTTGGGAATCACGACGTAGAGAAAGGCAAACAAAAGCCAGACCACCGCAATGGCGGTCCACTTCAACACGTAATCCACGGCCGGACCGATTCCCGACAAGCGCGAGAGCCAAGCAATCGCAGCACTGCTCTCCAGGGCAGCCGTCAGACTCGTAGCCACTGCCAGCAACACCGGCGCAACCACGAGGACGCCGAGGTAGTTGCTCACCCGCCGTACCAGCGGGCGCGCTGGAATGCCTCCCCAGATCGCATTGAACGAGGTCTCGACGTTGGTCAGCAGAGACACGACCGCGACCAGCAGGAGGGAGCCTCCGATGACGCCAAGTCCGGCGAAGTTCGTGCGGTCGATATAGCTGACGATGGTGCGAATCGCCTCGGGCGAGAGCACGGTGGCTCGCCCGAGGATCAGCGCCTCGAGCCGCTCGCCGCTCCAGCCGAGGCCCCGCAGCACCGCAAACCCGACGGCTAGGACCGGCACCAGGCCAAGCAGCGAGGCAAAGGCTAGGGCCGATGCGCGCAGCGGGCACAAGTCGCCGACGAACCCCTCTACCGTGATAACGGCCACGCGGCCGGCCAGCACGAGCGCCCGTTTGAAGCGCGAGGCTCCACCGTAGCCGGCGGCCCACAGCTCCTCGAACAGGATGCGCGCGAGCCGCTCGACCGCCCGTACTGGATATGAGCTGCCCATGGCTTGGCTGGCCCGACCCCCACGGATTGGTCTATCTTGGCAGGCGGGCGGATTGCAAGCCGTCCCGCGCTGAACACCGTGGCCGCTTACTTGCGCAAGCGCCTCCTCGTCGCCGTCCCCGTCGTCTTCGGTGTCGTCACCGTGGTCTTCTCGCTCGTCCACGTGCTGCCCGGTGACCCTGTAGACGCCTTGCTCGGGCAGGCCGCTCGCCCGGCCGATCGGATCGAACTGCGGCACCGCCTTGGGCTCGACCGGCCCCTCGCGCAACAGTACGCCGCGTTCGTTGGCGGCCTCCTACGCGGAGATCTCGGCCGTTCACTCACGCGCGGCGTTCCAGTGTCCCGGCTGATCGCCGAGCGCCTGCCAGCCACGGCCGTGCTGGCCGCCGCAGGGCTGGCCATCAGCTTATTCATTGGTATCCCTCTCGGCGTCTTGGCCGCAGCGCGCCCCGCAAGCGCGGTCGATCGCCTCGGCTTGAGTGCCAGCCTGCTTGGGGTCGCCATGCCCAATTTTTGGCTCGGCCCAACGTTGGCCCTTGTCTTTGCGGTCCGGCTCGCCTGGCTACCTCTTGCGGGCAGCGGGTCGCCCGCCCATCTAGTTCTTCCGGCCCTGACGCTTGGCACCTCGGCTGCGGGGATCCTGGCCCGAATCACGCGCGCAAGCGTGCTTGAAGTTTTACATGAAGATTGGATCCAAACTGCCCGTGCTAAAGGTCTTTCCGAAACCGCAGTTCTTGTGAGACACGGGCTCGCCAACGCGCTGGTTCCCATCATCTCGGTGGCCGGCCTGGAACTCGGCGGGCTGCTGGCCGGCTCGATCATTACCGAGACCATCTTCGCCTGGCCCGGTATCGGCCGCTTGCTCGTCGAAGCGATCACGGCACGCGACTACCCGGTGGTCCAAGGCTGCGTGCTCGTCATCGCAATCGGTTATGTATTGGTGAACTTGCTCACCGACCTGGCCTACGCGTGGGCAGACCCGCGCGTGCGCTATGGGGAAGTCGATGGCTGAGCAGCCGCGCCTGGCAACCGCATTTGCCGCCGCGATTCTTCTCTCCTTCGTCGCGGCGGCCTTGTTCGCCCCCAAGCTGGCTCCCTACGACCCGGCTGCTCAGAATTTGGCGCTCGGCCTCGCTCCACCCTCGGCAGCACACCCCCTCGGTTGCGACAAGCTCGGACGCGACGAGCTCAGCCGCCTCCTCTACGGCGCGCGCGTTTCTCTGTTCGTCGCAGTGGTCGCGGTGGCCGCCAACGTTGCCCTGGGAACCCTGGTGGGAGCAGTTGCCGGCTACTTCGGCGGTGCGCTCGATTTCTGGCTGATGCGAGTCGTCGACGTTGTCATGGCTTTCCCGGGAATTCTCCTGGCGATTGCCATAAGTGCCGTGCTGGGCCCGAGCATCGGCCACGTCGTGCTTGCGCTCGCTGCGATCGGTTGGACGGGTTACGCCCGGCTAGTGCGAGGAGAAGTGCTGCGCATTAAAGGCCGCGAACACGTCGTCGCCGCTCGTGCGCTAGGAGCTAGCCGCTTGCGAATTCTGCAGCGCCACGTGCTCCCGCTAGCGTGGGCGCCGGTCATCGTGCAGGCCACTTTCGGCATGGCCGGGGTAATCGTGGCCGAAGCCAGCCTGAGCTTTCTGGGTCTCGGAGTCCAGCCGCCCACGCCCTCTTGGGGGGCCATGGTCAACGACGGCCGCCCTTTCTTGCTCGTCGCTCCACACATGACGGTATTCCCCGGATTGGCCATCGTGGCCACCGTTCTGGCGCTAAACATTCTCGGCGATACCCTGCGGGACCGCCTCGACGTTCGCGCCTCATGATCGCCACCGCCTGCCTAGCGCTGGCATCGCGGGCAGTAATAAGTAGCCCGCTGGGCCACGACCACGCGCTTGATCGCGGTCCTGCAACGGGGGCACGGTTGGCCTTCCCGATCGTACACTCGGCGGCGCCACTGGTAGCCCCCGCGGCGGCCAATGCCATCGAGGAAGTCGGCAATCGTCGTACCGCGGTGAGCGATCGCCTCGCGCAACACTCGGCGCGTCGCAACTGCCAGAGCATCGCACTCTCGCCGGCTCAGACGACCGAAGCGCCGCCGCGGCCGGATCCCGGCATGAAACAAGATCTCGTTTGCGTAGATGTTGCCGATACCCGCCACAAGCCGCTGGTCCATGAGAGCATCCTTGACGGGCCGGCGCGAGCCCCGACGCCGTTCAACCAGATAGCGCCCGCTGAAGCGACGGTCGAATGGCTCGGGACCGAGATCGGACAAAAGCGGCGAACTGCCGGGGTCGGCCAAAGCAACTAGACCGAAGCGCCGCGGATCGATGAAGCACAGCGCCGTACCATCGTCGAACAACCAACGAACGTGTTCGTGTGAGAAGGCCGGGGTCGGATCGGAGCGCGTGGCCAGCAGCAGGCGCCCGGTCATTCCCAGGTGGAGGATCAAGGCGGGCGGCTCCCCAAAGTCGAGCACCAGGAACTTTCCCCGGCGCCAGATCCGTTCGATCGTACGCCCGCCAAGGCGCTTGTCCATGCCGGCCGGAACCGGCCCCCGCAACTGCCTGCACCAAACCATGGTCTCCGCAATCGTGCGGCCCGTAATCACCGGGGCAAGCGACCGGGCGATCGTCTCGACCTCGGGAAGCTCAGGCATTGCCGCTCAACTCTCGGCTGGCCGCTCGCGCCAGCGCGGCGAGCTCGACTAGCCCGAGCTCGGCAGGTCTAGCGCGCTCGTCCACCCCCGCCTCTTCGAGTAGCCGGAGCGCACGCTCCCCACCGAGGCGAGCCTCGAGCCAACGCCCGAGGCTATTGCGCACCATCTTGCGCCGCGAGGAAAAAGCCGCACGGACCAGCTCCTCGAAGATAGCTCTCTCTCCAACCTCGTGGCGCATTGTTCGCAATGGCCGCAAGCGCACCAGTTGCGACTCGACCTGTGGGCGCGGGCGAAAGCAGCCGGGCCCGACTCGACGCCCGAGCTCCACGTCGGCCACCATCTGAACGTGAACCGCCAGAGCGCCCCAAGCGCGCGTGCCGGGTTTGGCAGCTATCCGAGCGCAGACCTCCCGCTGGAGCATGACCACCACGTGACGGAATCGGACTCCAGTCTCGAGCAAGCGGCGCACGATCGCGGTGCCGCTCTCGTAGGGCAGGTTACCCACAGCGACGGCCCCCTCTCCCACCAGTTCGCGGTAGTCTAGCGCCAGCGCATCCGCCGCCAGCACGCTCACGTGCGGCTGGTCGGCAAAGCGCTGTCGCAACGCGCCGGCCAAGCGCCGATCGATCTCGATGGCAACGAGCCGCGCGCACCGCTCGGCGATCAGTTCTGTCAGAATCCCGCGACCCGCTCCCACCTCGACCACTTCGCGCCCGTCGACCTCTGCCCACTCGACGATCTCGCGCGCCACGCCGCGGTCCACCAGGAAGTTCTGACCCCAGCGAGGCCTACCGCTCACGGCCGGCACGGCTGGCCGAGCGGCAAGCGCGCGGCCGCGACAAGCGGTAGCCCGGGCAGTCCCAACTGGCGGCGCAAAGCACCCGCCGCCGCAATCATGGCCGCGTTGTCCGTGCACAGGGAGCGGGGGGGAAACACCACCCGCGCTCCTAGCGCGGCCGTTGCCTCGGCCATCCGCTCGCGCAACCGCTGGTTCGCCGAAACCCCGCCAGCGACCACGAGCCGGTCTATGCCGAAGCGCTCGAGGGCGCGCGCCGACCGCTCCACGAGCACGTCGACGATCGCTTCCTGAAACGAAGCGCATAGGTCCTCGAGCCGAGGCAAGGGGCGCTGCTGATGAAGAAAGTCCCACAGGGCGGTCTTCAGACCGGAAAAGCTCCATGCAAGGTCGTCGTCGCGCACCCGCCCCCTTGGAAACCGGATTGCGGCGGGGTCCCCCGCAGCGGCACGCTCAGCGATGGCGCGCCCGCCCGGATAGCCCAAGCCGAGCATCTTGGCCGCCTTGTCGAAGGCCTCCCCGGCGGAATCGTCTCGGGTGGCGGCAACTTCTTCGTAATGGCCGATCTCCTCTACCCGATAAAGCACCGTGTGGCCGCCCGAAACGATCAGGGCCAGAAACGGGGGTTCGATTCGATCGGAAAGGAAAGCCGAGAGCACGTGTCCTTCCAGGTGGTTGATCCCGATGACCGGAAGGCCCGTTCGCAAACCGAGACCCCGGGCCACCGAAAGACCGACAAGCAGCGATCCGATCAGACCGGGGCCGCAGGTGACCGCTATCGCATCGAGGTCGCGCACCTCGGTGCCGGCTCGTTCGAGGGCAGACCGCACCACGCTATCGATCGTCTCGAGATGGCGGCGGGCGGCTAGCTCCGGCACCACGCCGCCGTAGCGGGCGTGAATCTCATCCTGCGAGGCGACCACGGAGGACAAAACCCGCCGGTTCTCGACGACCGCTGCCGCGGTGTCGTCACACGAGGTCTCGATGCCAAGGACCTTCACCCGCCACTCCTGGCCGGTTCGGTCAGACTTTCCCCGGCCTGCGCGCGCAAGCGCCGGAGCTCGCGCTCGAGCTCTCGATCTCGGGGGAGCAGCGCAGCAGCCCGCTCGAGCAGCAAAAGCCCTTCTTCGGTAAGCCCGCGGTCGAGGTACAGCTTGCCGAGGTACAGGTAGGCAAACCCCGTCTCACCGTCTGCCGCGATCGCTCGCTCGAGCAAATCGGAGGCGCGCCGCAGGTGGCCGCGGTCGATTTGCTCGAGTGCATCTTGCGTAAGCCGCAAGTGGGCAAGACGCGCCGCGCGCACTGGCAGGCCCTGCGCTAGGCGCCGCCGGCCACGCTCTAGCTCCTGGTCGAGCAACTGCCGCGCGCGCCACAGCGGGCCCGCTCCTTGCGGCTCGGCTGGCGCGGCCGCAGCCACAGGCCGTGCCGGCACTGGGGCAACCGGCGCCCTGGCGCATCCGCCCGCAGCCCCGGTCACAGCCAGGCAGCCAGTGGCCACAACCTTCAGCGCCACAGCAGCAAGGCTGGCGCCTCTCTGGCGTGCAGTGGACACGGCCTCCTCGGTTCTTCCCCGGCCACAAATGCCTCGCGCACGACCGCCGGGCAAGCCGGCGTAGCCAAGCTACCGGTGTCGGGATCGACGAGCCGGAACACCACGCCATCGGGAACCCGGAACGGAAGGGGCTGCCGGCCGGCGAGAGCCTCTTTCATGAAGCGCGTCCAGATCGGCAAAGCCGCCGCGGCACCTGGTAGCCCGAGGGAGCGAGGGTGATCGAACCCGACCCAGACCACGGCAAGCAGGTCCGGCGTGTAACCCGCAAACCAGGCGTCGTTGTATTCGTTCGTAGTCCCGGTTTTCCCGGCAGCAGGCGCTTTCAGACCAAGCCGCCGCACCCCGCGCCCGGTACCGTGCTCGATCACTCCCTCGAGCAAATGCGTCACGAGATACGCGTCGACCGGTGACAAGACGCGCTCGACCGCCAGCCGGTGGCCCTCGACGCGGTGGCCGCGGCGGTCGGCCACTTCCCGAACTGCGTGCATCGTGGCGCGCAGCCCGGCATTGGCCAGGACCGAGTAGATGCGGGCAACCTCGATCGGCGTCATCTCCCATCCGCCGAGTGCGATTGCCGGTAGCGCCGGAAGCTTCGGATCCGCCCCCATGCGCACCGCAAGCCCGCGTATCGCCTCGATTCCAACGTCTCGGGCGATCCGCGCAGTGGCGGTATTCAAGGACTGCTCGAGAGCACGCCGCACGGTCACCCACCCGTGGTAAACATCCTCGTAGTTCGAGGGCGACCAGACGCGGTGGTCGTAGCGCCAGGTAAGAGGCGCGTCCTCGACGAGCGTTGCTGGAGTGAAATGACGCGCGCCCAAGTGCTCGGTAGACAGGGCCGCAGCATAGACCACTGGCTTGAACACGGAGCCCGGCTGCCGCCGGGCATCGAGCGCTCGGTTGAAGGGACTGTCGCGGTAGCTCCTGCCTCCGACCAGCGCAACGATGGCTCCCGATTGCGGCCGCACCGCCACCAGCGCCGCCTCCAGGCGCTCCTTGCCGGCGGCCAGGCGGGGATAGCGCCGTTCGAGATCGGCTAGGCCCTCGCGAACGGCCCGCTCGGCCGCGCGCTGAAGGCCCACGTCGAGGGTTGTGAAGATCGCAAATCCCTCCGTCTCGAGCACGGGCCGCGGGAAACGGCCGGCAAGTTCCCGGCGCACGGCGTCCACGAAATAAGGAGCCGCGCTCGTGCGCGGCCGCGGCGGCACGGCTCCAAGTGGTTCGGCAACAGCCTTTCGGTAGGTTACCTCATCGATGTCGCCGAGATCGCGGAGAAGGCGCAGAACAAGGTTGCGCCGGGCAAGTGCCCGCTCCGGGTGCTTGTGGGGCGAATACGCATTGGGAGCCCGGATCATTCCAGCCAGCGTGGCCATTTGGCCGAGCGTCAGCTCTGCAGGCTCCCGCCCGAAGTAGTGGCGGGCGGCGGCCCACACGCCATGAATCGCCACCCGGCCGTCCCGGCCGAAGTAGATCTCGTTGAGGTAGTTTTCGAGAATCTCGCGCTTTGAAAATCGTCGTTCGGCGATCAGCGCCATCGCCGCTTCGCGAAGCTTGCGGGTGATTGTGCGCTCGTTGGTAAGAAAAAAGTTTTTCATCAACTGTTGGGTTATCGTCGATCCGCCCTGCCGCAGTGATCCGGCCTTCAGGTCCGCCACGAGCGCGCGCGCTAGTCCTCGCAGATCGATCCCCGGGTGCTCAAAAAATCGCCGGTCTTCCACAGCAATGACCGCCCGCACCAGCGGCGCGGGAATCTCATCGAGGCTCATCACCCGGCGTTCCTCGGGAGACCCGCCATGAAGCCCGGCGATTAGAACCGGCTCGAGCAGGGCGTCGCCAACCGGCGCACCGCTGGCGCGGTCCACAATCCGGACTATGCGGCCCTGGGGATTGAGCCAGAGTCTCAGGTAGCGCCCCGGTTCCCTGTGGGTGGGGTAGTCGAAAACGTGGAGGCGAATGTCCAGCGCCCGCCCGTCGGCCGTAAACCGGTACTCGCCGCGCTCACGCGGCTCGCGCTCTACGCGGCGGTAGCCGAGAAGGTCAAGCAACTGGAGAAAGCGCGCATCGCGGACTGCTCGCCCGAGCACTAGCGGGGTTGCGTCGGCATACACTCTAGAGGGAAAGTCCCAGCGGCGGCCACGGAACTTCGCCTCGAGTACGCGCTCGAGGTGGAGATACTCGAGCCACCCTGCTAGTGCCGCCGCTGCGAGCAGCGGCGGCACTGCAAGGAGCAAGAAGGTCGCCGCACGTGAACCCCTGCGCCGGGGAATCGCCGCTTGCGGCACCCTCAGTCGGACCGCGGTTTGATCACCCGGAACAGGGTCTGGTCGTCGCGCCGCACCAGCACGAGAATGCTCTCCTCGCCCTCGTGCTCGGCAATTCGCTTGCGG
>CAYZHO010000030.1:16984-17572 GCA_964478045.1 uncultured Myxococcales bacterium | reverse complement strand
GAAGAAGGGATGCTGGAAGTAGAAGGTACAAAAGCCGTAGCGGACGTACCCGCGTCAGGAGTCAAGCGTGCGGACTGGCCGGCTGCGGTGGCATTTTGGGACTTTCGGCTCGACAGCGGATATGAGGGGCGATGAACCTTCAGGATATCCTCAGTTGGTGCTGGCGGGACGATGTGTGGCTGGTTCTGGACCGGTTTGGGATCTTCATTGGCGATTTGTTCTACGTGGGAGCTTTTGCCGGAGCTCTTGCTGGGCTACTTCAGCGCGAACGGATCAAAGCGTGGCTTAGAAGAAATTCGTTCCCAAGAGTCGCTGACGGGGAGGAGTTCGCTACTGGCGAGGTGGAGGGAATTGTGTTCCTGGTCAGTCGCGCGGATCTTCCAGGGCGTGTGATGCGCGACCTTAGGCCGAAGCGTGTCGGCTTTGTCTATTCAGAAAGGTCGGAAGAGGCCGCCAGGCAGCTCCGAGGCATGGCGGAGCGATTGGGAATAGACTGCGTGGGCGCGGAGCGAGTCGAGGATCCGGACAATCCGGCCCAGACACGGGAGGCAACGGCAAAGTTGCTGACCCGCCTGCTCGAGTCGGGAC
>CAYZHO010000030.1:13981-16974 GCA_964478045.1 uncultured Myxococcales bacterium | reverse complement strand
CGGGACCTCGTGAGCGCTGCGCGGTCGATGTGACGGGCGGGAAGGTTCCGATGAGCCTTGGCGCGTTTATGGCGGCCGAGGAGGCCGGAACGCCCTCAATCTACGTTACGGCTGAATACGATGCGCGACTCCAGCGGCCGCGGGCGGAGACTGCACGCGTCGTTCGCCTATCGACCCCGTACTAACCGGGTCCTGCCCCTGCCGGGCCGGAGAGGGCGCTCGGGTTTCCCCGATCCGGCTCGGCACAGGGCTCTACTTCGGCTTCAACACTACGAGTTGTCTTAAGCCGGCGCTTTCGCTCATTGCACTGCGGAAACCTGGCGCCGGGCCTCGACGCATTGCAGTGCCGGGACGGCCAACGACAACCTTGTCGTCGGCTGCCCACCTCCGTTTTTGTCGTAACATTCGGACCGTATGGCGCAACGGGGGCTGTATCTAGCTGCTTACGACATTCGCGACGACCGGCGGCGCTACCAGGCGCTGCAGTGGCTGCGGGAGTTTTCGACCGGCGGACAGAAGTCGGTTTTCGAGTGCTTTCTGACCGAGGACGAACGCATTGCACTCCTTACAGGCATGACGCGCATCGTCGACTTCAGCACCGACAGCTTCGTCCTCATCCGCCTTGATCCGCGCGCAAAGGTCCACACGCTCGGCAAGGGACGGCCACCGGCCGATCCCGACGTGTTTTACATTGGATGATTGCGACATGGGCACGCTGTACATCGACAAGCATGCGGAGTTGGTACGCTTGCGCGGCGCAACGCTTGTGATCGGCCGGCCGGGGGCTCGGTGCGCGAGCATCCCCCTGCACTTGGTCGAGCGTGTGGTCATTCAAGGAGATGTATCGCTTACGAGCAGCGTGATTGCGGGGATTGCAAGCGCCGGGGCGTCAGTGGTCTTGCTAAGTGGGCGCCACGGCAGACGGGCCGCGTTCGTCCACGGACGACTGCACAATGACGCTTCGACAAGGATCGCGCAATACCGTTGCTATCTGGACGTGAAGTGGCGTACGCGCTGGGCGGCGCGAATCGTGACCGCGAAGATTCGCGGTCACCTTGTCTTCCTGCGAGAGAAACTCGGCGCTCGCCCAGACCGCCGGCGTGCGCTAACGAGAGCTGTGGAGCACCTTGTCTCCGCGATTGCGACGCTTCGCGAAGCGCAGACGGGGGATGCGCTTTCGCTTGACGCAATCCGTGGAGTTGAGGGCGCTGCCAGTCGTGTTGTGTTCGAAGCGCTGGCGGCCCTGCTTCCTGCGGAGACAGGCTTTCGGGGCCGCAACCGCAGACCGCCCCGCGATCCCGTCAATGCTTGCCTGTCCTTATCATACACCCTTGCTCACTACGACGCTGTGCGCGTCGCCTGCGTCGCCGGGCTGGATCCGTATATCGGCTTTTACCACGACCTGTCGTACGGCCGCGAATCGCTAGCGTGCGATCTTGTAGAGCTCGTGCGGCCGGCCATTGATCGGTTCGTATGCCGATTGTTCAACGAGCAGGAGCTTCGGGCGCGAGACTTTTCCATGGATGCCGGCGGGTGCTTCATGAAGAAGTCCGCACGCGAGCGATTCTATCCGCTGTACGAGACCTTTGCGCAGCACCCTCGCCGTCTAATGCGCCGAGCGGCCAGGCTTTTGGTGCGGCGGATTGTCGCCCATGAAGTCGAGGATGAAACAGGACTGGACGACGATGTCCCGGTTGCGTAAGCCGTTGTACGTGGACTGTTCGAGTCGAGCTAGCGTGGACCGCGATGGACCTGCTCTTCTCGTGCGCGTGCCCGGCCAGGCGGATCAGTACTTTCCGGCGCGCAGACTCTTGCGAGTCGTTTGCCGTGGCCCGGTGCCCTGGTCGCCCGAGGCCCTATTTTTGTGCATGGAACGCTCCATCCCCGTCGTCTTCACGGACGAAGATGGGGTGGTATGTGGTGTGTGCACCGGCCGCGGCAATCCGGACGACGATCTTGCGAGCTTGCTGGATGCCGTGGTTGACCGGGAGGACTGGCGTGAGCGGTACGACGCAATTCAGCGTTCAGTGGAACGACGGGTTGTGAAGGTAGCACTGCGGCGGGCCGGGCTGCCAGGAAATGACCTGCGCCCTCGCCATGCGCGCAAGGCTCTTCGGCGGCTGCGCGACCAAGTTTGCGGGCGGCGCGCGAGCGCGGTTCTCGAGCGCGAGGCACAGGCCATGGCGCGTGCACTGGCCGCGCAAACCCTACTCGAGCGGGGCTTGAGCGGGTCGATGCTGCGTGCCAAGCACGGCCCAGACCTGGAAGGGGACTTGGCCGACATTCTCGAGTTCGTGCTTGAGGAGCCAACCCGCGAGATCGCCCGCCGATTTGGCCCCCACCCTCCTTCGCGGCCCGTGCTCATCGAGGCGCTTCACCGGCATGAAAACGCGGCGCGGGAAGTTGCCACGACATGGATCCACCGAGTCGAGCGATCACTGCGGGAGATCCTGGTTTGAGTCGCACGAGGGTCACCTACGTCATTGCCTACGACATTGCCGACCCAACGCGCTTGCGTCGCGTTCACAGCTACATGCGAAAATGGGCGGTTCCGGTGCAGTACTCGGTATTTGTAGCGGAGTTGTCCCAAAACCAGCTCGATGCGCTCCTGGCTGGGGTTGCGCGTTTGATCCATCATTTTCAAGACGACGTGCGCTGCTACGCGCTGCCCACGGAGACGGTGGCGAGTAGGCTGGGCCGCCAGTACTTGCCACCCGAGCTCTTGGGTTCGGCCCTGGCGGGAGTGCGTTGGGAAGACGAGGCGGGATTGCTTGCACGCGCGCGATACGGTGGCCGCCGCCGCAGGCGCCAGCGCCGGACAGGGCGCGGCGCTTGACGTTGGGACCCTGGAGCGAGTAAGCGAGCACGGATGAAGGCCTACGTATGTCTGCTGTCCGAGCAAGTGCTCGGAAACGTGATCGGATTCCTCCACGATCCGGCCGATGAGGTTGCGCTCGTGGTCACGCCCGAAATGGCTCACCTGCCGCAAGCCC
>CAYZHO010000030.1:0-13971 GCA_964478045.1 uncultured Myxococcales bacterium | reverse complement strand
CTTCTGCGGTTCTTCGGCGCACGCGCGCAACGAGTTCGGCTCGTACCCGACGCTCCCAGCACAGACTTGGGTGCGATTCGCGCGTTCGCCAGGAACCTAGCAGCGCAACTCGCGCGACAGGGTCGCCACGAGCGCATCGTCCTCAATGCAACCGGCGGCAACAAGTTGATGGCCTTGGGTTTCACCGACGAGTTTCAACGCGTGGTTGCCTCGGACCGACTGCAGGTCATCTACGTGGACACGCAGCACGGCCGGCTTGAAACCATCGTGCCGGCTGGCGCGCAAGCCTCGGCGATGCGCGACTTGCTCGACGTTCCTACGTACTTGGAAGTACAGGGCGCCACGCTTCGCCGCGCGAACTCGGACGATCCGGCATGGCTCGAGCGCACAACACGCCGCCGGGACCTAACGCTCCGCCTGGGACGCGACCTCCGGCACCCGGACTACCAAAAGGTGCTCGGCGTTCTCAACTACCACGCTGCGCACGCGCTAGGGGATGGCGGTACGAAACTGGCCCAGCCCGCGCAGAAGCTTGCCCGCCGCCCGGTCGGTGCACTGGAGCGGTTGCTCGGCGACCTAAGCCGCATGGGGTTGGTCGAGTGGAAGACCGGCAGCTGCGAGCTCGTCTTTCCCGATGCGCAGGCTGCCCGCTACGTTGCCGGAGGGTGGCTCGAAGAGTTCGTATGGCTTGCTGCGACCGATTGCCGTCCGTTCGACGCGCGGGCTGGGGCTGTCATCACCTGGGAGGCGGAGAGCAAGAAGCACGCACCGCGGAACGAGTTCGACCTGATCTGCACCCATCACAACCGCATGCTGGTCGTGGAATGCAAGGCCCGGGTGAAGTGGGGAAAAGCGCCGGAAGGGCCCACGGCCACGATGTTCAAGCTGGAAAGTTTGGCACGGATGGTCGGAGGCGCGCTCGTTACGAAGTGGCTCGTCGTGCTTCAGGAACTCGACGGACCGGCGAAAGAGCGGGCACGCAACGCTCGCATCGAAATACACGACAGCCGGCGGCTGCGCTGGTTTCGTGAGGCAGTTGCGCGGTGGATGGAAGCGGGCTAGATACCCCACACCCCGCTATGGAAACGCCATGGCCACGACATGCGAAGCCCTTAAAGTCGAGCGAGACGGTCCGATCGAGACTCTGATCTTCAACGATCCTCCGCGCAACCGCTTGAGCTTGGAGTTGATCGACGCGCTTGAGGTCGAAGTGCGCCGGCTCGCTGAGGACGACGGCGTGCGGGCTGTCATCGTCCGGGGAGCCGGTGAGGAGAACTTCTCTGTCGGCATGGACCTCAAGCAGCTTCCCGAAGGGGTGGCGCGCATGGGCGGGATCGAGCCGCTCCTCGATCAGCGCCTGCGAGTCCTCGATGCGATCGAGAACCTGCCCAAACCCGTCATTGCCGTGCTCTACGGCTACTGCCTCGGGGGAGGTCTGGAGTTGGCCTTGGCCTGCCATTTTCGGCTTGCGGCAAGCCAAGGCGCAAAAATCGGATTGCCAGAGCTCGAACTGGGGACCGTACCGGCATGGGGCGGCAGCGCCCGCCTGGTTCGCTGCGTCGGCAAAGCGCATGCCCTCGACATGATTCTTCGAGCCAGGAAGATTTCCGGTCCCGAGGCCCGCCGGATCGGTCTGGTGCACGAAGTCTGGCCGCTTGCGGAGCTGTTCGACCGTGCGCGAGCGCTGGCCGAGGAGCTTGCGGCCAAGCCGGCCATTGCAGTGCGCGAGATGCTCCGCTGCATCGTCGGCCACGGCGACGCTCCGCTCCAGGAAGCGATTGCAGCCGAGCGCCGCGCGGTGCTCGCCACGCTCGGGACGGCCGATCAAATCGAAGGGATGCGGGCATTTCTCGAAAAGCGGCCGCCTCGCTTCAACCGCAACACGTAGGGCATACCGGTGCCCCGTGTTGCGCGGCCGGGGCGGCCCCGGTGCGTTCCCCACCCCCGGCGGAACAGCCCGCCCGACGCGCTGGCCACCGGGGAAGACCCGGGCGGCTTGTGCTAGGCTAGGGTGAGCAAGCGCTCTTGCCCGGCAGCGGATTCGGCCCAGGGAGCGCTGAGCTCCTCGCGTGAGGTCGGTCTTGGAGAGTTTTTTGGAACGCCTGCTCGACCCGCGGGTGGCGCGCTACCTCGAGCCGCCCGGACTGGTGCGCCGCGCCCCCGTGCCGGAGGATCTAGACGAGGTCACCTCGATCGATCGGGAGGCCGAGGTTAACCCCCGTGAGGTGGGCTCAGACCCTCAGGCGGTCGAAGCCGTTTGGCGAGCGGTAATAAGGCTCTACCGCAGTGGGATTCACCCGGCGATCCAACTATGCGTGCGCCGCTGCGGCAAGATCCTGCTTAACCGGGCGATCGGCTACGCGCGGGGCGGCGGCCCGCAGGACCCGCCCGATGCGCCCAAGGTGCGCGCCACGGTCCGCACGCCTTTCAATATTTTCTCGGCGTCCAAGGCGATCACCGCAATGGTCATCCACTTGCTCGACCAGCGCCGCCTGATCCACCTCGACGACCCGGTCTGCGAGTACTTGCCGGAGTTTGCAACGAGCGGCAAGCAGTGGATCACGATCCGCCACGTGCTCACGCACCGCGCCGGCATTCCGAACGTGCCCGAGGAGGCGATCGACCTCGAGCTCCTCGACCATCCCGAGGACATCATCGATATTCTCTCGGGCGTTGAGCTCCTGTGGCGCCCCGGCCGGCAGGTGGCCTACCATGCAATCAGCGGAGGATTCATCCTCGGCGAGATCGTCCGGCGGGTGACCGGCTCGGACATCCGGCAGGTTCTGCGCGAGGAAATCCAGCGGCCGCTCGGCATGCGCTGGCTGAACTATGGGGTGGCGCCTGAGGACGTCGAGCGGGTAGCGCTCAACTACTTCACCGGGCCGCTCGTTCTGCCGCCGGTTTCCACCCTCCTCAGGCGCGTTCTCGGGATCGACTTCTACCGCGCGATCGAACTTTCGAACGATCCGCGGTTCCTGACGGCCATTGTCCCCGCCGCCAACGTCGTTGCCACTGCCGAGGAGCACAGCCGGTTCTACCAGCTCCTGCTCAACGGCGGCGAGCTCGACGGCGTGCGCATTTTCGACCGGCGTACGGTACGCCGGGCTACTTCCGAGCAGAGCTACCTCGAGTTCGACCTGACGCTCGGAGTGCCGCTCCGCTATGGCATGGGCTTCATGCTCGGCGGCAAGTGGCTGAGCCTCTACGGGACCGATACGGTCTACGCCTTCGGCCACCTCGGCTTTACGAACGTCTTGGGTTGGGCCGACCCGGAGCGGCAAGTTGCAGCGGCCTTGATGACAAGCGGCAAGCCGGTATTCTACCCGGAGCTCGTCTACGCGTTCGATATTCTGAGGCGCATCAAGGTCGCCTGTCCCAAGGTTCCCGGGGTCGAGTGGCCCCTGCGTCCGGCCGAGCGCCGGCCAAGCCCGAGCGAGTTGGCACTCGGGGAGGGAATCTGACCCCCGATCGGGGGGTGGCCGCCTGCGAGCAAAGGGCGTTGATGGCCTAGCCAAAGGCTGCCTACAATCGAGGCGGTACCCCGCTGAGGGGGCGCCTGGCGCGCCCTCCGTCGGAGGCTAAGACTTGCCGAGCACGACCGTTCCTACCACTACGCAGCCGGCCGTGCGCCCGCGCGCCGGGCGCCTGTGGCCGATTCTCGGCGGACTGCTCGTCGTCCTGGGGTCCTTTCGGCTGGCCGTCTCGGGCGGAGGCCTTGCGGTCGTCGGAGGAGTCCTAGCGATTGTGGCCGGCCTTTTGATCGTACGCCGGCCCGCATACGGAATCCTCGTTTACTTGATGACGTTCCTTTTTACTTATCCCTCGTTCTTGCGCGGGGCGGGCAACTTCACGATCAACAACATGCTCGGGCTCGTCCTGCTCCCGCTCATGCTCTTTGGCCTCTTGCGCGAGGGAAACCTGTGGCTGCTGCGCTTTAGGCCGGTTGCGGCGCTGGGCTTGATCGTCGCGATCATGATCGGCTCGAGCATTTTTTACACGCCGCCGGCCGAGTACTCGTACATGTCGCTGCCCGACGTGCGCCGGGTGCTGACGAGCAAGAGGGCTCAAGGCCCGGCCTTGATTGCAACGCGCGACGCCCGGGCGAAGTTCCTGACGCGCTTCGTGTTTCTATTGTTCTTCGTCTTCTTCATCCGCTCGCCGCGCGACGTCAAGATGGTCGTCGCGATGATCATCGCCTGCCTGCTCATGACCTACTTCAACGTGAGTACGGCGGCTGGTCCGGCCGGCTGGGGAACAGGGCGCCTGCGCGTGATGGGCGCCATGGGGGCAGCCGTCTACGCGGGGCGTAACCCGAACAAACTGGCCTACTTCGCCCTTTACGGGCTGACGCTGCTGTGGTACGGGCGCCGGGCGATTCGCAATCCCCTCGTCTATCCCTTCTGGCTTGCCGGTGTGGCGATCACGTTCGTGATGATTCCGATGACCGGCTCGCGCAGCGGCCTGTTAAACCTGTTGCTGTTCATCGCGATCATCCTGTTCGAAGGGCGGTTCAACTACCGCAAAGTGCTCGGCGTGGCCCTGGTGGCCGCGTTCGTGGTGATTCAGTTCGGGTACAAAGTCAGCGTCGTCGACCTGGTCTTTCCCAAGCCGGTCGCCTCGCGCCTGACGCGCTTCGACGTGCGCCGCGAGGCTCTCGAGCAAGGCCTCGAGGCCCAGGGATCGGCAGAGGGCCGCTACCGAACGGCGATGGCGGCACTGCGCGCCTGGCGCAGCCATCCGCTCTTCGGCGTGGGCATCGGCAACTTCGAGATCGAACGGGCGATCACCGACCCGTTCGGCACCGTGGGGCCGCCGCACAACTCCTATCTGTGGTCGCTGGCCGAAGGGGGAATCGTGTCGTTTTGCCTCTTCATGTACTTTTTCGTGCACATTTTCCGCCAGTTGCGGATGATCGAATGGGAGTACGAAGCCCGGTTCGGCCCCGTCGGCTTGGGCTGGCTCGTCAGCGCGTGCCGGACGGCCATGATCGGCTTTTTGTTCTTCTCGTTCTTTGCCGACATGTGGCACCACGTGATGTTCTTCATCATCATGGGGCTTTCGCTGGCCCTGATCCGCCTCCACCGGGTTTACGCCGAGACGGGCCAAGTCCCCGAGCCCTTCACGCTCGGGCGGGTGGCACCCTCGGTGCCTGGGTCGCCGCTGCTGAGGCCGGCTCACTAGCGGGCTCTCCCCCGGTTGGGACCGGGGGCCAACGCAGGGGCGGGGGCCGGGCGGAGCTTCAGCCGGGCGCCTGCCAGAGGCAGCCAGTGCGACCAAGGTCCAAAGTCGTGGATTCCTAGCGCGACGGCGTTACAATGGCGGCGTGCCGGAGCGCCGTTTCCACAGCCAGGGCGGGGGCCAGACCTCGACTGAAGAGCGAGTTCGCTGGCAGCGCCCGCGCATGTATCGGGTCGTTCTCCTGAACGACGACTACACGCCGATGGACTTCGTCGTGTGGGTGCTCAGGTGCGTTTTTCACAAGCCGCACGACGAAGCGACCAGGCTCATGCTCGAGGTCCACACGCGCGGCCGCGGCGTGTGCGGCGTCTACACCTACGACGTGGCGCGCACCAAGGCCAAGCAAGTCGAAACGCTCGCCGCCAAACACGAACACCCGCTGCGCTGCGACGTCGAGGCGGTCGAGACGGAGTAATCGCGTGCTGATTTCCGACGAACTCGAGAATACCTTAAGGCGCGCCTTCGAGCGGGCTCGCTCGGCCCGCCACGAGTTCGTCTCGCCCGAGCACTTGCTCTACGCGCTCACCTTCGACCGCGTAGCGGCCGACGTGCTCTACCACTGCGGCGCGGACGTGGAGCGCTTGCGCCGCGAGGTGGATGCCTTTCTCGAGGAGACAATGCCTTGCTATCCCGAGGACTACGGCGACGGCGACGGCAACCCGCCGGATCCGCAGTACACGCTTGGGATGCAGTTCGTCCTGCAGGTCGCGGCGGCCAACGTGCGGGCGGCCGGCAAACACCAGGTCGACGGTGCGGCCGTGCTCGTCGCGCTATTCCGGGATCGAGAGTCCCACGCTGTTTACTTCCTCGGCCGCCACCACGTGACGCGCCTCGACGTCTTGCGCTATGTCTCGCACGGCATCTCCAAGGTCGAGCCGGACGAGCTCGAAGACGAGGTCGAAGAGGAAGAGGAGTTTGAAGGCGAAGCCCAGGCCGAGCCGGCCCGCGACCCGCTCAGCCAGTTCTGCGTGAATCTCAACGAGCGCGCGGCGCGCGGCGAAATCGATCCGCTGATCGGCCGCCAGGCCGAGCTCGAGCGCGCCATTCACATCCTTTCGCGGCGCCGCAAGAACAATCCCGTACTCGTCGGCGACGCCGGCGTAGGCAAGACGGCGATCGTGGAGGGCTTGGCGCTGGCAATCGAGCGCGGCGAGGTTCCGCGCTCGCTGGCCGGAGCGACGATCTACGCGCTCGACATGGGCCGACTGCTCGCGGGCACCAAGTACCGGGGCGACTTCGAGGAGCGCATGACCGCCGTCATCCGGGCGATCCTCAAAAAGCGCGACAAGCGCATCCTGTTCATCGACGAGATTCACAACGTCGTCGGCGCCGGCGCTGCATCGGGCGGAGCGATGGACGCTTCGAACATGCTCAAGCCGGTTCTGGCCAATGGGGAGCTGCGCTGCATCGGCACGACCACCTACCGCGAATACCGCAACGTGTTCGAGAAGGACCACGCGCTGTCGCGCCGCTTTCAAAAGATCGACGTAGCCGAGCCCTCGCTCGAGGAGACGGTGGCCATTCTCAAGGGGCTGCAGTCGCGCTACGAGCGCTTTCACCGGGTGCGCTACACGCCCGCCGCCGTGCGGGCAGCCGCTGAGCTGGCGGCTCGCCACATCAATGATCGCCACCTGCCCGACAAAGCGATCGACGTTCTCGACGAAGCCGGTGCCGAAGTACGCTTGCGCCGGGGCGGCGAGCGCTTCGTGCGGGTCGGCCCGCGCGACATCGAGCGGGTGGTCTCGCGCATTGCGCGGATCCCGCCGAAGTCGGTAAAGAGCGACGACCGGCGCCGCCTGGCCACGCTCGATCGCGACCTCAAGCTGCTGATCTACGGGCAGGACGAAGCGATTGACACGGTCGTGCGGGCGATTCGGTTGGCGCGAGCGGGACTCGGGGAACCTGGCAGGCCGATCGGCAGTTTCCTGTTCGCCGGGCCGACCGGGGTGGGCAAGACCGAGCTGGCGCGCCAACTGGCCGAGGTGCTCGGGATTGCCTTCATTCGCTTCGACATGAGCGAGTACATGGAAAAGCACGCCGTCTCGCGGCTAATCGGGTCGCCGCCGGGTTACGTCGGCTATGACGAAGGCGGGCAACTGACCGAAGCGGTTCGCCGCAAGCCCCACGCGGTCGTCCTGTTCGACGAGCTCGAAAAGGCCCACGAAGACATCTTCAACATCCTGCTGCAGGTCATGGACTACGCGACCCTGACCGACAACACGGGCCGCAAGACGGACTTCAGTCAGACCATCGTCGTGATGACGACGAACACCGGGGCGCGCGAAGCAATGCAGCGGGCCATCGGCTTCGAGCAAAAGAGTGACTTTCGCGAGCGAAGCGGCGGCGCGATCGAGAAAATGTTCAGCCCGGAGTTTCGCAACCGCCTGACCGCGATCGTCACGTTCAACTCCCTGGACATCGAAATTGCCGAGCAGATCGTCGAGAAGACGGTCGCCGAGCTCGAGGAGCGGCTGGCCGAAAAGCGCGTCCAGCTCGTGCTCGAGCCGGCCGCGCGCCGGTACCTGGCCGAGAAAGGCTACGACGAGCGGTACGGAGCGCGGCCGATTCGGCGCCTGGTGGAAAAAGAAATCTCGCACGCCCTGAGCGAGGAGATCCTGTTCGGGAGATTGGCTAAAGGCGGGCGGGTGGTCATTGATCGCGGCCCGGACGGGCTTGTCTTTTCGTTCTAATCTTTACCAGGCGCGTGGGCATTCCCCCTGAGGCAAATATCGTGCTCATTGGTATGCCCGCGGCCGGCAAGAGTACGATCGGCGTGGTCCTGGCCAAGCGCAGCCGGCGGCGGTTCGTCGACACGGACCTGCTCTTGCAGGAGCGGGCCGGGCGCCCGCTGCAGCAGATTCTAAGCGAAGAGGGGATCGAAGCGTTTCGGCGGCTCGAAGAGCAGTGCGTGCTCTCGCTCGACTGCAGGCAGACGGTCGTGGCAACCGGCGGGAGCGTCGTCTATAGCTCGCGCGCCGTCGGCCATCTCGCCCGCGGCGGGGTGCTGGTCTACCTTCACGTGCCCGTCGAGGAGCTCGTTGCGCGCATCCCGGATATGGATACCCGCGGAATGGTCCGCCGTCCCGGGCAGAGCTTTGAGGACCTGTACGCTGAGCGGCTGCCGCTGTACCGGCGGGCGGCCGACGTCGAGGTGGACTGTAGCGGTATGTCTCCGGTCGAGACGGTCGCGGCGGTCGAGCGGGCGCTCAGCAAGGCGACCCTCGGACGGCGTTTGGAACTCGAGCCGTGAGCGGTGGTCGCGTGACGGTCGTCTCGGGGCTGCCGCGCTCGGGCACGTCGATGATGATGCGCATGCTCGAGGCCGGCGGGATCGAGCCGCTGGTGGACGAGCACCGGCCGCCCGATGAAAGCAACCCGCTCGGCTACTACGAGTTCGAGCCGGTAAAGCGCCTGGCCGAGGATGCAAGCTGGATCGGCCAGGCCTGCGGGAAAGCCGTAAAGGTCGTCTCGGCGCTCGTGCGCTACTTGCCGGTTGGTCCCCAGTACGACGTGGTTTTCATGAACCGGCCGCTCGACCAGGTGCTGGCATCCCAGCGCCGCATGCTCGAGCGGCTGGGCAAGAAGCCTTCCCAAGACGATGAGCGCATGGGGCGGCTCTTCGAGCGCCACCTGCGGGAAGTCAAGGCCTACCTTCGAGCGCGCCAGGACGTGGCGCTCCTCGAAGTAGACTACCCGGCGGTGGTTTCCGATCCGCTAGGGCAGGCCGCGCGCGTAAGCGAGTTCCTCGGCGGGCGGCTCGACGTCGAGGCGATGGTCGCGGCGGTCGAGCCGCGGTTGTTTCGCCAGCGCTGAGTCGCTTGCGGCCAGTTGCACGGGGCGAGCGCTGGGGGGCGCATTTGGAGCGCCCGCGCCGAACGGCGCGGCTCCAAGGCGCGCCCCCGGGTACCCGCTCGTTCCAAGCCCGCGCCTCGGGTAGGCTCAAACGATCGTGCTTGGCTGGCTCCGCAAACGCCAAGGCCACCCCGAGCGCGGCCCGCAAGTGGGCGGCGAGGCCGACGTCGAGACGCTCCCCCCGGTTCCTTCGGCCACGCTGGCCGCCGGCGCCGCGCCAAGCCTGGCCGCCGACGCCGGCGAGCTGTGGCGCCTGGCGTGGCCGGTCATGCTCTCGCAGGCGCTGGTCACCGGCGTCTCGCTGGCCGACCTTGCGATGGTCGGCCGCCTCGGGCCGGGCGCGATGGCGGCGGTCGGCTACGCCACGCAGTTTTTCTTCATGACGCAGGCAGCCTTGCTGGCGGTTGGATTTGCCTGCGTGGCTTTGATGGCCCGCGCAATCGGCGCCGGCCGCCCAGCCGAGGCGCGCCACGCGCTCGGCGCTGCGATCGTTGTGGCCGTGACCACGGCGTTTGTCGTTGCCGCAGCCGTGCTGGCGGCTCCGCGCACCATTTTGTCGTGGCTAAACGCCGAGCCGGCCGTTGTCGAGCTTTCCGTCCCGTACCTGCGGATGGTGCTTGGATCGTCCTTGCTCCTTGCCGCAAGCTTGATGGTCGAAAGTGGCCTTCGGGCCGACCGGGACACGGTCACTCCGATGCGGGTGGCCGTATTCGTGGCGGCGCTCAAGGTGTCGCTGAGCGCGGTCTTGATCTTTGGACTGCTCGGGCTGCCGCGCCTCGAGCTCGTTGGCGCCGGGCTTGCCACCGTTGCCTCGCAACTAGCTGGCCTGCTCGTTTACGGCGCAATCGTCCTGCGCGCGCCGGCCACGTCGCCGATCGGCTTGCGCGCGGGCGACCTCAGGGGCGGCCGGCGCCTGGTGCCGGCCGTGGTTCGCCTGGCGCTGCCGAGCGTCGGCGAGCGCGTGCTTCTCAATCTGGCTCTACTGACCTACTTCGCTTTGCTCGGGCGCTACGGAACCGTGGCCGTGGCTGCCTACACGGTCGGTGTGCGCGCGCTGTCGTTTTCGTGGATTCCAGGAATGGCCATCGGCGCGGCGGTAGCGACGCTCGTCGGTCAGGCTCTCGGCCGCGGCGACGAACAAGAAGCCGAGCGAGTTGGCAAGCGCGCGGCGCGGCTGGCCGTGGCCATTGCCCTGGTTCTCGGCACCGCCGCCGGTATCGAGCGGCTTTCGATCGCACGCTTGTTTACTTCCGATCCCGAGACGATCGCAACGCTCGGGCCGTTCCTGCTGTGCCTGGCCTTTGCCCAGCCGATGCTGCAACTGCACTTTACCCTGGCCGGCATCCACCGGGGCGCCGGCGACACGTGGACCCCGATGGTTGCCGCTGCGGTCGGCAACTGGGGACTTCGCGTTCCGATCGCAGCCATCGCTTCGCTCTTGCTGCACGCCGATCTCGTTTGGGTCTGGGCAGCACTCGTTGTCGATCACACGGCGCGCGCTCTGTGGCTCGGGCTCTCCCTTAGGCGCGGGCGCTGGAAGCACCGGCTCGAAGTCGCCGTGCGCAAGGCCGCCTGAGCGCCCTCAGCGCTTTACGGCCACGACGTATGCGACCCAGGCCGGATCGGCAGGCGCGTGCTTGCGCAGCACGTAGACGTCGTTGCCACGGCCGGTCTTGCGGCTGGTTCCTTCCCAGTAGACGTCCGAGCGCGCGAAACCCGCTTCGGCCAGGAGCTCGCGGATCTCGGGCATCGTCCACAAGCGCCAGTCGTAGGAGAATGCGCGGCGCTTTTCGCTGCCGTCGGGAAAGCGAAAGTGGATGAAGAAGCGGCAGTAATGGGTAATCGGGTCGAAACGGTGCTGCTCCCAGACGTACTGGAAGGTCCGCATCCTTTTTACTTCCTCGTGGCCTTCCTCCATCACCTCGGAGCCGCCGAGGACGTCGAGGACGAGCAGGCCGCGCCGGGCGAGGTTGCGGTAGGCGGCCCGAAAGTAACGGCGCAGCTCGGCGCGGGTCTTGAAGCAGTAGTACGAAAAGTTTTGGGCTGCCACCACGTCGGCTTTGGGCCCGAAAACCCGGCGGGCGTCTGCGCGAACGAGCGTAACCCGTTGCTGAGCGGGAAGCTCTAGTGCCGCTACGTTGTGGCGGCGCCCCCACTCGAGCGGTTCGGGGTCGATGTCCACGCCGATTGCCCGCCGTTCCGGATGGCGCCGCACCCACTGGCAGCACACGGCCGCCGTTCCACAGAAGTCTTCTCGCAGCGTTCGAGGCGGCCTGCCGAACTCTCGCTCGTAGACGCGCCGGAAAAACGCGACCTCGTAGTCCGGAGACTGAACCGACTTGAGATAAAGGGCGTACTTGTCGGCCGTCGAAGCCAGCGAAGGCCGGCGCGGATGCCGGCGCCGGCGCGGCCTGCGGCTTGCCTTTGCCACTTACCCCCTCCCGATCGCTTGCCGTGATGCGCGGGCCGCCGCGGCGGCCAAGGCTTTTGAGCTTGCCGCTACAGTACCTCGGCGATTCGCTCCCGCTGGTAGATGCCGTCGCCGAGGAACTGCTGATTGTGGAGCTGACGCTTGAAGTAGATGTGCACGTCGCACTCCCAGGTAACGCCGATTCCGCCGTGCAACTGCACCGAGCGCCCCGAGCAAAACGCTGCAGCATCCGAGGCGGCGGCCTTGGCCATGCGCGCGTAGAGTTCGGCACGCTCGGGCTCGTGGTCGATCGCGCAGGCCGCGTTGTAGACGAGCGAGCGCGCCCCGTCGATCTCGAGCATCATGTTGACGATCGGATGCTTGACCGCCTGAAAAAACCCGATCGGCCGGTCGAACTGCTTACGCACGCGCGCGTACTCGGCCGTTGTTTGTAGTTGCCACTCGGCCGCGCCGCACATGTCGGCCGCAACGATCGTGAGCATGGCCGGCCACGCGCGCGCCAGTGCCTCGCCGCCGGCGCCGCCGGGGGCAACCACGGCCGGATCGCCGACTTCCACCTCGTCGAACTCCACGCGAGCCTGGTCGCGCGTCAGATCCACGATTCGATCCGGGTGGATGCGCACGCCGGGAGCCCCCGCTTCGACGGCGTAAAGGCCGACCCCATCGGCCGAGCGGGCCGAGACAACGAAGAACTCGGCCTTGCGCGCGTCCTGGACGAACCAGGCGGTGCCGCGCAAGCGATTGCCCTCGGCCTCGACGTCGGTGGCAGCCGGGTCCCAACTACCGTCTTGTGGCGTGATCGCCAGGGTCGCGGGGCTGCCGGCAACGATCCGCTCGAGCCACGGCCGGGCGCGCTCGAGCGGGGCCTCTCGCAGCACCACGGTCGCCAGCAGGGTGGCGATCAGGGGCGAAGGCAGCGCCGCGCGGCCGGCTTCTTCGGCCAGGGCCGCCACGGCCGCCATGTTCATTCCAACGCCGCCTGCTTGCTCGGGCACGGCCAGCGCCGTCCAACCGAGCTCGACCATGGTGCGCCACAGGTCCTCGTCGTAAGCGGCCGGCGGCACCTCGGCTTGGTATGCCTCGCGATAGTCCCGCGCGACCAGGCGCCGCAGCGACTCTACGCCCGCGCGTTCGGCCAGCAGGCGCCGGGCACCGTCTCTGACCATGCGCTCTTCGTCGCCGAATCCAAAGTCTTTCGGTTGTGCCATTGCTTACGCTTTCCTCTCCGGTCCCTCTTACTTGGACTTGGGCAGCCCGAGCACGCGCTCGCCGAGAATGTTGCGCTGAATCTCGCTCGTGCCGGCTGCAATCGTGATTCCGTAAGAGTTCATGTAGGCCAGCGGCCACTGGCCCCCATCGGGAGCGTTGTCGTCGCCGAGGTAGAGCGTGGAGTAGGGGCCGGCGACCTCGAGAGCGACCGCCGCGATGTCCTGAACGAGCTCGCTGCTGAGGAGCTTGCTCTGCAGCGGAATGCGCATCGGGTGATCGCACAGGGCCTCGACCCGCGCTCGGCGAAACGTCTGGCGGAAGGCCTCGGCGCGCACCACTAGGCGCACGATCCGGTCGCGCACCACCGGGTCCTCCCACAGGGAGCGGCCGTTACGGCGCGTGCGCTTGGCTAGCTCGATCAGCGCTTCGATCCGCGCCTCGAGGGACTGTCCGCCGCCTCCTCCGGCGCCTTCGGCCGCTCCGCGCTCGTGAAGAAGCGTTGTCATGGCCACCGTCCAGCCCTTGCCGACTTCATCGAGCCGCAGCGAGTCGGGAACGATCACGTCCTCGAACAAGACTTCGTTGAATCCCGTCTCGCCGGTCATTTTGATGAGCGGCCGCACGGTGACGCCCTTGGTATTGGCGATCGGGCAGATGAAGTACGTCAGGCCCTTGTACTTGTCGTCGCGGCTGGTGCGCGCAAGCAGGATCATCCACTTGGCGAAGTGGGCCAGGCTCGTCCAGACTTTGTGCCCGTTGATCACCCAGTGGTCGCCTTCGCGCACGGCCGAAGTCTGCACGTTGGCCAGATCGCTGCCGGCGTTCGGTTCGGAAAAGCCCTGGCACCAGATTTCGTCGGCGGCCAAAAGGGGCGGCAGGAATCGGCGCTTTTGTTCCTCGGTGCCGTGGTGGAGGATCGTTGGGGCCGCCATTCCCAAGCCGATCACGTTGATCAAGTACGGCACGCCGGCTCGCGACATTTCCTGGTTGGCGATCCGCTGGAACCCCTGGTGACCGCCGCCCCCGTACTCGACCGGGTAGTCGCAGCCCACGAGCCCGGCCTCGTAGCACTTCTTCTGCCACGCGCACAGGTAATCGCGCTGCTCTTCCGTCATGACCTCGATCGGATGTTCGGGCAGACGAAAAGGCGGCGGATCGGGTCGATTCTCGGCCAGCCACCGGCGGCAGTATTCGCGAAACTCGGCCTGTTCCGGGGTATCCTTTGTTTCGGCCATTCTTTG
>CAYZHO010000029.1:12889-17606 GCA_964478045.1 uncultured Myxococcales bacterium | reverse complement strand
TGTGTTAGGCACGCCGCCAGCGTTCGTTCTGAGCCAGGATCAAACTCTCCAGTTGGTTGCAGACGGCACCCGAAGGTACCGCCTACGCCTTGGAAAGACGAGAGTCCGCCTCGCGCACTTCGAACAGCGCTCCAGCCGGTCCTGACCGCTTGGGCCGGACCGCGCTGACCACTACCCAGTTTTCAAAGACCTGACAGGGATGCTTCCCCGAGCCCGCAAGATATAAAGACTTCCGGACGAACTGTCAACCCTCGAGCGCAACCGGCCGATGCCAGGCACTAAGCGCGCTCTGCTCGGGTCAAGAGGCCCAGGCTAGTCAAAACGCACCCGGCAGATCCGGCGCTTCCCGACCTGGAGGAGAACCGACCCGCGCGCCTCTAGCTCGAGGGCCGCGTCGCTGATTCGCTCGCCGTCGACCCGGACACCGCCCTGCTGAATCAGCCGCCTGGCCTCGCTCGTGGACGGCACCAAACCGCTTTCCTTCAGCAGGCGGCACACCCACACTCGGGCGTCACTGCCGGGCCAGTCGTACTCCGGAATCTCGTCCGGCAAACCTCCTTGCTGAAATCGCCGGGCGAACTCTTCAGCCGCTTTCTTAGCGGCCGACTTTCCATGATACCGCGCGACGATTTCACCTGCCAGCGCCTTCTTGGCTTCCATCGGGTGAACCGCCCCGCTACGGATGCGCTCGATCTCACTCGGCGGGGCCTCGCTCAGCAGCTCGTAGTAGCGGAGCATGAGCTCGTCCGATATCGACATCACCTTGCCGTACATTTCGCTGGGAGGCTCGGTGATGCCTATGGCATTGCCGAGCGATTTGCTCATTTTCTGGCGACCGTCGAGTCCTTCGAGCAACGGCAGGGTGAGCACCACTTGTGGCTCCTGCCCGTGGGCTCGCTGGAGGTCTCGTCCCACGAGAAGGTTAAACTTCTGATCGGTGCCTCCCACTTCCACGTCGGCGCGCAGCGCGACGGAATCGTATCCTTGGATGATCGGGTAAAGAAACTCGTGAATCCCTATGGGACGGCCGCTCCGGTAACGGCTTTCAAAATCGTCGCGCTCGAGCATCCGCGCCACCGTGGCATGTGAAGCAAGTCGGACAAGGTCCGCGGCACTCAGCTTTTCCATCCACGAACTGTTCCACACGACCTCCGTGCGGGCCTCGTCGAGAATCTTGAACGCTTGCTCCCGGTATGTTTCGGCGTTTTGAGCAATCGTCTCGGGGTCGATTGCTGGCCGGGTTTCCGAACGTCCGCTCGGATCGCCGATCCGGGCCGTGAAATCTCCGATGAGGAAGATCACTTGGTGGCCGAGCTCCTGGAAGTGTCTCAGCTTGTGCATGACGACGGTGTGGCCCAAGTGTAAATCGGCAGCCGTCGGATCGAACCCCGCCTTGACCCGCAAAGGCTGGCCCTTGGCTAGCTTGCGGCGCAGCTCCTCCTCCGTGATCAGCTCGACCGAGCCCCGGCGGATCATCGCAAGTTGCTCGTCTACGCTGAGTTTATCGGTATTGTCCTTGCCTGCTACCATCGATGTCCTGCGTACAACAATCCGCGCTCGGCCACCACCATGTCGACGCTCTGGTCGTTCGGCCCCTGCGGCACCCGGTCGAGTAGTTGGCAGCTGAACGCCACCCCGACGGCTGGTCCCAACCGTCCCTGCGGGCTTGCTAGAAACCGGTCGTAGCAGCCCCTTCCACGCCCGAGCCGCCCACCGCGGCGGTCAAACGCTCGGCCCGGAACGATAATCAGCGCGGGCGCCTGCCCTAACCGTTCTCCCCCAGCCGGCTCGAGCACGCCATAGGAGGAGCGGCGCAGCGTCGCTCCCGGCTCCCACCGGCAGAACTCGAGGTTCCCATCGTCTTTCACCACTGGCAAGAACACTCTCTTTCCTCGGGCGGCGGCCTCGATGGCAACCTGCCCCACGTCTGCTTCGTCCCGGAGGGCCGCGTAGGACAGGATCTGCTCGGCGTGGCGGAACGCTTCGAGAGCCACGATCCGGGCCGCGATCGCTTCCTCCATGCGGCAGCGCGCCTCACTGTCAAGCGAACGAACGCGCACCGCAACCAGCTCGCGCAGCCGCTGTTTCTCTACGGACAGGGGGAGAGTGGAGGTGCCCCCGGTGATGCCGTTCGGACGTATCACTCGAACCCGGGTCTACCAGGTGGGTGCTTGGTTTCCGGCCGCCCCTAACTGCGGGGCTTTCGCCACCCGCAGCGCGACCGGATGTGGGCTCCCTTTTCTATCGTTGTCGGTCGGAGTGCTTGCGTCCGTCACGCGCACCCCAGGGGCAAACTTGTCCGGCGTCACCTCGCCGCGGCCTCGGGCTCGAGCCGCGCTTCGATCTCTCCGGCGAGGCGCTCGATTTCCTCGTTGATGCGCTCTTGCGACTCCCGGAGCTTAAACAAGTCATCCGCGAGGGCTAGCGCCGCCGTCAGCGCGAGCTTGAGCGTGGTAATACCCTCCCGGCCCCGGCTCATCTCCCGGATTTTCCCATCGACGAACGCGGCAAGCGCGCGCACGTATTCTTCGCTCTCGTCGCTGCGGACCGTCAAATTCTGGCCCGCCACCGTCACGCATACTTCCCGCTTCATCGCCCGGCCCGATCCTCGTCTAAGTGGAGGTTGTCGAACCGCTTGATCAACTCGTCGATCTTCTTTCGGGTCATCGCGCGCTCTCGCCGGTATCGTTCGACTTCTCGCCGCAGGCGCTCGACCTCCTCGCTGCTCTTACCGAGTGCGGCACGCAACTGTTCCTGCTTGTCCGCCAGCGCCCTCAGGCGCTCGGTAAGCCGCCCCACGCCGCGCTCGAGGCGCCGCAAGGCCTTTGTTTCCACGTAGTTTGGATCCACGTTTAAAGCTGCGGCTTCCGTCGCGAAGTTTACTGGCCCGCCGCCGCTCCTGTCAAGCCGCTCCTTGTGCGTTCTCTCCTGCCGGGCGAGTCGCGAGATCCACGGCCACGACTTTCGAAACGCCCGGTTCTCCCATTGTCACCCCGTAAAGCACGTCGCAGGCTTCCATCGTGCGCTTGTTGTGGGTGATCAAGATAAACTGCGAGCGGTCGCTCATTCGGCGAATCATTTTGGCAAAGCGCCCGATGTTCGCATCGTCGAGCGGCGCATCGACTTCGTCGAGCACGCAAAACGGGCTCGGCTTGTACAGAAACAATGAGAAGATCAGGCTCACCGCAGTCAGCGCCTTTTCGCCTCCCGACAACAGGTTCAGATTGCCAACCCGTTTGCCCGGAGGCCGCACGTAGATCTCCACCCCCGTCTCAAGCAAGTTGTTCTCGTCGGTCAGGGCCAACCAGGCTTCCCCGCCCTGGAACATCTCCGGGAAGGTCCTCTTGAAGATTTCGTTGACGGCCTCGAAGGTCTCCCGAAAGCGCTGGCGCGACAACCGGTTTAGCCGCGCGATGGTTCCCCGCAGATCAGTAATCGACTTCTCGAGGTCGTCGCGCTGGGCCGTGAGTTCTCTCAGCCGACCCTCGACTTCCTCGAGCTCGGCCACAGCACCAAGGTTGACCGCCCCAAGCCGCCGCAGGCTGTTGCGAACGCGGGCGAGCTCTTCGGCCGCCCCTTCGGGCTCCGGCCCGTCACTAGCGCGGGCTTCTATCTCAGCCGGCTCGAGCCCGAGGCGCTCGCGGGCCGCCTCGGCCACCGAGCGGTGCTCAAGCTCGGCCTCGCGCAACCGCAGCTCACATGCAGACCGCGCCTCGCGGGCCTCCTCGAGCTCACCGGCAAGGGCGCGCCGGCGCTCCTCGGCCGCCCGCGCCCAACCTGCCACCTCCTCAGCTTCGCGCCCGGCAGCCTCGAGCCGGGATTCCTCGAGTGCCAGGGCTGCCCGAGCCGCATCGAGCGCAAACTCCGGCCCTTCCAGCCGCAAGCGGCCGGCTTCTATCTCACGTAACAGCGACTGATGTTGCCTTACCAGCGCCTCGCGACGAGCCCGCAGATCGTCGAGCGCCAGGCGGGCCTCCTGCAAGCGCTGCTCTGCAGCCTCGCGCCGCTGGCGCAACTCGACTTCGCGAACCCGAGTGCGTTCGAGCTCCTCACGCCAACGCTCGGCCGCCGCTGCCGCCGCATCGGCTTGCTGTTGCGCCGCACTTTGCTGGCGTTCCAGCTCCGCCCGTTCTTGTCCGAGCCTCTCGAGGTCCCGGGCAATCTCCTGCAACCGCGCCCTCAGCTCGGCATCCTCACGCTCGAGCGAACCCGTCTCAGTTTGAACGGCGTCCAAGCGATCCGCGACGCGGGCCAGCCCCTGCCGGTGCAGCTCGACGTCACCTTCAGCCTCCACGCGCGCCACGGTAAGCTCGTGGATCCGCCGGTCCAGCTTTACGAGCTCCTCGTCCGCTCGCCGGGCTTCCCGGTCGAGCTGCTCGAGTCGCTCTTCGGCGCCTCGTGTTCGGTCCTCGGCCGCGACTAGCTCTGCCCGTAGCGCCCTCAGCTGTGCTTTGCGGGCAAGGATTTCCTCTTCGATCGGCCGTCCGCTGCCCCCCGTGATCACCCCACGTTCGTCAAGGACCTCACCGTCGGGCGTTACGTACGTGTGGCGGCGCCCCCGCTGTTCGTTCCACAGCCGGGTGGCCTCGTCGAGCGACGGAACGACGAGAACGCCCGCCACCAGTTCACCGACAACCGACTCGTAGCCTTCCCGCGCGCGCACGTGCTGCGCCAGTGGCGAGTGGCCAGCCCGCATTTCGACCGAAGCGGCTCCGCC
>CAYZHO010000029.1:3914-12879 GCA_964478045.1 uncultured Myxococcales bacterium | reverse complement strand
GCCTCGGGATGAAGCTCGCGCGTCCGCCCCCGGTCTCCTTCAGGTACTGGGCCCCCTGGAGGGCCACTTGCGGGTCCGAAACCACCACGCCTTGCAAGCGGCCCTCGAGAACGGCAGCCACGGCCCGCTCGTAACCCTCTTCGATTTCGATGACCTCGGCTAGAACCGTGCTCGGGCCCGCCTTCTGGCGCCAACCATTGTTCATCAAGGACTTTACGCCGTCCCCGTAACCTTCGAATCTTTCTTGCAGTTCGCGAAGAGACTCAAACCGCGACCGGACTTGTGCGGCGTGCTGCCTCAATGCCTCCGCACGGCGTGCAGCCTCGGTCTTGCGCGCCATAAGCTCGGCCAGGCGCGTCGCAATCGATTCCTTGCCGCCGGCAGCAGCCTCTATTTCCAGGATCAACTCGTCCACGCGCTGGCGAGCCGCCTCGAGTTTATTCGAAAGCCCGGTTGCGGTCCTCTCGAGTGCCTCGCGTTCGGCCGCCAGCATGCGGCACCGCTTTTCGACGGCTTCCCGCTGGCGGGCCAGCGCCGCCCGCTCGTTTTGCAAAGCGCTCTGGCGGCCCAGCGCGTCGGCCAGCATCGTCTTCGTGCGCTCGAGTTTCTCCCTGGCCTCGGCAAGCGCTGCCTCAGCACGCTCTCGCCGCTCCTGTAGCTCCGCGCGCGCCGCGCCCGCACTCTCGAGCTCCGGCAGCAGCTTCTCCAGCTCTGCGCCCAGTGCTTGCGCTCGTTCTTGGCGCTCTGCGATCCTTCCCTCAAGCACCCGCGACTCCTCGGCATTTTCGCGGATTCGCTGCTCAAGGTCCGCGATCCGCTGCTCGAGAAAGCGGCGTTCTTGCTCAAGCTGGGCGAGGCCGGCACGCCGCTCGTAGACTCGCTGCCTGGCTTCTTCGAGACGGCGCTCGATCGTTTTCCTGAGACCAGCGAGCTGGAGCGCGGCATCCTCGACCTCGCCCACGCTTTGACGGACGGCAGCCTCTCTTGCCTGCAAGCACCTGAGCTCAGCCCGCGCGGTTTCGATCGCCCGCCGCAACTGCCGCATTCGAGACCCAGTCAGTTGGGCGTCGAGTTCGAGCTCGCGTGCTTTGAGCTCCCGGTAGCGTTCCGCACCGCGCGCCTGCCTGCGCAGCGAGGCCGCCTGGCGTTGGAGCTCCGCGATAATGTCGCCGACGCGCAAGAGGTTGTCACGCGTCCGCTCGATCTTGCGCTCCGCCGCTAGCTTCCGGCTACGGTACAAAGTCGTCCCGGCGGCCTCCTCGATGAAAACCCGCAGCTCTTCCGGCTTGGCATTGACAAGCTGAACAACGCGGCCCTGCTCGATGATCGAATACGCTCGGTTGCTGACTCCGGTGCCGAGGAACAGGTCGGTGATATCGCGCAGCCGGCAAGGGCGGCCGTTGAGATAGTACTCCGACTCCCCTGAGCGGAAGATCCGCCGCCGCACTTCGATCTCGGCGGCATCTCGCAAAGCTGCCGCAATCGCGGGCTCCTCCTCGTCCTCCCCGCCGGATCGAATGTGTCCGAGACGACTCTCGTTGTCGAAAACGACGGTAACTTCGGCCATTCCGACCGGCGCGTGGCGGTCATTGCCCGCGAAGATCAAGTCCTCCATCGTCTGCCCGCGCAGTTGCTTGGCGCTCTGCTCGCCTAGCACCCATCGCAAGGCATCGACGATGTTCGACTTACCGCACCCGTTTGGCCCGACGATTCCCGTGATGCCTCGGGGAAACTCAAGGACCGTGCGGTCCAGACACGACTTAAACCCGACCAGTTGTAGCCGCTTGATCCTCAACGCCTTCCACTCCCCCACCGCAGCGCGGCAATCGGCAGGACGGCCGTCAGAAAAGTATCCCACGCAGGTGGCCGGCGTTCAAGGAACGGTCGCCCGCCGTTGGTTTCCTCGCCGGGCGGCTCAGCTATCGGTTCGTCGTCACTCGTCGCTCTCGAGCTCGACGTTCCAATAGGCACCATCGATTCCCGTCAAGAACGGCCGCCACTCGCGATAACACGTGGCTGCAACCGTCCGCGCTACGAACGGCGACCACGATGGCCGGCGCGGCTTACGCTGTAGTCGCATACCTGCCTGCTCGGGCGTTCGCCCGCCCTTGCGCCGGTTGCACTCGATGCAAGCGCAAACGACGTTTTCCCAAGTCGTGGCACCTCCGAGCGCCCTTGGAACAACGTGGTCTAGGTTCAGTTCCGACCGAGGCCTGCGGCGCCCGCAGTACTGGCACGTGTTGCGATCGCGCAAGAAAATGTTGTGGCGGCTGAACCGAACCTCCCTGTGCGGCACACGATCGAACGAAACCAGTAGGATGACGCGGGGGATTCGGATGAAACCCTCCACCAGGCCGATGGACTCTCGGCCGATTGTCGAGAGTTCCGACCAATCGCGGAAGTCGAACGTTCGGTACTCCTCGTCAACGGCTTTGGCCACGCCGCGATACAAGAGCGAAAAGGCCCGCCGAACCGTCGTCACATGGATCGGGAGGAACGCCCGGTTCAGCACGAGCGTCTTGCCGGCAAGAGCAGCTGAAGGGCTAGCGGGCGCCATCGGTTCGTCCAGGCTAGCAACACGGAATCGGCAGTCAAGACGGGAGGTTGGGCGACTATAGCACCGTATTGATCGACTCCTCGAGTGTGCTAGCGTGCTGGTTGCCGGGCCTGCGCGCCTGCTCCTTTCGGCGGGCGCTGCGGTCGCCCGGGCACGGCAACCACAATCGGAGTGTCCAGTTGCGCAAGCAGATCATCGTTAACTCGACAGTCAGCGAAGTCCGCGTGGCTTTGCTCGAGAACGGCGTTCTAGCGGAAATCCACATCGAGCGGTCCAGCGACGAAGCGGCGGCCGGCAACGTTTACAAAGGCAAGGTGCTACGGGTACTGCCGGGCATGCAAGCAGCCTTCGTCGACCTCGGGCTGGAGAAAGCGGCGTTCCTCCACGCTTCGGACATCCTGACCGAAGAAGAAGCGCAGGGGGGCAACCACGGGCGCGGGCCGACCGAGCCCGTACCGATCGAAAAGAAGCTCAAAAGGGGCGAGGAAATCATCGTTCAGATCGCCAAAGAGCCGATGGGCACAAAGGGCGCCCGAATCACGGCGCACGTGTCTCTGCCCGGAAAGTACCTCGTATACATGCCGAGCGGTTCTCAGATTGGGGTCTCCAAACGCATCGCCGACGAACGGGAACGGCGGCGCCTTCGCGACATCGTGGCCTCCACGCCCCGTCCCGGTGGCGGCGTGATCGTCCGAACCGCCGCCGAGGGTCTTGGCGAGCGGGAGATCCGTAACGATATCGCGCAGCTTGTCCGCACGTGGAAACAGATTCAAGAGCGGGCGGCATCCGTCAGCGCCCCTGCTTTGCTCTACAGCGACCTCGACGTGGTCTTGCGGTGCATGCGTGACATGTTGTCCGACGACGTGGACGAGATCGTCCTCGACTCCCGAGAGGACTACGAGCGCACCAGGGCGTTCGTCGCGGACTTCCTGCCAGCCGTAGCAGAACGGGTGCGACTCTACGAAGATCTCGAGCCGATTTTCGACCGCTACGGAGTGGAACAGCAGATCGAGCGAGCTACCGATCCAAAAGTATGGCTCAAGTCCGGCGGCTATCTGGTAATCGACCAGGGAGAGGCGCTGACGATGATCGACGTCAACACCGGCCGCTACGTGGGCAAGCGCAGCCAAGAGGAAACCGTTTACCGGACGAACCTCGAGGCAGCGGTCGAAATCGTCAGCCAGCTTCGCCTGCGCAACATTGGAGGGATCATCATCATCGACTTCATTGATATGGAGGAACCCAACAATCGGCGCCTCGTCATGCAGACGCTCGAAGAAGCTCTCTCTCGCGACAAGGCTCGCAGCACGATCCTCCGGATCTCAGAACTCGGCCTAGTCGAAATGACGCGCAAGCGGACGCGCGAGAACCTCGAACGCCTGCTGTCAAGCCCGTGCCCCTACTGCGACGGCCGCGGCCGGATCAAATCGATTCCCACGGTGGGACACGAAATCCTGCGAATGATTCAGCGCGAGGCAGCAAGGATCGGCAAAGCAGGGCGCCAGATCACCGTCCGGGCGAACCGCGACGTAATCGGCTACCTCTACAAGGACGAGGAAGTCGCCCTGCGCGCCCTACAAAAACGCATCGGCAAGACGATCACGTTGAAGGTCGCCGAAAAGTACCACCAAGAGCAATACGACATCGTGGCCGCTTAAACTGGATCGAAGGTTCGATGGCCACGAGGCACGACAAAGCTCGGGCGCACAGGGCCGGGAGCAGGCGTGCGCTTGCGCTGGCTTGGGCTTGCCTGCTCCCGGTCGCTGCGATGCTCGGCGCCGCTGGGGACGCTCGGGCCGGGACGATCGGTTTCTCGATTCGTTCGACCGTCGAAGTCGACGAGACGGCTCGCCTGACGCTCTCTCTCACGAACACCGGCAACGAAACCGCGTTCAAGGTCGTGCCGCGTGCTTCGCTTCCGGGTCGCCCGGCAAGGTCCGGCGCCGCTCGTAACATTGCACCAGGCGGGACGCAGGTCTGGAGCCTCGCTTTGGACCGCACGGCGTTGGCTCCCGGCGGTCACGTGGCAATCGTTCGGATCGCCTACGAAGACGCCAACGGTTATCCGTTCGAGGTCCTTGCCGCAACGCCTTTTTCAGTGCGCCACCGCAACCGCCCTGCGGTGGCAGGACGCTTGCTGGTACCGGCCATCGGCTCGCGCGGCAAGGCCTCCGGATCGCTCGACCTTAGAATCCCTCAGACCCGGGGCCAGCGATTGGCCGTTCGTTTGGTGTTGCCCCGCGGGCTGTCAACACCGACGCCCCGGCGCATCCTCTTCCGCGGCCGCAACACCCACCTGCGGCTGCCCGTGGAAGTACGTAACCACTCGCTCTTGGACGGCTCGCGCGTCGACGCTTACGCCGTGGTAACGGTGCTCGACGAGCACCCACCTCAAAGCGACCTCATTCACGGCACCGTCACGATCCGGGCGGGTCCCCGCCGAGCAACGGGAGCGGCCTCGTCCCCATGGTTGCTCCTGGGCTTGGCGCTGCTCGGCGCCGGTCTGCTCGAAATCGCTACCCGCGCCTTCGGCTGGCATCCTGTCGGCCAGTGCCACCCCCGCGCCGCATTGGCCATCGACATTGTATTGTTGTGCTCGGGAACCGGCTTCCTCCTGTCCCTCTACCCCTGGCAGGACCTTCTGGCTCGCACGGTGTGCGCAGGCGGCGACATGGCGTCCCTGTTCTATCCAACGCTGCTGATGGCCCGGGAGATTCTGCCTCGGGGAGAGTGGACTGGCTGGACAATGGGAAACTACGCCGGATTTCCGGTCTTCCACTTTTATTCCACGCTGCCCTTCGTGGTGATCGCCCTGCTCGGCCACGTTTTCCCGCTCGAACAGACGTTCAAAGTCGTCACGCTGGCGGGCCCGACCTTTCTGCCGATAGCCGCCGCATGGCTTTTTGGGGTGCTGGGCTACGGCCAGACGGCCGCCGCAATCGCCGGTGTAGCGATGCTTCCGTTCCTGCTGCAGCAGGGCAACTCGATGTGGGGAGGCAATATTCCCAGCGTCCTAGCAGGAGAGTTCTGCCACGCCATCGGCCTAACCCTTTCGCTCGTCCTGCTCGGGCTCTTGCATCGCATCGTACGCGGAAGAGGGCGGTGGCCATCTGCAGCGGTGGTGCTGGCGGCAATTGGCCTGTGCCACACTTTTGCCTTCTTCGCGGCGCTTTGGGCATCGTTGTTTTTCGTATGGCCCCGGCGCGGTTTGCAGCGCAGGGCACGCCCGCTTCTTCCGGTCTACCTCGGCGCTTTTCTGCTCTTGTGCTTCTGGGGCCTGCCTCTTCCCGCCCGCCTCATCTACACCACAAAGTGGGCGATGATCTGGCGAATCAAAGACTGGCGCGAAGTGCTGCCGGCGCCCCTCTGGCCCGTGGCCATCGTCGCGGCAGTCGGGCTCCTCGCTTCGCTTGCCAGATTGAAACGCTTCGAGTGGGATCGCCAGGGACTGCTCGTGTTTACTCTAGCCGGCGGCGTCTTCTTCTACTTTCTCGTGCCGGCCTTTGGCTTTCCCGACATCCGCTTTGTGCCCGTCGTCCAAATGTTCCTGTGTCTGGTTGCGGCGGACACGGTGGCTTGGGTCCTGGGCGGTGTGCGCCAGCGGCGGCTCTTCGCGGCTCTCGTCGTTGCTGCCACACTAGTGTGGGGACATAGCCACCTCGGATACATTCCCTCGTGGCTGCACTGGAACTACTCCGGCTACGAAGGAAAGCCGACATGGCCGCAGTTTAAGCGTATCAACGACCACTTGCGCGGCGATCTCAACGACCCGCGCGTCGTCTTTGAACATTCCGAAACGCACAATCGCTTCGGTAGCTCGCGAGCGTTCGAGAACCTCCCACTGTTTGCGGGACGTGCGACGCTCGAGGGGGTCTTTCACCAGGCCTCCCTCAATTCGCCCTTCATTTTCTACCTGCAGTCGGAAGTTTCCGAGCGAGCCTCGGGTCCGTTCCGCCAGTATACGTATGCCCGTCTCGACCCGGCCGCCGCGCTTCCACACCTAAGGCTTTACAACGTCGGGCACATCATTGCGGTGTCCGAAAAGGCCAAGCAGGCCTATGACGAGCACCCGGCCTACCAGCGGACAATGAGCTTGGACTCCTATGCCGTCTATAAGGTGGCGGGGGGTAACACTGGCTACGTGGTCGTCGCCCGCAACGAACCAGTTTTGTATACGGGAAAGAACTTCAAGCTCGCGTTCTATCGGTGGTTCAAGCACCCCGAAATGCTCGACGTCCCGTTGGTGCCCGAGGCGTTAATCCCGCGCGCCATTGCGGCTCGCTTCGCTCTGCGGACTGCCACCATTACGAACCTGCCCCGGCGCCCCATCAAAGCGGATTGCCACGTTCGCACGCGTCTCGAACAGTACCGCATCCACTTTGACACCGACTGTCCGGGCAAGCCCCACATCGTCAAAGTCTCGTACTTCCCACGCTGGCAGGCCGCCGACGGATCTCCGGTCTTGCCGGTTTCGCCGGGATTCATGCTGGTCTGGCCGCAAAGCGCTAGTTTCGACATCGTGTACCGGCGTAACGCAATCGACTGGATCGGATTGCTGCTCACGGTCTGTGGCATCTTCGGAGTAGGCCTGGCATGGGCGAGTCCGCGCCTTTCGGCCCGAGTCGAAGAGTTGCTGGCCCCTGCGTGGACGCCGGTGCTGGCCCGGGTCGAGCACTGGCGGGTATGGCTCGTGCCAGCCTTGGTAATTGGACTCGTGGGCGTTGCCGCCGCCACTCGGATCAGCCTGCGAAGCGAGGAACGAGCGTATCAGGCGGCCGAGCGAGCCTATCGCGCGCGGGACTTCGAGCGCGCCGCCAAGCTACTCGCGCGGTGGACTGCTTCCGACAAGGACACTTTCAAGCAAGCAACAGCCTTGTTTCAGTTGGGCATCGCTTACGGAGAAACGGACCGACCGGTCGCAGCCATCCGGGCGCACGAACGACTCTTGTTCGAGTTCCCGAACGTCAACTACCGCGCCGGGGCACTGTTCCACCTTGCGCGCAACTACTACCGTGTTGGGGAACTCGAGCGGGCTCGCGACTACGCGAGGACGCTTCGTTCGGAATACCCGGAGACCGGATGGAGCAAGCGCTTGGCGCGCGAGCTTCCGCAGTTGCTTTCGGCTTCCTCCGAGCGCGACCCGAACGCGGCAGCCACCCATGGCAGGCCGTCTAGCGATGCCCTGGCGCCGTAGCGGATGCGCTCAGTGGGGGCTCCCCACCCGGCGCTCGTGCAGCCGCTGGGATCCCGGCGAGCTCTGCGAGAGCCTGGGCGTCGAGGGTGCGCAGCGGTCGGGGAGGAGGCTGCGAGCATGGAACAGGCTCCCTTTCCATCCCCTCTCGCCCTTGCCGAACCATCACTTCCAGCGGGCGCGGGCAGCGCCGGGGATCATGCCGCGGATCGGCCAAGTAGGCGATGGTTGCCGCAAGGCGATCCACCGGAGCCTCGACGTCGCGCGCCAGGGAACGGCCGAAGATCAGAAAATCCCCGGCAACACTTTTCGCCTCGGGCTCTCGGGATCGCCCGCCATCGGGGACTTCCATCCCGCGCCTGTTCGAACCCACGATGACCACATCGATAGGACGCGAGCTTTCCCCCTGCAGCGTCGCAAGCACCCGGTCCAAGGCGCGGTAAATACGGCGCTCATCGCGCGTGATGCTGGGGCGGCCGTCCGCTAGAGTGGGACAGCGGGGCCCGCAATCAGCGCGCTCGAGGAACGACTCCTCGTAGACGACCGCCGAGGCGCTCCTCTCGGCCATTGCGGCAGCCCGAGTTCTGGCCTCCACGAGGTCAACCAGATGGTGCATCCGCCCCCGCTCTTCTTCCACGCCGCCAACCGGGCCCCAGCCCGGCTCGTCGGCTACGTAAAGCAGACCGGGACCGCTGCCGAGCAGCTCGAACAGCGGCCAGGCGCGCAGGTAGGCCGGGGTTAGGTACAGCAGCCCCCCTGCTAGCCGGTAGCCGCGAAAGCGGGCGCGGCCCCGACCCACCTCGATGCTCGCCCACGGACTTGCCTCTCCCGGCTGAAGGCGCTCGGCCCAAGCGGCGACTTCCCGTGCTTTCTTCCGGTACGGCCAGGGGAGCGCCTCCTGCGAACTTGCCTGCGAAACAGCAAGCACCCAGCCAGAATCGTCCCCCGCGAAGCCACTTCGAGGATCCTCTGGCGGCAATACCAGCCGCCAAGGCTCCTTTTGGTGCGAGACTCCAGCAACGTGAATTGCCGCAAGCGTCAGTCTCCGCTCCCGCGCCACGGCTTCCAGTGCCGACAGCACGGCGTTGCGAATGGGCTCGCTGCCGCTCGGACCCGGTCCCAACACCGTGCCGCCTACCGCGTGCTCGAGCAGTCGCGCGAGGGCGGGCGTCCTGCCTTCACTCGCTACCTGCCGCGCAATATCGAGGCGGAAGCCA
>CAYZHO010000029.1:0-3904 GCA_964478045.1 uncultured Myxococcales bacterium | reverse complement strand
GCTCTGCTGCGGCCCGAACAAGGGCCGCCACGAGCACGAGGCCTGCCGCGGTTCTTGCCAGCCAGCGTCCCGTCATGGTTGCTGGAAGTCTCCTGGAAAACACCGTGGCACACGCACGTTGTCGCCCCTCCACAAGCACCTGCGCGCCGTCGCTGCGCCACTAGACATGATCCAGGGGGATCTCTACACTACGCGGCGTTCGCGTGCCAAGCACGCCACGGCGCATGTCGCAACCCCGTAGCACGAGCAGCGTCCGCCCTGCGAAGCCGCTGTTGTCGATCGTCGTTCCAGTGTTCAACGAGCGGCCCTGTGTGGTGCCCCTCGTTGAACGGATCGAAGCGGCGCTCGCTCCGCTCGGCGCGGACTACGAAATTCTCTTCGTCGACGACGGGAGCACAGACGGCACGCTCGAGGAAATCGAGGCGGTCGCCAGCCGCAACGAGCGAGTCCTCTACTTGTCGTTCTCGCGCAATTTCGGCCACCAGATTGCCCTCTACGCTGGCATCGACCACGCGCGCGGAGACGCCATCGTCACCCTCGACGGCGATCTGCAGCACCCTCCCGAACTCATACCCACTCTGGTCGAGCACTGGCGCCGCGGTTACGACGTCGTTTATACGGTTCGAACCGACAACCGCGGGCACGCGGTCAAGGAGTTCTTCTCGCGGGTCTATTACTGGCTGCTCCGGAAGTTGACCGGCGTCGAGGTTCCCACGGGAGGAGCAGACTTCCGTCTCATCGATCGCACGGTCGCCGATGCGCTGCGCGCTTGCGACGAGCGCTTCGTGTTCATTCGGGGGCTGATCCCCTGGCTTGGCTTCCGCCGCAAAGCCGTTGCCTACCAGGCCGAGCCGCGCTTCCACGGCCGGACCAAGTACGTTGTTCGCAAGATGATCGCCTTCGCCCTCGACGGGGTATTCTCTTTCTCCATCGTGCCCTTGCGTGTCATCTCCTTGCTCGGCGTAGGCACTACACTCCTAGGACTCGTATACGGAGCGTACACGCTCTGGGTCCGTCTTTTCTCCGACCGAGCCGTCTCTGGTTGGGCCTCGCTGGTTGTCATCGTTCTCGTGTTCAGCGGCACGCAGCTCATTAGCCTGGGCATTCTGAGCGAGTACGTGGGGCGGATCTACGAAGAAGTAAAACACCGGCCGCGTTACGTGATCGCGCGGGCTAGTCCTAGGCTCTCGAGTTCGCGGAACCGATCGGAATGAAGAGCATTCTCGCACTATGCTTAGCGGTGCTGGCCGCTGCCTGCGGCGAGGGCACCCTGGTCTTCGGCGTCGGCCCGAAAGAAGACAGCATCTCGGTAACGGGCACGATCAACAACGTCACGCCTCCGAATGCCACGCGGGACATCGTGGTTTTCGTATTCACGAACCTCCGCGATCCGGGCACGTTCCGTTCCTTCACGGACGCGGAGTCCGTGGTAGTAGCGTCCGGATCGAATCAGTTCACGCTGAGCGGCGTGTCGCCAGGGGACCTCACGGTCGTGTTCCTACTTGACGACGTCACGCCGGACGGCAGCATTGATCCGGGCGATCCGTTCGCGACGCTAGAAGATCCGAACCGTGTTCTCGAAAACGTCTCTGGCGGGCGCACGGTCCAGATCGAAGCGGTCGATATCACGTTCGAGTCGGATGCCGACGGCGGAACGGCAAGCGCCGAGCGAATCCGCACCACCACTGGAAGCGGCACGTAAAGACTCGACGCCTGCCCGTTTCTACTCCTACATGTACGAGCCGCCGGTGACCAGCAAGACCACCCCCGTCACGTAATCCGCAAGCGGAGAAGCCAGAAACAGAACCGGACCGGCTGCCTCGCGCGGCGTTCCAGGTCGTCCGAGGGGAATCGAACGGATCGCGGCTTCGCGGATATTGTCTGGAATGCCAAGAGTGACTTCCTTACCATCCACCTGCTCTTTGCGCGCCGGATCTTTGGGAGCCGTGAGCCGCGTCTCGATAAACCCGAACGCAACCGCATTGACGTTGATGTTGTAGCGGCCCCACTCCTTGGCCAGGGTCTTGGTCACTCCGACAATGCCAGCCTTGCCCGCCGCATAGTTGACCTGACCCGCGTTGCCCGCAACGCCCGTCGTCGACGACACGTTGACCACCTTACGGCTCACCGGCCTGCCGCGTTCCGCTTCTTGCTTAGCCAGCTCGCGCCAATGCTTGGACGCTTCGCGCAGAATTCGGAAAGGTGCCGTCAGGTGGCACTCCAGCATTGCGGCCCACTGTTCATCCGACATCTTGTGGATCATTCCGTCCCACGTGTAACCGGCGTTGTTCACGATGATGTCGAAGCCCCCGAAGGCGTCGAGAGCGGTCCCGATCAGACGCGCCGGAAAGTTTGGATCGGTCACCGAGCCGACCGCGGCCTCCGCCGTTCCGCCGCTCGCTCGAATCTCCTGCACAGTTTGCTCGGCGACGCCCTCATCTAGATCGTTCACCACCACCGATGCCCCGTGCTCAGCCATGAGCTGGGCCACCGCTTTGCCAATACCCCGCCCGGAGCCCGTGACGATCGCTCGTTTTCCATCGAGTAGCCCCATTTCGTCTTCCCCCTTTTACTTTCTTTCTTTCCGGTGCATCGAGCAGCAACGCTCGATCGGTTGGCGTCGGCTGCATGCGCCGCTCACCCAAGCAGACCCGTGTTTTGGAGCAGGATGACGCCAACGGCAACCGGCACGATAAAACGGATGCAGATGTGCCAGGCCCGAAACCCTCCCCGGCTCCCGGAGCTGCCGACGTAGCCGGCTGCCGCCTCTTCTCGCGAAAGCCCCCAACCGACAAAGATCGCAGTCGCCAAGCCGCCCACCGGGAGCATCCAGTTGCTGGCCACGGCGTCGACGTGCCCCAGAAATCCGCTTACGACCGCCGACGGCACGCCGAGCAAGAAGATCACGGCCCCCGCTCCCCAGGAGGCAGGGCCGCGAGCAATCCCGTACTCGTCAACCGCAAAGGAAACAACGACTTCTAGCAGGGAAATCGCCGACGTCAGGGCGGCGAACAGTACTAGGAGAAAGAAAACGGCGGCAAATGCGTTGGAGGCCGGCATCATCAGGAACGCCTTTGGCAAGGTAATGAAGATCAGGCCTGGCCCGGCGCCCGGTTCGAGACCGAAGCTAAACACGAGCGGGAAAATCACTAGGCCTGCCAGAACCGCCAGCAGCGTGTCCATCCCCGCAATGTAAAAGGCCGACTGCAAGATCTTCTTGTCCGGTTCCAGGTAGCTGCCGTACGTAATCATTGCGCCCATCCCAAGGCTGAGCGAGAAAAAAGCCTGGCCGAGCGCTTGGAGCACCCCGTTCCACCCGAGCTCTTCAAAGCGTGGCTGCAGGAGGAAGCGAAGGCCCTCGGAGGCACCCGGCGACGTGATCGCATAGCCGAGTAGCACCAGAATCAGCGCAAACAGCAAGGGCATCAAAACCCGGCTGGCTTGCTCAATGCCCGCCTCGATGCCGCGTGCAACGACCACCACCGTGGCAATCATGAACAGCCCTTGCCAAAAGACTTGGCGCGGACCGTCGTGAATCAGCGCCTCGAAGGCCGCATCAACCCCCATGGCCTCGAGATCCGCCAACCGGCCGGTCAGCGACCGCCAGCAGTACTCGACCGCCCAGCCAGCTACCACGCCGTAATAAGAGAGAATCACGAACCCCGTGACGACACCGAGCCATCCGACCAGCGGCCACGCGCGCCCAGGCCGCAGCGTGCGAAAAGCGCCCACTGGGTTGCGCCTAGCCGAACGGCCGATCAGAACCTCCGCAACCAGCAACGGCACGCCAACGAGCGCGACCGCCGCGAGATAGACCAGAACGAACGCACCACCGCCGTTGACACCCGTGATATAGGGAAATTTCCAAATATTGCCCAAACCTATCGCCGAACCCGCGGTCGCA
>CAYZHO010000028.1:14253-17960 GCA_964478045.1 uncultured Myxococcales bacterium | reverse complement strand
AGGCCGCCGCTGGTGAGGCGGCGGTAGAAACAACTACGGTAGCCTTCGTGGCAGGCCGCGCCACCGGCCTGGCGTACCCGCAGCAGAACGGTGTCTCGGTCGCAGTCGACCCGGATTTCCTCGACTTCTTGTGTGTTGCCTGACGACTCGCCCTTGACCCACAACTGCTGGCGCGAGCGACTCCAGTAGGTTGCAGTGCGGGTTGCTACCGTCCGCTCAAACGCTTCGCGGTTCATGTAGGCAAGCATCAGCACCGTTCCGTCGTCGGCGTCTTGCACCACGACCGGGACGAGTCCTCCTTGTTTGTCGAAGTCCAGTTCGACCATTGTGGTCACTCTCCGCAGGCCAGACCGGCAGTGCCAGCCACTGCTCTGTCCGGCAATCTTGGCGAAGCCCGTGCCGAAAGGCAAAGTCGCGCGGCGTCCTTGTCCCGTTGCGCTCCGTCGGCTAAACGGGGCGTATGCGCGTTTCGGAGCTCGCACGAGTGCTCGGCGGGAGCGTCGAAGGGGACGGTGACAAGGAGATCGACGGTGTAGCGCCGATCGACGAGGCGGGTCCGCGCGACGCTACGTTCGTAGCCAATCCAAAGTATGTCCGCTTCTTGAAGGAGACGCAGGCAGGTGTCGTGGTGGTCGGCCCCCGGGACGAGGCCCGGGGCCGGACGGTCATCCGCGTTGCGAACCCCCATGCGGCCGTTCCGGAGCTGCTGCGGCTCTTCGACCGCAGGCCGCGGCTTCCGCGCGGCGTCCATCCTACTGCCGTCATCGCGCGGAGTGCCGAAATTGGACCTGGCGCGGCGATCGGCCCGTACGTGGTGATCGGTGAAAACGTTCGCATTGGCCGCGACGCGTGCCTGCATCCACACGTGACGATTTATGCAGGCGCACGCATTGGGGACCGATTTACGGCGCACGCCGGTGCGGTAGTGCGAGAGTGTGTGCAGATTGGGGACGACGTCGTTTTGCAACCGGGTGCCGTTGTTGGCGGCGACGGCTTCGGGTACTTGCCCCGCGGCGCGGAACCTCCCCAAGCGATCCCGCAGATTGGTACGGTCGAGCTGGGGGACCAGGTGGAACTGGGAGCCAATACCACAGTCGACCGGGCGGCCGTGGGAGCGACGAGGATCGGGCGGGGAAGCAAGCTGGACAATCTCGTCATGGTCGCGCATGGGTGCCAGATCGGCGAGCGAGTGCTTCTCGCGGCGCAGGTCGGGCTGGCGGGCAGTACGCGGCTCGGAAGCGGGGTCATGGCGGGAGGCCAGGCGGGCTTCGCCGGGCACCTGCGGGTAGGGGACGGGGTGCAGGTGGCTGCCCAGTCTGGCGTTGCCGACGACGTGGAGGCTGGAAAAGTCGTCGCCGGCAGCCCGGCCGTCGATATCGGCGTATGGCGGCGCTACTCGGTCTTACTCAAACGCCTCCCAGAGCTGGCGCGGCGGGTGGCAAAGCTCGAGCGGCTGCTTGGGGAAAACGAGCGGGCCAAGTCGTAGCGGCGCGTTGCCTTCACAGCTGGTTCTCTGTACTAATGCCTGGTTGCAGCGCGTCCTAGGCGAACGGTCAAAACCATGATCGTCAAGGTTTCGGACCTGTCCGCGCAGGTCAAAGTCCTCGATTTCTTCGAGGATACCGGGCCGGTCAACGCGCTGGTTGAGGCGGCACCGGGCTGGGCCGAACAGAGGCTCGAGGGCAACTTGGCGGTGCACGCCGAGATCTACCGGCACGGGCGGGACGTGACGTTTGTCGGCAATGTGTCGGGTACGGTGTGGACGGTCTGCCCGCGTTGCCTGGACGAGTTTCGCTGGCGGCTGGACCGGCATTTCGAGTTCTTGATTGCGCCGGCTCAAGGCCGCGGGGACGAGGAGGACGATATGGGACTCGCGCATTACAGCGGGGACGAAATCGATCTGTCTCCACTTGTGCGCGAGCAGGCGATCCTCGCCCTCGATCAGAACGTGCGCTGTTCAGAGTCGTGCCGGGGGCTGTGCCCCGGGTGTGGGGTGAACTTGAACCATGAGCCGTGCCGCTGTGGCGAGCGGTGAATGCCGCGTTGCGAGGCAAGCGCTCCCGGCACTCGCGTGATCGACGGGGTCAGTAGTTAGGAATGGCGGTTCCAAAGAGACGCACATCGAAGTCCAAGCGTAACAAGCGGCGCTCCCACGACGCCCTGAAACCGCCGAGCTTCGGCACATGCCCGCGGTGCGGAGCCCGGACGGTGCCACACCGGGCGTGCCCGGCGTGCGGGCATTACCGCGATCGTCAGGTGATTGCCGTCACCGAGGAATAGCTCGGATTGCCGCGGGCGGCAGGAAAAACGGGCCGCCGAAGTGAGCACCTGACGCAGCGGGGCACTTAGGGGAATGCCGGGCGGCGGGCAGCATGACTCTTCCGGAAAGCGGACGGCGCTGGTCAGCGGCGCCTCCGGCGGCATCGGTCGAGCCGTATGCGCGCGGTTGGTGCGGGACGGCACCCGCGTGGTGTGCCTGTACCGCAGTAATCGAGCGGCCCTCGAACGCCTGGCCGGCGAGCTCGGGGAGGAGGGGTCGCGCCTGTCGTTCCTCCAAGCAGATTTGACCGACGACAGGTCGATTGCCCGAGTCGTCGAAGCCGCCGGGCCGGTGGACGTGCTCGTGCACGCTGCAGGAGTCAGCGATGATGCTCTGTTGTTGCGGCTTACGCCGGAGAAGCTGCGGCGTCAGCTCGCTGTAAACCTCGAGGCGGGCATGTGGCTGGCGCGGGCGGCCTTGCCGGGCATGCTGCGGCAGCGGTGGGGCCGCATCGTCATGGTGAGCTCGGTGGTGGCGGCGATCGGGAACCCCGGGCAGTGTGCCTACGGAGCGAGCAAGGCGGCCATGGAGGGTTTCGTCCGTTCGCTCGCGAGAGAGGTCGGGCGAAAGGGCGTCACCGTAAACTGCGTGGCCCCTGGGTTGATCGAGACCTCAATGTCCGGGGCGATGCAGGAGCAGGTGCGCCAGCGTGCGGTCGAGAATACGGCCCTGGGGCGGGCCGGCGTGCCGGAGGAGGTGGCCGCGGCGGTAGCGTTTTTGTGCTCGGACGACGCCTCGTACGTCACCGGTACCGTGTTGCAAGTCAACGGGGGCCTGTATATGTAGGCACGGTTGTGGGTCGTACTCCCACGGAGGTAGGTACGGGATGTCGTCAGTAACGGACAGGGTGATCGAGATCGTCTGCGAGCAGCTCACGCTGGACCGCTCGCAAGTGACCCCAGAGTCGTCGTTTCTCGAAGACCTCGGCGCGGATTCCCTCGACATCGTGCAGCTCATCATGGCTCTGGAAGAAGAATACGGGCTAGAGATATCCGACGAGGACGCCGAGAAGATTCGCACCATTCAAGACATCGTCGCCTACATCGAAAGCCATCAATAACGAATCGATCAACAGAGTGCCGCAAGCGCGCCGAATCGCGGTGGGGAGCGACCACCGTGGCGTGGAGGTCAAGAATAGGGCCGCGCGCCTACTGGCGAGCTGGGGCTGGCAAGTCGAGGACGCTGGATGCGACGGTTCGGAGCCCGTCGACTATCCGGATGTGGCTGAGCGCGTTTCCCGGATGGTTGCGGATGGCCGCGCCGAGCGCGGCGTCCTGGTGTGCGGGACCGGCATCGGGATGTCGATTGCGGCCAACAAGATCGCCGGAATTCGGGCCGCACTAGTGGGGGACGCGGCAGCGGCCAAGTTGGCGAGGCAGCACAACGA
>CAYZHO010000028.1:11485-14243 GCA_964478045.1 uncultured Myxococcales bacterium | reverse complement strand
TCGCGAACCCATCCCGAGGAGCTGGCCGAGATTTTGCGTGCCTTTCTGAACACGCCGTTCGAGGGGGGCCGGCACCAGCGGCGGGTGGACAAGATCCGGCGTCTCGAACGTTCGGGGGAAGAAAGCGGTGAGTAGCCTGAAGGAGCGGGACCCAGCAATCTACGAGGCGATTCGCAACGAGGGCCGGCGCCAGGAGCTGAATCTCGAGCTGATTGCCTCGGAGAACGTGGTGAGCGATGCGGTGCTCGAAGCCATGGGCTCGGTGCTCACGAATAAGTATGCCGAGGGCTATCCCGGGCGCCGCTATTACGGCGGCTGCGAATACGTTGACGTCGTCGAGCAATTGGCCATCGATCGGGCAAAACAACTGTTTGGATGCGAGCACGTGAACGTCCAGCCGCATTCCGGCTCCCAGGCCAACATGGCGGTCTACTTCGCGGTACTCGAACCGGGTGACACGATCCTGGCGATGAACCTCGCCCACGGGGGGCACCTGACGCACGGCAGCAAGGTCAACTTTTCTGGCCGCTTCTTCAACGTGGTTCCCTACGGCGTTTCGGCGACGGACTACCGGATCGACTTCGACCAGGTCGCCGACTTGGCCAGACGCCATCACCCCAAGATGATCGTGGCCGGCCATAGCGCGTACCCCCGAGTTCTCGAATTCGACAAGTTCCGCGCGATAGCCGATGAGGTTGGCGCTCTGCTCATGGCTGACATCGCGCACATCGCCGGCTTGGTGGTTGCTGGACTCCATCCGTCACCGGTTCCTTATTGCGACTTCGTCACGACGACGACACACAAGACGCTGCGGGGGCCGCGGGGCGGCATCATCATGACCCGCCAGGAGCACGCGAAAGCCATTGACTCGTCGATCTTTCCTGGCAACCAAGGGGGGCCGCTGATGCACGTGATCGCGGCAAAGGCGGTTGCCTTCCAAGAAGCTCTCGATCCCTCGTTCCAGGAGTATCAGCGGCGGGTCGTGGACAACGCCAAAACGCTGGCGGAGGCGCTGCTGGCGCGCGGTTTTGAACTGATCTCGGGGGGCACGGACAACCACTTGATGTTGGTTGACCTGAGAGAAGGTGAGCTGACGGGACGCGACGCGCAACGTACGCTCGACCGGGCTCACATCACGACCAACTGCAATTCCGTCCCGTTCGACAAGCGCCCTCCTTACATCACCTCGGGGCTGCGTCTTGGTTCTCCCGCCGTGACCACTCGGGGCATGGGGCGCGAGGAGATGATACAGATCGCCGACTTCATCGCACGAGCTCTTGCGCATCGTGAGGATGAAGCGGAGCTGGAGCGCATCGCGGGCGAGGTGGCCGCATTGTGCCGGCGTTTTCCGCTCTACCCGGCGCATGGCTACCTGGCTGACGAATGACCCGGGCCGCTTCTGCGTCCAGCCAGTGTCCCGCTCGTGACGAGCGATCGGGGAGGGGCCACCGGTGAAGTGTCCGTTCTGTGGCCACCACAACAACCGAGTCGTCGATTCGCGGGATGCCGCCGATGGAGAGGCGATTCGGCGGCGCCGCGAGTGTAGCCACTGCCGGCGGCGATTCACGACCTATGAGCGGCCGGACCTTGTTCTGCCGATGATCGTCAAGAAAGACGGGCGCCGGGAGCCCTACTGCCGGGATAAGGTTCTCGTGGGCCTCCAGAAAGCATGTGAGAAAAGGCCGGTACCGGCCGACGCGATCGACCGGATCGTAGCACTGGTGGAGCGGCGGCTGCACGAGTCGGGAACCCGGGAAGTCGAGAGCAGCGTCATCGGCGAAACGATCATGGACGCGCTCAAAGAGCTCGACGACGTTGCCTACGTGCGTTTCGCGTCCGTGTACAAGTCGTTTCGCGACATCGACGAATTTCAGGCTGCCCTCGAGACGATCGTACGGGAGCGGCGCCGCGGTACGGAGCGGTGAGTGTGGCCGAGCGCACCGACGAGCGCTGGATGGACGAGGCCTGCCGCGAGGCCGAAAAGGGGCTGGGATGGACCTCTCCGAACCCGCCCGTGGGTTGTGTCATCGTCAAGGGCAGCCGGGTGGTCGGGCGGGGTTACCACCGCCGCGCCGGCCTGCCCCACGCGGAGATTGAAGCCTTGCGGGAAGCGGGTGAGGAGGCCGCGGGTGCCACCGTCTACGTAACTCTGGAACCGTGCTGCCACCAGGGCCGAACACCACCGTGCACGCAAGCCCTCATTACAGCCGGTGTAGCGCGCGTCGTGGCGGGCTGTAGCGACCCGAATCCTCGGGTAGGCGGAAGGGGCCTGCGCGCGCTAGCGCGGGCTGGCGTTCGAACGCGGTGCGGTGTTCTGGAAGAGCGCTGCCAGGATTTGATCCGCGGATTCCGCCATTGGATACGACACGGGCGGCCGTGGGTGGAACTGAAGCTAGCCGCTAGTCTCGACGGGCGAATTGCCACGCGTACGGGCGCGTCGAAGTGGATTAGCTCTGCCCCGTCGCGGCGGCTCGTCCAGCGGATGCGGGCCCGGGCTGACGCGGTGCTGGTGGGAGTGGGAACCGTGCTGGCCGACGACCCGCGCCTGACGTGTCGCCTGCCCGGCGCTCGCCAACCTTTGCGGGTAGTACTCGACGGCCGTTTGCGCACCCCACCTGAGGCTCGCGTAGTTAGGGGCCGGGGCCGCTGTCTGATCGTGGCTGCACCCGGTGTCTCCAGTCGCCGGCGGCGGCGGCTCGAAGCAGCGGGCGCCGAGGTGATCGAAATCGAGCGGGGAAAACCTGAGTATTGGCAGGCG
>CAYZHO010000028.1:2245-11475 GCA_964478045.1 uncultured Myxococcales bacterium | reverse complement strand
ATTGCGGCTGGCGTGGTCAACCAAGCCACGATCTTCTATAATCCTCGCTTGATCGGCGCCGACGGCGTTCCGCTCGTCGGCCCTCTGGGTATCGACGATCCCCGCCGAGCGATTCGCGCTGAAACGCGCCAGATCGCGACCTGCGGCGGCGATCTGGTCTGGGTTGGCCGGTTCAAGTGAAGAACGGGAGCCGACACTACGAACGCATCCTTGCGCGGGGCAAGGCCGCCTTGGCTGCCGGACGCCTGGTAGTTCTGTTCGACGAAGAGTCGCCCGAAACGGGTGCTTACCTGTGCGCGGCGGGCCGGCGCACGAACGCTGGCACGGTGAACTTCATGGTTCGCTACGGGCGTGGACTCGTGTGTCTCGCGATGACGGAGGAGCGAATGCGCGGACTCGGTATTCCGCTCATGGCGGGCGGCGAGTCGGGCCAGCGGCCGGCTTTCGGCGTTTCGATCGAAGCGCGTGAAGGGGTGACGACCGGGATTTCCGCCGCCGACCGGGCACGAACGATCCAAGTGGCTAGCGATCCCGAGGCCTCAGAGCGAGACATCGTGATGCCGGGACACGTCTTTCCGGTTCTCGTTCGCGCCGGGGGGGTCCTGAGCAGGCCCGGGCTTCCGGAGGCGGCCGTCGACCTGGTGCGGCTGGCCGGACAGGGGGATACGGCCGCGATGTGTGCCATTCTCGACGAACGCGGCGAGCTGGCCGGCGCGCAAGCAGCGGCGCGGCTAGCGGCTGAGCACCACCTGGTGGCGGTACCCCTGGCGGCAGTGGTGGCCGAGCGACTGCGCCACGATATCGTGGTCGAGAGGGTGGCCGAGCGGGAGATCGTCACCGAAGTCGGACTCCGGCCGTTTCGGGCTATCGTCTACCGCAACGACTTCGACTCGCACGAGCATATGGCGCTGGTGGCGGGGGAGATCTCGGGGGATCCGCCGCCACTGGTTCGGGTCCATTCCCAGTGTCTTACGGGAGACGTGTTCGGTTCACTGCGGTGCGACTGTGGAGATCAGCTCGACCTAGCGCTGCGGCGCATCGCGGAGGAGGGGCGCGGCGCGGTTGTCTATATGCACCAGGAAGGCCGCGGGATCGGGCTTGCCAACAAGATACGCGCATACGCGCTCCAGGACCAAGGGCGCGACACCGTCGAGGCGAACCTCGAGCTCGGATTTAAAGAAGACCTTCGAGATTACGGTATAACCGCTCAGATACTAAGGGATCTTGGGGTAGCACGCGTACGCCTCCTGACCAACAATCCGCAGAAAGTGGCCGGGCTGGGGCGCTACGGGATCGAGGTGGTCGAGCGAGTTCCCCTGCAGGTGGAACCGCGGGCCGAGAACATTGGCTACCTCAAAACGAAGCGCGAAAAACTCGGGCATCTGATCGACGCGCTCCCCGGCGAGCGCGAGGAAGGCCGGTGACGGACCCGCGGATTGCCATCGTCGTTAGCCGGTTCAATCGGGCAGTGACCGACAACTTGCTCGAGGGAGCGCGCGCGGCGGCTGCGGCCAAACAAGTGGCGATTACCGAGGCGGACATATACCCGGTGCCGGGCGCGTTTGAACTGCCGACGATGGCGATGGCCGTCGCGCGTTCCGGACGCTACGACGGCATCGTTTGCCTCGGCGCGGTAATCCGGGGGGAGACGCCGCATTTCGAGTACGTGAGCGCCCAAGCAGCGGCGGGCATTCAGCGCGTGGCTCTCGACACGGGGGTTCCGATTGCGTTTGGGGTGCTGACCACCGACACGCTTGCTCAAGCGCTCGAGCGCGCCGGCGGAAGGGTGGGGAACAAAGGATACGAGGCAGTGGTCACCGTGCTCGACATGATCGCACAGCTCAGGCGGCTGCGGCAGTAGGACGGCTCGAGTGCAGTGGGAAGAAGACGGCAGGCTAGGGAAGCAGCGTTGCAGTTTCTCTATCAGGTCGAGTGCGGAGCCGACGGGGAGGATGCGCGCCGGTTGTTTTGGCGGCGGCTCAACGCGCCACCGGAGGTGCTCGAGTTCGCCCGCCAGCTGGCCGAGCGCTGCCTCGAGCACCGCGAGGAAATCGACGAACATATTGCCCGAGCGGCGGCAAACTGGCGATTGGAGCGAATGGCTCGAATTGACTTGTGCATTCTCCGGCTAGGGGTCTGCGAGCTGCGGTGGTTTCCCGAAACGCCCGAAAGCGTTGTCATCGACGAGGCAATCGAGATCGCCCGCCGCTATTCGGATGAAGGAGCGCCAGCGTTCATCAACGGAATTCTCGATCGGGTTGCGCGGGAACTGCGCGTACGGAGTAACCAGAAATGACGATCGAACCGTACGATCCACAACGTGTGGAAGAAAAGTGGCAGGCGCGGTGGGAGAAGCAGCCGACGCGCCGGGAGTCCGGTGGAACGCCGTTTTATTTGCTCGAGATGTTTCCGTACCCCTCCGGTCGCATCCATATGGGGCACGTTCGCAACTACACGATCGGGGACGTGCTTGCCCGCTTTCTCACGGCGCGTGGATATTCGGTTCTCCACCCCATGGGCTGGGACGCATTCGGCCTCCCGGCCGAACAGGCGGCGATCAAGCATGGGGTCGCGCCGGCCAAGTGGACGGCCGACAACATTGCGACGATGCGTGCCCAGCTCAAACGGATGGGATTTCGTTACGATTGGGACTTGGAACTGGCGACGTGCGACCCTTCCTACTATCGCTGGGAGCAGCTTTTCTTCATTCAGATGCTCGAGCGAGGGCTTGCCTACCGCAAGAGCGCCAAGGTGAACTGGTGCGACGAGTGCGGGACGGTGCTCGCCAACGAGCAAGTGGACGGAGACGAATGCTGGCGCGGCCACCGGCCGGTTCGCCGCAAGGAACTCGACCAGTGGTTCTTGCGCATTACTGCGTATGCGGAGGAGCTGCTCGAGGGCCTCGATCAGCTGACGGGTTGGCCCGAGAAGGTCATCACCATGCAGCGCAACTGGATCGGGCGCAGCGAGGGCGTCGAGATCGACTTCGAGTTGGTCGAACTCCAGCGGCCGCTCAAGGTCTTCACGACCCGGGCAGACACGCTTTTCGGTGCCACCTTTGTGAGCGTGGCCGTGGAACACCCAGAAGTCGAGGCATTGGCCCGCGCCGGAGGGCGAGCGGAGCAGGTGATGGCGTTCGCCGAGCGGGTGGCTTCGCAAGATCCGCAGGAGCGAGCTGAGGGTAAAGAAGGCATCTTCACGGGCTGCCATGCCGTGAATCCGATCAACGGCAGGAAAGTGCCCGTCTACTTGGCTAATTTTGTTCTCATGGAGTACGGCACGGGCGCGGTGATGGCCGTGCCGGCGCACGACCAGCGGGACTTCGAGTTCGCCACGCGCTACGGGATTCCGGTGGAAGTTGTAGTCGAACCGGTCGACGGGCGCCTTTCGGAGCCGTTGTCGGCCGCCTTCGAGGCGGACGGGGTGCTGCGAAACAGCGGGCCGTTCGATGGACTCACGAGCGCCGAGGCTCGCCGCGCCATTGCCGAGGAGTTGGAACGCCGCGGCCGCGGGCGGCGGACCGTCCACTATCGCCTGCGGGATTGGGGGATCTCGCGCCAGCGTTATTGGGGTGCCCCGATTCCGGTCGTCTATTGCGATGACTGCGGTATCGTGCCCGTGCCAGCCGAGCAGTTGCCAGTGAAGCTACCTCTCGACGTCACCCTCCTCGAGGGCGGAGGCTCTCCGCTACCGGTGCTCGAGTCGTTCGTCTCGACGACCTGCCCGCGCTGCGGCCGCCGGGCACGGCGCGAGACGGATACGATGGACACGTTCGTGGAGTCCTCGTGGTATTTCTTGCGCTTCCCGTGCGCGCGACTCGACTCGGCGCCATTCGACCCGCAAGCGATCAAACGGTGGCTACCCGTCGACCAGTACATCGGTGGAATTGAACACGCTGTCCTGCACTTGCTCTACGCTCGGTTTTTCACCCGGGTGTTGCGCGACTTGGGCTGGATCGAGCTGTCGGAACCGTTCGAGCGTCTTCTTACGCAGGGCATGGTGATCAAAGACGGGGCCAAGATGAGCAAGTCGCGCGGGAACGTCGTCGACCCCGACGAGCTAGTCCAGCGCTACGGGGCCGACACGGCCCGGTTGTTTTCGATGTTTGCCGCCCCGCCCGAAAAGGACCTCGAGTGGAGCGACCGCGGAGTTGAGGGGGCAGCGCGCTTCCTGGCGCGGCTGTGGCGCCTGGTGGGCCAAGCCGGGCGGCTGGAAATTGCCGACCCAGGACCCGAGGGACTCGATGATGCGGGAGCTGCGTTGCGCAGGCGTGCGCACGAAACGATCGCTCGTGTGACTCGCGACATCGGCGAGCGGATGCGGTTCAACACGGGCGTGGCAGCGATCATGGAACTGGTCAATCACATCGCCGAATACCGGGAGAAAACGCGGGAGCCCGACACGCGGGTACTGGGTTTTGCTCTGTCTACCACCCTGCGCCTGCTCTTTCCGTACGTGCCGCACGTTACCAGTGAGCTATGGGAACGGGCTGTCGGAAGCCCTCCGCTCGAGGAAATGCCGTGGCCCGAATACGACGAGCGGGCGCTTGCTCGCGAGACGGTGGAACTTCCAGTGCAAGTGAACGGGAAAGTGCGCTCGCGCATCACGGTTCCGGCCGACCTCGACCGGGACGCTATCGCCGCGCTGGCGCTTGCCGACGAGAAAATCCTTCGGGCACTGGGTGGCAAGAAACCGCGCCGGACGGTCGTTGTTCCCGGGCGTGTCGTCAACATTGTCGTGTGATGACGGGGCGGAGAAAGCATAGCGCTGCTGCCATAGCCCTGGCCGCGGCCGTGTGGAGCTGTGGCTATTCGCTAGTGCGGCCTGCCAGCACCGTACCGCAGGCGGTGAAAACCGTGTACGTGGACGTGCGCGGTGCGCCTCGGGCCGACGTGGAGATGGTCGACGCATTGGGCCGGGAGTTGCGGCGGCTGCTGCGCCGCGAAAGTAGATTCCGCGTCGTCGAGGATCGAGACGGGGCGGATGCCACGCTAGCGGTCGAGCTGTTTCCGGCACGGGTGGAGCCGGTAGCCTTCGATGAGTTCGACGAGGTGCTGGATTACGAGATGACGTTGCGCGCTCGCGCTCGCCTCGAAAACGCCCGCGGAGAGCTGATCTGGTCGGCAGCGGAAGTTGGGGCGACCCGGGGCCGGGGAGCCGTAAGAGGAGCGATCGTGACTACAAGTTCGGCATTCCAGTCTACCGAACGCTTGACCGCCCGAGACCTCGAGAGCTTCGACAACGTACAGCTAGGAGAGGTGCGGCGGGCACACGCGGCCGAAACTCTTGCCGCGGACCTGGCGCGTACCATCTTGGCGCGCTTGAACGAGGGGCGATAGGTCAGGCGGCCGGGATCTGATGTACTTTCTTGGCGAGCCGGGAGATGCGGCGCGAAGCCGTTCGCGGGTGGATGATACCCTTGGCGGCGGCCTTGGCGAGGGCCTTGGAAACCTCGCGCAGCCGCTCGGTGGCCTGCGCGCGATCGGCGGCCGCGATGGCATCGCGCAGCCGGCGTGTCAGGGTGTGGATTCGCGACTTGACGGCACGATTGCGCCGCCTGCGCACGCGTGCTTGCCGGTAACGCTTCTCAGCCGACGGATGATTCGCCACGAACGCCCTCCCGCAGTGTTCGAACCGTGAACGCTAGCAAAGCCGGCGGCGAGGGTCAACTGAGCGTCAGCGGCGAGCACCGCGATATCACCGCCGCCGCGCGGCTGCTGGCTACTCTCACACTCCTGAGTCGGATTGCTGGGCTAACCCGTGACCTCGTCATCGCGGCGCTGTTTGGAGCCTCGGGAGCCGCCGATGCCTTCTTCGTTGCGTTCCGCATTCCGAACCTCTTTCGGCGAGTCGTGGCCGAGGGGGCAACAAGCACGGCGTTCGTTCCGGTGTTCACTTGGTACCGATCCCGCCGCGGAGACAGGGAGGCAGCACGGGCTGCGGTGGCGGTCGGCGGGGCGGCACTGGCAACCCTCTCCGTGCTGGTTGTGGCGGGCGTCGCCGGCGCGTCTTGGGTGATTTCGGTGTTTGCGCCGGGTTTTGCTGCCGAGCCGAGCAAGCAAGGCCTTGCGGTGGCTCTCGTCCGGCTTACCTTCCCCTATCTCTTGTTTGTGGGCTTGGCCGCTTGGGCGATGGGAGTGCTCCATGCCTTTCGCCGCTTTCTGGCTCCAGCGCTCGGCCCCATTCTGCTGAACCTGGCCATCATCGCCTCGGCCCTCTTGCTTTCTCCGCGTCTCGAACGGCCGATCTACGCACTGGCCATCGGAGTGCTAATTGGCGGTGCATTGCAGTTTGCGGTCCAAGCACCGTCGCTGGTCGCGGTCGGACTGCGCCCGCGTGCCGCCTTTCAAGGGCTTCACCCGGCGGTCGGGCGCGTCGGCCGCCTGCTCGTTCCCACGCTGTTCGGGGGCGCCGTGTACCAGATCGGCATTCTGCTCGCGACCGTTTTTGCATCGCTGCTCCCCGAGCGCAGCATTTCTTACCTCTGGTATGCCGACCGGGTGTTCGAGTTTCCTCTGGGAATCGTGGCGGTGGCGGTTGGCACCGCTGCGTTGCCCAGTCTCAGCGCACAGGCGAGTGAGCGCCGGCTCGGGGCGATGGCTGACACTGCCGCTTATGCGCTACGGCTCGTGTGGGCGTTGTGCATTCCGGCAACGATCGGACTTTGGCTTCTAGCGCCGACCATCGTGGAGGTACTTTTCGAACGAGGTCGTTTTACTCCGCTGGACACCTCGATGACCGCCTGGGCGTTGCGAGCCTACGCGGTTGGAATGCTGGGTGTGGCCTCGGTACGGGTCCTGGTGTCGGTGTTCTACGCTCTCGAGAAGCCTAGGATTCCGGTTGCCACAGCAACGATGGCGCTGCTTCTGAATGCGCTCTGCGACTTGGCTTTGATGGGGCCGCCGGCACAGCCGGTGTCATGGTGGGGGGCTGGGCTCGTCGCCCGGCTGCAGGCGGCGGTGGCGGTCGCGGACTTCGACCATGCCGGTCTAGCCCTCGGTACCGGGATTGCCGCCATTGTGAACGCCGGGCTCTTGTTCGTACTTGCGGGAAAGCTCCTCGGAAGGAGCGTCGGCGGCGCGCTGGGAACGTCGGCGCTACGGCACGCGCTCGCCGCTGTGGTTATGGCAACTGTCGTGGTTCTGTGGCAGAAGGCGGCCTCGAACCTCCCAGCGCCACTCGAACTCGCTGGTGCGATTTTGCTCGGCTGCAGCGCCTACATTGGAGCAGCTCTGGCATTGGGCAGCGACGAAGTTCGGGCGCTGCTCGCGCGGTGGCAGCCTGCGGCCTAACGGTCTTCTTCCTCCGACTTTACTTGCTCCCAAAGCGCTTCGAGGCGCTCGGGCGCCAGGTCTTGTAGCTCCATTCCGTTTTGGCGGACCAGCTCTTCCAGCCGACGGAACCGGCGTTCGAAGCGATCGAGTCCCTCCTGTAGCGCCGTTTCCGCATTGCTTCCGGACAGTCGCACGTAGCTTGCGACGGCGAACAGGAGGTCGCCTAGCTCCTGGTTGCGCTGCTGCCGGTCCTCGGCGCCCGCAATTTCGGCCAGTTCTTCCCGAATCTTCTCGGTTACCGCCGCCGCCGACTTCCAATCGAAGCCGACAGCCGCTGCTTTCTGCCCGAGCCGGTGCGCCCGCAGCAGAGCCGGCATCGCCCGCGGTACCCCATCGAGCGCCGAAGGCCGGGACTGCGTAAGACTCCCGCGCTCCTGTTCGCGCTGGCGGTTCTTGATGCGGTGCCAGTTCCGCACGACCTCTGCGCTTCCGCTTACCGCGACATCCGCGAAGACATGTGGATGGCGCTCGATGAGCTTCTGGCAAAGGCGGTCGACGACGTCCGCCATCGTGAATGCGCCACGTTCGGCGGCGAGTTCGGCGTGAAATACCACCTGGAGGAGCAAGTCGCCTAGCTCCTCGCACAACGCCCGGTCGTCACCGCCGTCGATGGCTTCGATGACCTCGTAGGCCTCTTCGATCAAGTACGGTTTGAGACTTTCGTGAGTTTGCTCGCGGTCCCAGGGACAGCCGCCGGGTGCACGCAAGCGGTGCATCAAGGCGATCAGATCGGAGAATGAATGCCGGTCGCTAGAGTGGCCCATGCAGGGCATAAACCCGCAACGCGTCGCGACCGCAAGCGCTGCCGCGTCCGGCTGCTCTACAGCCGCCCGCTCGCGAGTTCCCGCAGGAGCCGGTCGGCTTCTTGGAGCTCGTTGCGCCGTCGCACGATGCAAGCGTAATGAGCAGCGAGCAGAAGATGGCGGCGCGCCGGCTCGCGCTCGCCTTGCCGCAGGAGCGCTTTAGCAAGGGCAACGCGCGTAGCTACTCCGGTCGGATTGATTGCGAGCGCTTTTTCTAGAAACGGGAGCGCCCGAGCAGGGTCACCCCCGAGAAATGGTGGCAGGTCCAGCAGTAGGCCGCCCTTGGCGGCAAGCGCATTCGCGTGGTTCGGATCGAGCTCGAGGGCGCGATCGAGGTACTTGTTCAAGCGGGTGAAACGCCAGAAGTTTGTGAGGGTCGGGCCGCCTTCGGCCATCATGCGCCGGCCGCGTGCGGCGAAGAGCATGAAATTGGCCTCAGGGGAGTCTGGGTTGTTTTCCAACGCACGGGCCGCTAGAGCCTCGGCGCGCTTGTAGTTGGCCAAGCGCAACGGTGAGCCGGGATCGGCTAGCTCTGCCATCCGAAACGCCCTCTTGGCTGCCTCAAGCTGGGCGGCGACGCTCGTAGTTGCCGACGTCGGCGGGGCACCCACTAGGAGCGAAAACGAAACGGCCGCAGCACCAAAAGCGCACAAAATTCCCTTGCGTTTAGCAGACATACGGATCGCAGTTTGAGATGCGGCGCCCGGCTGCCGGCCGCGGCACGCCGCGCGCATGGCGTAAGCTCCAACTACTCTTGTACCAGGCGCAGTGGCTCGGGCGCAAACCGAAACCGGGACGACTGCAGAACCGCAGTGAATCCTTATGCACCGATAAGAATCGCGATCGAAGATTCCAATCAGGACGCCAAGGATCGACACCTCCGTCTGCTTTTTTGATAGTCGCTTTGCTGAGCGATAAATAATTTTAGTTTCGATAAGGCGACTGCGCGGCCTCAATCAGGCTTCATTTTCCCCTGTAAAATCAGCATGTTAGGAGTCGATTCCTGTTGACGACCGGACCCCCGCCGAGTTAGCTTCGTCGTGCCCGCCGGGTGGTGGCGCCGACCGGGGCGGGCAGGGAGGTGCCCCATGCG
>CAYZHO010000028.1:0-2235 GCA_964478045.1 uncultured Myxococcales bacterium | reverse complement strand
CAGGGCAGAACAGCGGCGGCTTTTCTACGAGGTGGATCGCTGGATCGCCAGCGACGACACGGACTGGCCTTTCTCGTTCGAGAACATTTGCGGCTGCCTCGGGATCGACCCGGATTACATCCGCCGGGGGTTGCGCAAGCTGAAGCGAGAGGCACTCGAGGGAGGGTGCCCGCGCGACCGGGTGCGGCCGCTGCGGCGCGAGCGAATCTACAATCGGAGAGGCTGGCGGGGGCAGATCAAGTAAAGCAGGCGGCCGGGCCCGCGGCGCGGGAGTTGCTGCCAGGGCGCTCCTTCGCTAGGTTCGGGCCATGCCGACAAGCCCTGCAATCATCACGATCATTGGCCGAGACCAGAAGGGAATCGTTGCGCGGGTCTCGACTTATCTAGCTGAACAGAACGTAAACATCGAAAACATCGACCAGCGTGTCATGGAGGGACTTTTCATCATGACCATGCTGGTCGATTTGGCCGATCTGAGTTGCAGTCTGGACCAGCTGATCCTCGATCTCAAGAAGATCGGGCGCGAAATGCAGGTGGACGTCACGGTCCGCTTGCACGGCGAGAAAAGCCGCAAGCGGATGGTGATACTGGTTTCTCGCGAACCCCACTGCCTGGAGAAGCTTGCCCATGACCACCGAGACGGCCTTATCGACGCCGATATTGTAGCCGTCCTATCGAACCACGAGGTGCTCCGACCCGTGGCGGAGAAATACCAGCTACCGTTCCGGTACTTTCCCTCGACGGACAAGAAGGCACACATGGAATTTCTCTTGCGCGAGCTCTCGGAACTGCGCCCGGACCTGGTGGTTCTCGCGCGTTACATGCAGATCCTCTCGCCGGAGGTGGTGAACGCCTATCGCAATCGTATCATCAATATCCATCCGTCCTTGCTACCGTACTACCCGGGCGCCAATGCTTATCGCCAGGCGTACGAGGCAGGCGTGCGCGTGTGCGGGTGCACGGCGCACTTCGTTACGGAGGAGCTTGACCAGGGACCAGTCATCCTGCAGGACGTCTTCCACATTGAAGTGGGCAAGGACACCCTGGAAGACGTCAAACAGCGCGGCCGCGAACTCGAGGCTTCGGTGCTCAGCCGGGCCGTTCAAATGTTTATCAAGGAAGAGTTGGTAGTGGCCGACGGGAAAGTGTTGTTTCGCCCCGGCCGATTATGAAATCGGCTCGGCTCTGAACACGGAGAGCTCGACGTCGAGGCGTTCGGCCACGGCCCGGAGGCGGCGTTCGAGAGCCTCCATGTCGACTGTCGCCGGTGGGACGAATCGGATGGCCAGCGTGTACAAGGGCGTGCCGCTTTCGGCCATTGGGCGGACCGCGCTGCGCAGATCCGTGATCTCGACATCGTGATCGGCCAGGCACCGGGAGAGCCCGGCGACGATCCCTGCTTTGTCGACACCTTCGGCCCGCAGGGCGTACTCGACCGTATGTGGATCCTGGCGGCGCCGTTGGGGCGGCTCCTCGAGTGGGCGCACGAATACCGTCAGGTTGCGCTCCCACTCCAAGCGTCTTGTCGCATCGCTGAGCGTTTTCGCAATGTCCTCGCCAGCGCCACTGACCAGCATCAAAGTAGCAAACTCGTTACCGAGCGTGGTCATGCTAGCGTCTTCAAGGTTACACCCGCATTGGTAGACGCATTCGCTGAGGTCGGCCACGATGCCCGGGCGATCCCTGCCGATAGCGACGATCGCAAACCAGCGGCGGTTGCTCATGGCTCCATGGTAGCTGCATTGCCCGGTTGTTTCACCCGGGCTGGCGCGGGTGCGGCGCGAGAACACGGGAGAGCGCGCCGTACCTGGGGAGTAAGAGCGGTAGGACAATGAAGGTGGCGGTTGTGATCCCAGCGCTCAACGAGCAGGAGAACATTGCCGCAGCTGTTGCCTCGGCTGCCGGAGCCGACGAGATTGTGGTGGTCGATGGCGGAAGCCACGACCAGACGGTTGGGCGGGCCCGTGCTGCCGGCGCCCGCGTCGTTGTGGGACCGCGCGGGCGGGGGCTCCAGTTGGCACTCGGGGCGTCCGCCACGGATGCCGAGTTGCTCGTGTTCCTCCACGCGGACACGCGCCTGCCCCCCGGGTATCGCTCGGAGATCGAGCGGCTGGTCGAGGCTGAGGGGGTCGAATGGGGCCGGTTCGACGTTCGGTTTGATACCGGCGGCCCGCTTCTCCGCCTGATCGCTCGGCTGATCTCGCTGCGCTCGCGTTTGACGCGCGTGGCTACGGG
>CAYZHO010000027.1:14367-18657 GCA_964478045.1 uncultured Myxococcales bacterium | reverse complement strand
ACGGCCGCCCCCGGAAGGACGTGCCCGTACAGCAGGTCCCCGCTGAAACCGAGCACGCTCGAACACAGGGCCCCAATGACGAGCAGTTGGATCAGGTTGTCGAGGGCCAGCCCAAAGAAGCCATCGATGTCGCCACGAACGAACCAACGTCCCCCGCGCTCGCTCACGTCGATCCTCCCTTTTCGCAGGCCGAGACCTTGCCACGCCGGCATGAGCCTGGCGCCTGGAGCGCCCGCAGTGCGTACGGCACCGGCCGGGCTATTGGCGCTTAGCCTTGCGAGGCCACGGCAGCACCTCGGCGTCGATCAGCCCACCCCCGGGCTGTTCGAGGGTGACGGCAGCGCCAGGCCGGTCGAGTTCGGCCGGCACGTAGGCCAGGCACAGTGGCCCGAGTGCAGGTGAGTCTACCGCCGAGGTGACGCTAAAGCGCGCGCCTTCATCCCCCCTTTCTTCTCGGCCTGCACTCCCCCCTGTTCCTGCCGAAGCCAACCGGGCTCCCGCGGCTACCGGCCGGGAAGCAGCGAGCAGTGCCAGCCGTCGCCTGAGGCGTCCCCGGCTGACTGCCCGCTCGATCACCTCCTGCCCGACGTAGCAGCCCTTGCCGGATGCGATCGCCCACTCGAGACGGGCCTCGAGCGCCATCGTCGAGCCGTCTGCATCGACTGGAACGCTAGCAACGCCGCTTTCGACCCGAACCGTCTCGAACGCTCGGTACCCGGCCGGCCGGGCGCCTGCCTCTTCGAGCCGCTGCCACCAGCGCACCGCCGCATCGGCGGGAACCTCGAGCTCGTAGAGGGGAACCCGCAGTTCCCCGCGGCCAAAGACACTAGCGCGCTCGCCCTCCACCTCGAGATGCGAAACGCTCCAGCCGCAGGGTGCCTCGGGCGAGCCAAGGCGCGCCAGCAGCTCCGGCGCATCCGGGCCGGAAAGGACGAGTGTCGTGCGGCCGTGGCGCACGTCCAAGCGAACGTCGTCGGCGACGATGAACCGCTCGAGACGCTCGCGCGCGCCTTCAAGTAGCGCCCCGTCAAGCCGCAACTCGAACCAGTCATGGCCGCTGTCGGGTGCTGCGTGGAAGCCAGCCGGCCCCCGCGCGCCACCCTGCTGCGGTGCTGCTGCCGCAGATCCATCGGCCCGGTGCCCGTAGAGATCGACCCGTGCGACGAGCCGCCCCTGCAGCGTCAGTAGTAGGGCCGGTGCCCCCTGCCCAGAAGCTAGGCTGGCTACGTCAGCCGAGGTCTGACCGTGCAGAAAGCGGCGAGCATCGCGCCCTTTTGCTTCGAGCACGGCACGCGGCCCCAGGTATCCAAGGGCACACGCACCATCCAGCGCGCTCCATTCCTCGGCCAGGCTGGAAAACACCTCGGGCACCACGAGCCGCCCGACAGCCGCCGCCCGGTGCGCCCGGCGAGAGAGAAACTCGGGCAAGGTCACGCGGCGTAGTGACTGCGCCGCCGCACGGCGAGTTCGCGCTCGAGGTAGAAGACCTCGACCTTCTGAGGACCCTCCTCCCCTTCTTTCGGCTTGCGAAACTTGTGGCCGCGCAGCGTGGTGACGAGCACGCCCAAGTCGGGACGTCCCGGGTAGTCGCGCTTATCGCGGATCTCGGTGGTGGCAAAGACCGTGTCTCCCGAGAATACCGGACCGACATGCCGGCCTCTGGTGTAGACGATATCGGCCGGGGAGTTGTCGGCGATGTCGGGGCAAGACAGTCCGAGGCACAGGTTGAACGGGATTCCCCCGTAGACGATCAGGCGGCCGCCGATGTACTTGTCCGGATTCTGGTCGATGAGGAACTGGTTGCAATGCACCTGGGACGTGTTGTCGAGCTGGCCGGTCAGGGCGATGTGCTCGTCGGTGACGACGCGGCCGCGCGAATGCTCGTAGAGATCGCCCACGGAAAAGTCTTCGAAGTACGTATCCGGATTCGTCAGGTAGGCCTTTTCGCGGTACGGCTTGGCCGGATCGTAGGGCGGAATGACCGGCTCGCACTCCACCTCGGGTTTGCGATCGATCTCCGCGGGCTCGACCTTGGCAGCAACGTCCCCCTTCCACACCTGCACCTTGCGCTCGAACGCGATCACTACGGAACCGTCCTGTTTGCGTCCCACGGTGAAGACGTGCACCACGCCGCGGTCGTTGTTCTTCGACGACGGCGTTACTCCGAGGATCGTTGTTTCGGCCTCGAGCGTGTCGCCCACGTAGACGGGAGCTCCGAAGCGCATGTCGATGTATTCGAGGTTCGCGCGGGCGTTCTCGCTGATGTCTTCGACCGTCTGCGAGAAGACCACGTTCATCACCAGACCGGGCGGTACGACCAGTCCCTGGTAGCCGAAGAAACGTGCATACTCGGCGTTCTTGTGCAGGGGGTTGGTCGTCATCGAAAAATCCGTGAAGGCGTTGAACAAGCCTTCGTTGATCGTCTTGCCGCCCTTGTGGCGAAAGACCTGTCCCGGCTCGAAGTCCTCGAGGTAGTTGCCGCGCTTCTTGCGAATGACTGCCACGTCGCTTGCTCCTGCCGATGGCCTCGGTCTCTTGGGGCGCCGGTTATTGCGCGGGTCGGGCACGGAATCAATCGGCCCGGCCCGGCAAGGCGCTTGACAGAGCCGGCGCAGCGGACGAGCGTGACCGAGCACGGCCGCACCCTTGGTCCCCGGCGGGGCGCTGCGGCGCGCGGGTGCGTGCCGCAAAAGCGTCTGCCCTGACTGGAAAGCGCTGCCGGGCGGTAAGCGGCCCTCGAAAGGCTAGCGGTGAGCACGGTCGTCTTGATGCGGATTCTCGAGTCTACGCCGGCGCGCTACGACGCCGGCATGAGGCTGCTCGGGGGGCCGGGCCTCGGGCGGGCCCAGCAGCGGGCAGCCGAGCTGGCGGTCTGGCGGCCGGGCGCCAAAGTCCTCGAGCTCGGGTGCGGGACGGGAGAACTCACCCGGCGCCTGCTCGCGCTTGGCGCCGAGGTCGAAGCGATCGAACAAGATCCAGCCATGCTCGATCGGGCCCGCGCAAAGCTCGAAGGCGCCGGCGCGCGCCTTGGGCTTCGCCACGCGGTGGCAGCCGAAATCGACCGATTGCCGCAGGCATCGTTCGACGCCGTGGCCGCCAGTTTGGTGCTGTCGGAAATGTCGCGCTCCGAGCGCGCCTACGTGCTTCGCCACGCAACCCGGCTACTCAAGACCGGGGGGCGGATGGTCGTGCTCGACGAGGTCACGCCCAAAGGCGTTGGCTGGCGCTTGCTGCAGGCCGCGGTCCGGCTCCCCCTTGCCCTGCTGGCGTGGATCGTGGCCGGACGGGTGAGCCGCCCCCTCGAGGACCTGCACGGAGAACTCAAGGCAGCCGGCCTCGAGCCGGTCGAACACTGGCGCTCGCCGACTGGAACACTGGCCTTGGTGGTGGCCACAAGGCCCGAAAGGCGGCCGGCCTGATGAGTTCGGCTGGTCGGCGGATTCGATCGCGCTTGGGGCAGGCGTGGCGGGACGCCGCGGCAACCGTTTTTCGGCTCTTGCCGTGGCCTACCGAAACCGGCCTTCGCCAGATCGGCCGGCCGGGACCCGACAGCCCAGTCATCGTTACTTGCAACTACGACCTGACCGTCCGCCGCGTGGAACGAGCCCTGGCCGGATTGGATGCCTGGCTGGTCGTGGCGCCGTCCTCGGGCATCAACGTATGGTGCGCCGCCGCCGGCGGTCTCTTCACGACCGACCACGTCGTCACCGCCCTCAAGACCTCAGGCATCGAGCACGCGGTACGGCACCGGCGCGCCATCTTGCCCCCACTGGCGGCCACCGGCGTCGTGGCCCGCGAAGTGGCCCGGCGCGCGGGCTGGAAAGTGCGGTTTGGCCCCGTCTACGCCAGGGACTTGCCCCGGTGGTTGGCCGGCGGGGAGCGCAAGGACGAATCGATGCGGCGCGTTCGCTTCGGTTTTACGGAACGCATGGAAATGGCGGCCGCCTGGGCGGCCCCAATCTCGCTCGTGCTTGGGGCTGTGCTGCTTTGGCTGCGGCCTGCGTGGGCGCCGGGCGTGATCTTTCAGACTTGGGCGATCGCAGCCGCCACCTTCGCTGGATACGACCGGCTCGGAGCCTATCGCTGGCCGCTCGGCTGGGCCCTCGCCGCAGGCGGCTCGCTCGCGGTCTCGGCCACAGCGGGCGCCAGCCCCAGCGCCTTGCTGGCCGCTGCCGGGCTGGCCACGCTCACGTACGGGCTGTGCACGTTCGACTACGACGGCTCCACCCCGATCGCCGGGGGCAGCCACTTCGAAAGCAAAAAATGGCGCATCACGCTCGACCGCGAGCG
>CAYZHO010000027.1:0-14357 GCA_964478045.1 uncultured Myxococcales bacterium | reverse complement strand
TGCCGGGGCGTATTCGCTTGTTGGAACGTCTGTCCCGAAGCCTGCTTCGAAAAAGTCCCCGGCGAGCACAAGGTGGCCCTGGCTCACGAGGAACGTTGTATCAAGTGCGGCGCATGTGTCGTGCAGTGCCCAGAGGACGCCCTGTTCTTCGTCGGCCCGGCCGGCGAGCGGATCGAGCCCGAGACCGTCCGCCGCTACAAACTGAACCTCCTCGGTAAAAGGCGTCCGGTTCGGGCTTCCGCGTGAAAACGTTCCTTTTCGCCTGCTCTGGCGCGCCCGCCGCTTGCGGCCGGCCGCCGTTCGCTCGGCGGCGGCCTTCCCTCCTCACGGATACTCGGCGTTCGCCCGCTCGAGGCGGTCCGAGAGAATCCGCGCTATGTTCAGAAAAAACGTGGCGGCAAAGCGAGGGTAGCGGGCCCGCAGCCGCCGCAAGAACGCTTCGTCGATCACCAGCAGTTCGAGATCTTCGCGCGCAACGACGTCGGCAACGCGCCGCGCCTGGCGAAGGACCGCCATCTCCCCGAAAACGTCGCCGCGTTCGAGCCGGGCGATCAGGCGGCCGTTGCCGGGGGCCAGTACGTCGGCGCGCCCACCGAGGACCAAGTACATCTCATTGCCCGGCTCGCCCGCGCGCACGACGAACTCTCCCGCCTTCACGCGCCGTATGCGCCCCAGCAGAACCACTAGGCGAACACCGAGGCGGCCGAGACCGTCGAACAGGGCAATCGTTCGGTGCGGGCGCGGCCCCAGGCGGAACGAAACCAAATCCCACACGCTAATGACTGGCACCGTCGCCAGCAGCGCCGGCAGGAGCACCACGTTCGAGGCCAGCGCCGCTACCATCGTCGTTGCCGACAGCCAGCCGAACGCGCTGATGATCCAAAACCCGGAGACCACCATCACGAGGAAGCCGGCGGTGAGAGTAAGCGAGGTGGCAACCACCGGGCGCCCAACCAACGCCATCGTCTCGAGCAGCGCCTCGCGCTGCCCAGCGGCGCCTTTCACGACGCGGTTGAGCCGCGCCATGTAGTGAATCGTGTCGTCGACCGCGATGCCGAGCGCGACCGCGCCGATAATGCTCGTGACGATGTTCAAATCCACGCCCGCCCATCCCATGACGCCGAAGAAGAGTAGAACCGGAAGGACGTTCGGAACCATGGCGACCAAGGCCACGCGAGCCGACAGAAACAAGAGTGCGAGCACCACCAGGATGACGCCGAAGGCCACCGTGAGACTTTGGATCTGGCCTCCGAGCAGGCGATCGGCAATGCTGCTCACGACCACCAGGTTGCCGGTTGGAACCACTTCGACGCCGCGCGGCATCATCGCCTCTGCGTAGGCGCGGATTTCTCGCACCAGTCGCGCTACGTCGCGCGAACCGCTCACCGAGGTGCGGGCCGTGATTCGCAGCCGGCGCATCCCTTCGTCGACCAAGGAGGCGAAGGTCCCGCGCGCCGAGGCGACGATTCGCACCGCCTCGGGGACCTGACCCGGGGGAGTCTCCCACAGCGGCGGTGGCGGCGGGATCGGGCGGCCTTGCTCGTCAAGTAGCAAGTCGCCGCTGCTCGTCCGCAGGCCGAGGTCGATCTCTTCGAGGTAGTCGATCAGCGAAATGGTCGCGTCGACCCCCTCGAGCTCTTCGATGAACTCCTGGAGGTCTTTTACCCGCCGCAGCGCCACCGGTGACCGGAAATACCCCGGCTCGGGCGCCACGACCACCACGATGAGCGGGTTCGGTCCGGCCAGCTTCTCGCTGATCACCTCGTGCGCCAGGCGAATGTCGGAACCGGGTCGAAACGCCCCAAGGACGTCCGTGTTCGCGCGAATCCGCCCGACGCCGGCCGCAGCAACGCACGCTAGCAGAGCCGTGGCAGCGAAGACCGCCGCGCGCCGATCGACACCGGCAGCCGCCGCCCGCACGACCATGCGCTCGAGTCCGGCTGCCGCTGCCTGCTCCACGGCCGTAGCCGCCCGGCGCTTGCGCTTCGGCGCCACATCGAAGGCGAGCCCGAGCCCGAAGAGCGCGCCGCCGGCAACGAGCGCAATCCCAACGACGGCCAGAAGGCCAAGGCGCGAAAGCGCCGGAATCGGGTGAAGCGCCAGCGAGCCGAATCCGACCGCCGTCGTCAGAGCAGAGACGACGACCGGCAGGCCGACCGCATCGAGTACGTCCGCAAGCCGGCGCTCAGGATGGCCGAGCGCGGCCGCCGTGACGTGGATGGAGTAGGACCCGCCGATGACCAGCAGGAGCGAGGGCAGTACGAGGGTCGGGAGGGTAATCGGCTCGCCCATCCAGCCCATTGCTCCAAGTAGCGTCAGGACGCCGGCGCCGATCGTAGCCAGGGGCAAGACAAGGGCGCGCAGCGAGCGGAAGGTAACCCACAAGACGAGCATCATCGCCAGCACGCTGAGCGGCAGGAAGCGAACCAAGTCGCGCCGCATCATGCTCACGGCACGCACGCGCACGTGCGAGAGCCCGGTGTAGTAGAGCGTTCCAGGGCCCTGGTAGCCGGCGACGACCCTGGCGATTTCCCGGTCGACTCGCTCCTCCTCGTCCGCACCGAGGGAGCCGTCGAAGAAGACGTTGATGGCCAACGCCTGGCCGCTACGGCCGACCAGGTTGGGAACGTAGAGCGGATTTGCAGCCACGCGAGCGCGCAACCTCGCCACGGCCGCCGAATCGATCGGCCCCCGCCCGAGCAGCGGTGGCGGAGCAACGATGTCCGCCGCCAGGTCCGGAGCGTTCGCCACGCTCAGGGCCCGGCTGACTCCAGGGATCCGCTCGATCCGCCGGGTCAGCTCGCGAGCGGCCGCGATCACTTCGGGCCGGTAGACGTCCTCGGCAACGAGCGCCAGGACGCCGATTTCCTCGGCACCGAAGACTCGTTGCATCTCGAGCTGGAACTCGCGAGCCGGATCGTTGCGTACGGCCAGGGAGGCGAGCGAGCTGTCGAAGCGCAGGCGCACCACGCCGGCCGCCAGCGCAACGGTCGCCGCCGTCATGATGGCGAGCGCCAAGCGCGGCCGCCGTCCGAGCAGCTCGCCAAGCTTTCTCACGCCGCCCCCGCCACCGGGCCGGTCGGCTCAGAGCTTGCCGGCGATCTCGTGGTAGGTGCTCATCTCGACTGGACCCTCGACCATGCCTTGCATGGCCGAGGCCAGCTCGAGGAACTGAGGCGAGGATGTGTGCTCCTGAAACGCCTTCTCGTTGACGTAGCGCTCGAAGAAGAGGAACTCGTCGGGGTCCTTGCTCGAACGGCTGCAAATGTAGGTCAGGGTGTCCGCTTCGTTCTCGGTCACCCAGTCGACCATGCGCGTGAAGACTTGCGCGAGCTCGTCTCCTTTGCCGGCCTTCGCCTTGATCTTGGCTACAACGACGAACATGTTCGAACCCTCCCTTTTCCGGCACGGCGGCCGGACTGGGTTCCCGCCCCCAGCAGGTTTCTATTTCATGGGGGACTCTACTGCCCGGCTCAACCCCAAGCCAGCCGGCCTCATCGCAGCTTCTCCCCCCGCTCGCGCTTGCGCCGGATCACCTCGTGGCCACCCTCGGCGAACCATCGGATCTGCCGGGCGATGCCGTGAAAGATCCGCACTTCGCGCCGGTCGGCGCCCGCGCGCGTGAGCACCGAGCGAATGGCAGCCATGACCGGCTCTCCCCCGCGCTCGCGCAGGAACCCGATCTCCACCAGGGCTGCTTCCAGGGCTTGCAACATCGCCTCGACGGCCGCTGCGTCGGCAACAGGCTCCAGCGCTTCCTCGCAACCGCCGGGGTGCGGCAGGCGGCCGCCACCGAGAAAGGCCCGGCGCAACTCGTAGAGCGAAATGGCAACCGCCTGAGCCAAGTTGAGAGACGGGTAGGTCGAGCTCGTGGGAACGTAGGCAAGCCGGTGGCAGGCGAGAACCTCTTCGTTTTCGAGACCCGTGTCCTCGGAACCGAACACGAGGCCGATCGGACCGCCAAGGCGAGCCCGGCCGGCCGCCAACTCAGCCGCTACGGCGGCAATGTCGTCGGCCCGCGCGCGCAGTTGGCCCCTGCGGCACGTCGTTCCCACGACCAGCGAGCAGCCGGAAACCGCCTCGGAAAGCTTCTCCACCGTGCGGGCGCCCCTCAGCACATCACCCGCATGAACCGCCATGCGGCGCGCCTCCTCCCAATCGAAAGTTCCCGAAACGATCGCTAGGTCGCCGGCTCCCATGTTCTTGATCGCCCGGCAGACCGCACCCACGTTGGCTCCGCCGCGCGGGCCTACGAGCACGACGCGCACCGGCAGCTCGCCCGAAGCGTCCGTTTCAGTCTTCGCCGACAATCGCTCGGATGCGTTGCTTGAGAGTGGCCAAGGCTTCGAGCGCCTGGTCTCGCTCCTTTTGCGCCTTGGCTATGTCGGCCTGGGCCTGGGCCCGCACCCGCGAGAGTTCGACCCGCAAGCGGTCGATCTCGCGGCGCGCCTCCTGGTAGAGCTTGGCGTGGCGGTCGGCCTCGGCCAGGCGCTTGCGCAACTGCAGGAACAAATCATCGTTCAGATCGGGCTCGCCGCCTGCCGCCTCCGCCGCGCCGCTTTCTCCCGTAGCAGGAGCGCTCTCGGCGCTCCCGGCACTCCCGGCCGGAGCGGCGGCTGACGTCCCGGCCAGCGGCTCGCTCGCCGGAGCCTCAGCACAAGGCGCCTCCACCTCGGCCGGTGCGTCCACTTCCTCACCGAGAAGATCGCGCAGGTCGAGTGGCTCGGCATCGGCAGGGGGGCTCTCGCCGGACCATTCGACCTCGAACTCACAGACCTCGGCACCGTTCACCCTGCACGTAGGGCCATGGCGCACGATTACGTTCTGCGCCCCGGAAGCCTGCAGCCGCTGCGTAAGCTCGCCCTGAATAGCAATGCACACATTGGTGAATCCGGGCATGCCCGAGTAGACCACCTTGGCGTGGCCCGGCCGGTCCACGGTGGCCCGGTAGCCGCTGCCCTCTGGACCGCGGTAGGCGGCGGGCAAGCGCCCGATGTTGGCAAGCAGCTCAGCGGTGGGAATGTAGCGCCCTTCGGGAACCGCGCGCTGGGCTACATAGGTAAAACCCCTAGCGAAGCTCGTGTCCCGCGGAGAGCGGCGCATGAGATCGGTGAATTCGGCCGAAACTTCCGGGGTCCACGGATACCACTTGTCCGGGTCGAAGCCGGCGTAACGCTTGCGCTCGGACTTCGACAGCGACGGGTGCATGGCCGAAAGGAACCGAAAGACTTTGCCGGAGACTTCCGCTGTGGCAGTCACGACCGATCCACCTCGATGCTCAACTCCACTGTGTTTGTTCCTACTCCCCTGCAGGACGGCCAAACGCTCGCCCGCACTGGTTGCGTCGCGGCAATCCGGCCGGAGCTTCACGCCGCCCGCGCACCCGGGGATTTTCCTCCCGCACGCCGCTCGTGCAAGAGCCGCGCCGGACCCGCGCCTTGGCCCGCGCGGTGGGGCCGCTCGTCCCGGGCGGCACGCGGCGGCTGACTCCAGCGGACGCTTTCCTAACGAATTCCTAACGAACAGCCGTGCAACCACCGAGCGTTAAGCCCTCGAGCGCCGCACGCAGCCCGCGGCCAAGCCGCGGCGAGAGACCGCCAGGTCGGCTCCGCGCGCTCGCGCCGTGCATGCGCATCGCCTTGCCAGACTTTACGCGGCGGCGCGGAAATAACCCGCCGGCGGCGCCCGGGTGCCCTCTTTCCGGATCAGTCTCGTTCGAGCGGTGCCAGCGCGGCGATCAACCGGACGATGCCGTTGACCACACCGGAAGCGAAGGCCAAGTCGAGAATGGCCCCGTCCGAAAGCCCCACGGAACGGAGTTCGTCGATGCGGTGCGGGCCAATGGTGTGCGAGTGAAGCGTGAGATCGCGGGCGAAGCGCAGGCACAGCTTCTCCGCATCGGGCAGCCCCGCCCCAGCGCCTTCGCTCGCCGCAATGATCTCGGCGGCATCGGCGCCGCGCTCGGCGAGCCAGCGCGAGCACTCTTCGGTAAAGTACGCGCTGCCGGTGAGCTTGCCCACCACCAAGCCAACGCGCACGAACCGGTCGCGCGGCAACACGCACACCGCCTTTTCGATCGTCCGCAGGTGGCCGTCGAAGATCTCCGGGCAGGACTCGAGATGCCGGCAACCTGGAGGCAGCTCGGCGAACCCGAGATGTTGGAGGAACAGCCGCTCAAAGGCGGCAAAGACTTCTTCGGGGGAGCGGCCCGGGACCGGGCGCTCCGACAGATCCACGCTGATCGCGGTAAGCCGCGAAAGCAGGGTGATCGCCCCGCGCCGTCCCGCTTCGAAGCGGCGCAGCGGAGCCGGTATCTCGTGCGGCACTCCAAGCGCGTTGGCGATGCGCGTGATCGCGTTGAAGGCCGCCATCACCGAAACGATTTCCACGAGCTGCTCGCGCTCGGGCCAAGCCTTGGCAAGCTCGAGCACGTCGGCCTCGCCGACGGCGCGGGGGTCCCGACTGAGGCGGGCCGCAAAAGCGACCGTCGTGCGCTCGCGCGTATCGAGACTTCGGGCGTCGGCTAGACGCCGTTCGATCTCGTAGGCCTTGGCCCGGTCCATGCCCGCCGCCTGCAGGAACACCATGTGGGCGTCGGCACAGTAATCGCAGTTGGTGACCTTCGAAACGACCACGGCCACGAGCTCTTTGAGCTTTCGCTCCACGGTTCCCCGCCACATGCTGGCCATCCAGGTATGGAAGACGCTCTGCATGGTGTCGGGGCGCAGGCTGAAGACCTGCATCAGGTTGGGAATCCGCGCGACTTCCGCGCGAATTTCCCGGTACACGTAGGCCAGGCGCCCACTGGCGCGCGAAGGGGGAATGTGTCGGATGTACGCCATGGAACCGGCCAAAACAGGTAATCACGTGCAAGCGACGGCAGTCAACTTGCGGCAGCCTTCGCGCACAGCGCACCGCGGCATAGGCTTGCGCTCTGTTGACACAACGCATCAGCCAGGCAAGCATACTAAACGTTTAGTATGACCGGGGATTCCAACCTGCGCCGGGGCGCGCAGTCACGGCGCGAGCTTACGGCAATCGCCATCGACTGCTTCTCGCGCTTCGGCTTCCAGGGAACGAGCGTCGAGCGCATCGCGCGTGAAGCCGGCGTTACCAAGGGCGCCATCTACTACCACTTCCGCGACAAGCGCGACCTGCTCGCTGCGGCGGTCGCCGACCGCATCGCAGAGTTCGAGCAACGCGTGACCCGCGCTTGTAGAGGGGTGGATCCCGAGGAAGCGCTGAGGCGAATCGGCCGCGTATGCGTCGAACACGCCCGCTCGGACGACCGTCCCCGCTTCATCCTCACGCTCTTGGTTGAAACGATCGAAACGGATCCGGAAGTAGCCGCGCAACTGCGGGCGATGATGCGCCGGTTTCGCGCTTTCCTGCGCAATCTCATCCAGCAAGGGATCGCCCAGGGAAGGTTCCGGCGCGACATCGATGCCGAAGCGGTCGCTGCCAGCTACACGAGCAGTGTGCTCGGCGCCGAGATTCAGTTTTACCAGGACCCCGAGCGGTTCGCCTTCGAGGAGTCGGTCGAAACTGCCATCGACCACCTGCTCGAAGCGATTCGCTCCCCGCGGTGCCTGGCCCCCCGGTCCGAGGAGGATAGCCCCTTGGACTGAGACAAACCGGCTATCTCCGAGGAGAACGGGAACATGATCGACATTCGTCTCGACGAGGAACAGCAACTAATCGCCGACACGGTACGTGCCTTCGCCCAAGAACAGATCCGCCCGGCCGCTCGCGAAGCGGATGAAACCGGACGGATCCCAAGCGAGTTGATCGAACAGGCCTGGCAACTCGGGTTCGTGCAAGCGAGCATTCCCGAGCGCTACGGGGGGCAAGGCGGCCCGACCTCGGCAGTGACGGGAACGGTGATTGCCGAGGCCATGGCCGAGGGCGACCTAGCCATCGCCGTCCACGCGCTGTCGGCCCGCCTGGTCGTCGATCCGATCCTCCACATCGGCAGCGAGGAACAAAAATCCACCGTCCTGCCGCGCTATGCCGGAGACAGCTTTGTGGCCGGTAGCGCTGCGATCCTCGAGCCTCAATGGAACTTCGCTCCGAGCCGCATGCGGACGGTGGCTCGCCGCCGTGCTGGCGGCTACGAGATCGAAGGCCTCAAGACGATGGTGCCGCTGGCAAACGAAGCGCCTTACATGGTCGTCTACGCGGCGGACGAGCGCGACGGCCGTCCGTGTGCGTTCCTGCTCGAAGCCGGAACTCCAGGGCTGGTGGTCGGTGAGCGCGACCATCACCTCGGCCTGAAGGGACTCGAGACTTTCGAGGTGCGCTTTAAGGGATGCCGAGTCCCCGAAAGTGCCCGCTTGCCCGGCGACGCAATGGTAGCCATTCGGCGCGCGCGTGTAGCACAGTCGGCGATGGCCGTCGGGGTGGCCAAGGCGTCGCTTTCCTACGCCATCGACTACGCGAAGGAGCGCGAAGCGTTCGGGACCAAGATCGCCCAGAAGCAAGCGATCGCCTTCATGCTGGCCGAGATGGCGATCGAGGTAGACGCCGCTCGCCTACTGAACTGGGAGGCAGCCTGGCATCTCGATCAAGGGGAAGAGGGAGCGCGCGAAGTAGCGATCGCCCGCCGCTACAGCGCCGACATGGCCATGATGGTGACGGACAACGGCATCCAAGTACTCGGCGGCCACGGGTTCATCCGCGACCACCCCGTCGAGATGTGGGCGCGCAACGCCCGCGGTTTCGCCACGTTCGAGTGCCTCGCTTCGGTCTGAAGCACCAAGGAGGGATACGTCATGGACTTTAGCCTTTCGGAAACTGCCAAGGCACGGCGCGACATGATGCACATGGTCGCCGAAACGCTGATGCGGCCGATCTCGCGCAAGTACGACGAGGAAGAGCACACCGAGCCGTGGGACTTTTTCAACACGATGTGGGAGGCCTCGCGGGCCAATCAAGAGGCAGCGGCCGTCTCAGGTGGCGACGGCAAGCGCGAGGGGCCCTCGGAGCGAACGCTGCTGGCCGCCATCCAGATCGAGGAGCTGGCCTGGGGCGACGCGGGTCTGTACCTGTCGATCCCAAATCCGGGGCTCGGCGGGGCCGCCATTAATGCAGTTGGAACCCCCGAACAGAAGCAGCGTTTCCTTGGCAACTTCTACGAGGGCAAACCCCGGTGGGGCGCCATGGCGATCACCGAGCCGCACTTTGGCTCGGACTCCAAGCAAGTCGCGACCACGGCCGTGCGTGAAGGCGATCACTGGGTGCTCAACGGCACGAAGATCTTCTGCACCTCCGGACACCGGGCGCTCGATTTGTCCGACGGCTTCGTGGTCGTGTGGGCGACGCTCGATCGCAGCAAGGGCCGAGCCGCGATCAAACCGTTCATCGTCCCGGCCGGAACGCCCGGCGTCAAAGTCACCAAGGTCGAGGACAAAATGGGAATTCGCGCCTCGGACACCGCCGAGATCGTCCTCGAAGACGCGCGCATTCCCGCCGACAACATTCTCGGCTCGCCGGAGATCGTCGAAAAAGGCCGCGAAGGGTTCAAGGGCGCGATGGCGACCTTCGATGCCACGCGCCCGCTGGTTGCCGCCAGCGGCATCGGCGTAGCCCGGGCGGCTCTCGATTTCGTCAAGCAAACGGTGGCCGAAGCGGGGATCGAAATCCGCTACGAAGCCCCGCCCGACGAAATGACCGTACTCGAACGCGAGATCATGGACATGGAGGCGCAACTGCAGGCCGCGCGCCTGCTGACCTGGCGTGCCTGCAACATGATGGACCGGGGCGAGCGCAACAGCCTGGAAGCCTCCATGTGCAAGGCGAAAGCAGGGCGCGCAGTGACGGTGATCACCCAAAAAGCCGTGGAGCTGATGGGGCCGTTCGGCTACTCGCGCAAGCAATTGCTCGAGAAGTGGATGCGCGATGCCAAAATCACCGACATCTACGAAGGCACGCAGCAGATCAATCTGCTCATCGTCGCCCGGGGCATCCTCGGCTACTCGAGCGCTGAGCTGAACTGAGCCGCGCCCGGCCCGGTTTGCCTTGACCCTGGCAGGGAGCAACAAACGTGGCCATGCACCTGGAAGTGCGGGTTCCGCAGGCGGGCCGCGTCGAAGTCATGGAGGCCGAGCGGCCCGAACCCCAGCCGGGCCAGGTCCGCGTGGCCGTGCGCCGCTGTGGGATCTGCGGCAGCGACCTTCACTTTTTCAGCGGGCGCCAACCTCCCCCACCCGTCTGTCCGGGCCACGAGATCAGCGGCATCGTCGAGGCAGCCCCTGGCCAGCCCCAGGACTTGCGCGAAGGAGACCGGGTTACGATCGAGCCGCTGACCCGATGCGGGCAGTGCCGCTACTGCCGGGCCGGAGACTATCACCTGTGCCCGGCGCTGCAGATTCACGGCATCATGCTGCCTGGGGGAATGGCTTCGTCGATCGTCGTTCCCGCCTACACGGTTCATCGCTTGCCTGCGGCAGTGGATTTCGACGTCGGTGCGATGACCGAGCCGCTCGCCGTAGCGGTCCACGCCTTGCGTCTTGGCGGAATCGGCCGCGACACTCCGGTTCTCGTACTCGGCGCCGGCACGGTGGGACTACTCACCGTGGCCGCCGCACGCCACCTCGGCGCGCCGTTCGTCGCCATTACGGGGAGGCACGAACACCAGCGCCGCGCGGCTGCAGCTCTCGGCGCCGATCAGGTTCTCGAGCCACAAGAAGTGAGTGCGGTCGGTGAAACGCCCCGTATCGTGGTGGAAACCGTTGGTGGGGAGGCGGATACCGTCGATCAAGCGATCACTGCCGTCGACCGCGGGGGTACCGTGGTGATCGTCGGCATGTTCGACCGCGCGCCCGCCTTCAGCCCGCTCCTTCACTTGATCAAGGAGGCGCGCATCGTCGGTTCAATGATCTACAACGCCTCGCGCGGCCGCTCGGACTTCGAAGTCGCGCTCGACATTGCATCGGCCGAGCACGAGCGGCTGGCTCGGCTTGTCACTCACCGATTTGCCTTGGCGGCAGCCCAGGAGGCGTTCGAGACGGCGGCCGACAAGCAAACGGGCGCCATCAAGGTCCTCGTCGGTGAGGATACCTGAATCCCTGGCTCAGCGCGGCCGCACGAGCGGCACCGAGCGAACCCGGCGGTCGAGAAAACCATAGCCGACCCGGCGCTCGACGACTTCGATCATGAGCACGAAGTCCGGGTCGTCGAAGCGTACCGTGGCGGGCCGGCCGAGCCCACTGGTTCGTTCGACGAGAAACCCGCCGATTGCTCGTTCCACCGCGCGCGCTTCGAGAAGGCCTTCGAGACCGCGCAAGCGAGCGCGCACGTAGAAGCTGGCGCCTGCGACTCTCTCTGCTTCGGACTCGAGCGCCGCGCACAACGTTTCAGTCACGTCGGCGCGCTCGAACGGCAGGGAGCGCTCAAGGGGCAAGAGTCGTTCGAGGCAGGCCGCAAGCTCGGCGACTCGCCCGTAGGCTGCCACCTGGTCTGCGGCAGGCTCGGGAATGCTACCGACGAGCACTTGCGGGTAGCGGGTATTGCGAAAGCGGCCGAGCCCAGCCAAGGCCTCGATGGCGCGGCCGGTCATTCCGCGGCGTGCCACCGCCACGGTGTTCCAGTCCAGCGCGCTGCCCGGGCACCGCTGCACGCAGCAAGTATGTCGGCCCCGATGCAGGCGGGCAACGGCGTCCCGCGCCCGCGTAGGCGGCGCAAGCAACCGCTCGCCTTCAGCAGCGAGAAGCAGATGCAGCACGCCAGCCGTTGGACCAATGATCGCCGGCAGCCTGCTGCTTGTTGGACAGCCCCCCTCGCGTAGGTTAATCCTGGCGCAAGCTTGTTGGCTTCACCTCGAAACAGCGATCGGCGCCCGAAGGCGCCTTCGTCTATCGCTGCTGCCGCGCTCCTTTTTGCAGCCGCGAGCGCCGGCTGCGGGGCGGGCGGCGGCACCAAGACTGCCTTGCCGGCTGGACCAGCCACAGGCGCTCCGTCCAGCGACAGGGTACTTTACGCCGCCCTCGCGCAAGGTGACCAAGTGGTGGCGTACCGGCTGGGGCGCGACGGGCTTTTGCCAGCCAAGCCATTCAGCGCGATCTCTTTGGTCAATCCGCGCCGACTTTTGCTCGCCGGAGATGTCTTGTACGTGGCGCTCGACGATCGGCTCGTCTCCCTGAGCCTGGGCTCGGACGGGTCGCTGCCATCGCAGCCCACGGCCGAAACGCGGCCGCGCCGCGGCGCCGACTACCGCGACTTGGTGCTGGTGGGAAACGTCCTGTACGCGGCGGCCCCAGGACTGCTGCGGATCCAGGCTTTCGCACTCGACCAAGGGCACCTACCGGCCGAAGAACTGTCGGCCAGCGGGACGGCTCTGAGCGACTACATCAGCCTCGCCAGCGCCAACGGATTCGTGTACGCGGGCAGCCCCGGGGCCGCCCGCGTGGACACGTACTTGATCCAAACCGACGGAAGCCTGCCCGACTTCCCCGAGGATCAGATCCCTGAGACGACCGTCGATTTTCCCCAGCAACTACTGCTTCGTGGAGCCACTCTATTCGTCATCGAGCTAGGCGACCAGCGCATCAGCGCCTTTCGCATTCGCACGAACGGCTTGCCGGCCCACGAAGCGGACTCGCGCACTCCCTCCTTCGAGCGCTATGCCCGCATCCTCATCGACGGCCAGCGACTGTACGCCAGCGCGTTCAACAAGGGCAGGATCGACGTCTATGCTTTCGATCCCGTCACCGATTCGATTCCCGAACAGCCGCCTCTGGCCTCGACCCGAGCCGATCCCGGGTCGTTTCCCAGTGGCATGCTGATCGATGGTGGAGTACTCTACGTTGCCCAGGCGGGTCTCGACCGCATCGATGCCTACATCTTAGGCAGCGACGGGATCCCTACCGAGTTTCCCTCGAGCAGCACCGAACCCATCGCGGGCGCCTTCCCGACCGATCTTGCTCTGGGCGTTTTCGCTACGAACTGAGCCGGCCGCTAGCTGTGAGGAGCGCCCTGAGGCGGCACAGGAGGCTGGCGCCGGCAAGCCGTCTTGGCGCTCGCCGCGGCGCTCGGTCTAGGCTGCTCGAGGGCGACGGCATCTGCGCGGGATTCGTTATTGCTTTAGCCGCCGCGCGGCGCTCGATCTGGGCTGCTCGAGGGAGACGCCGTAGCACCGCGGCCGCCACTTCGGGAAAATCGCCGCCAGCACCGGCCCCGCCAAAACCCGAGCCATGGGCCGGCCGGAGTGCTTGCCGGTTGCGCGGGTGCCGCCTGCCGTCCCGGCGTATGCCCAAGCACCGCGAGTTCGGGCGGATGGCCGCTTCAGTGGTTGTAGATCGGCCGGCCGCGGGTTTTCCAGGCCAGCCATCCGGCCACGGCCGCGATTGTAGTCCCAATGCCCGCAACCGCTACGAACAACCCCGACAGCGAATAGTGCTCGAGGAAACCCTCGACCGCGCGAACCGCCAGGGCGCCCACTCCAAAGGCCACCGAGAACTTGATGCCGTAGCCAGTGCTGCGCCAGCGATCCGGAGTAAAGCGCGCTACCAGACTGTTCTCGATCGGCTGCATGCCCACGCTGAAGAACAAATACACCGCTGCCGCGACGACGAGGGGGACGCCGGTCAACACGCTCATGGCCAGCGCGAAAGGCACCCCCAGAGCGTGGAAACCGAGATACAACAGGCGCAAATCATAGCGGTCCGCCAGCCATCCGCCGGCATACTGGCCGACCGTTCCGACCGCGTAGGCCAGCGAAGTCGCGGTGCCGTAGCCTACGTCCTTGACCCGCTCGGCATAGTAGGCTGGCTGCGCAACGGTGTTTGCGCGATACGCGAAGCCGGCGAGCATCACGCCGACCATCAGCACCGCAAACAATTCGAAACGCTCGCGGCTGTCGTGGTGGTGCTCGTCGCGCATCTGGCTTCCAGGGGCCGGTTCCTCGATCGGCAGAAACGCAACGGCAACGCCGAGGGCTAGGAGCAAACCGCCGAGCACGAGGTAGGCGCTGCGCCAGCCGTACGTTTCAGCCAGGAGCTCGGTGGCTACCGGTGCCGCCGCGATGCCGACGTTTCCGCACATACCGTTGAGCCCGAGCGCCCGGCCGCGGGCGCGCACCGTACGCGAGATGAGCCCGAGACCGGCCGGGTGATAGAGAGCAGCGAAGGAGCCAAGCGCGGCAAGTGCCCACGCAAGAGCGTTGCCGACCGGCGCCAGTCCTACGGCTACCATCGCCAGGCCGACACCGAGGACCCCAACCCGTACCACCCAGCGCGCCTGAATGTGGTCCGTCAGCAGTCCTACAGGTAGCGCGCCGAGCCCGAAGAGGAGGTAGCCGGCGAAGCTGAATCCGAGCACCTTGGCGAGCGGTAGTCCTTCGCTGCGCGCGATTACGACCG
>CAYZHO010000026.1:9813-18934 GCA_964478045.1 uncultured Myxococcales bacterium | reverse complement strand
CGGGGATAAGTACAATTTCTAACTGCCTGATTTTCTTAGGGATTGGCCGGCTAAGCCAATCCCTAAGAAAATCAGGCAGTTAGAAATTGTACTTATCCCCGGGCCTGGCGGCAGGTCGAGCACAATCCGTAGAGCTCCATCCGGTGGCTCTGCAGCTCGAAATCGAAACGCTCTGCCACAGCCTCTTGGAGTCGCTCGATTTCGTCGTCTTCAAACTCGATGATCTTGCCGCAAGACGTGCAGATACAGTGGTCATGGTGACTGGACACGTTCTCGTAAAGGGCCTCGCTGTCCCCGAAATGGCGCTCCTGGACCAACCCGGCCTCGCAGAGCAGTTTCATCGTCCGGTAGACCGTCGAGAAACCGATCCCCGGGCTGATCTCCTTGACCTTGCGGTATATCTCTTCGGCGCTTAGGTGCCCCTTGCTCGCAAAAAACCAGCGCGCGATCTCGTCGCGCTGTCGCGTCGACTTCAAGCCGCGCTCGCGGATGAACTCGCGGAACTGCTCGAGCCGGTCCGGCATCCGTTCAGGCCGAATCGCCCGTGCCAGCCACCTGGCCGGGGTCGTCGGTACCCTTGAGCAAGCGCCGCAGTCGCGGCTCCAACCAGATGCCGTCGAGATCTCTCTCCGAAAGAAACTCCACGATGACGTTGATCCGCTCGTCGATGGGAGCAGTGCTGTCGAGGAACAACACTTCCCGCCCGTTGATCCGGCAAGGACCGCTGCGCACCGTGTAGCCAAGCCCCCGCGCCAAGCGCTCTTCGCGAACCTCTACACCGATCGCGGCCGCCACGTCTTTGAGCTGATCGAGAAGGAGCTGTTGCTCCTGGCTTGCTGCGGCCCGCCGCGGCCGATTTTTCTTCCGAGCTCTCGCCATTTCTCCGGTAACGGTGAACGCGCGCAGGCAAGAGGAGAGTCCGGCGCCGCTCCGCCCATGCGGCGGGCAGCTTGCAATGGCGACTCAGGACACCTCCCGCTTGCCTTCTTCGATCGGCTCCTGCTGGCTTTCTCCACCGCGCGCCTGGTCCCGCTCTTCCTCGGCTGGCTTTTCTTCGGCCCGCTGCGAGCCGGCCGCCTCCGAGGAAGGCTCCGCCCGGCTGGCGGCGGCCTCCCCGGCTTGCTCCGGGGCCGCCTGTTGGCCCGCGGCTTGCTGGCCCTCGGCGCCCTTTTCCTCCTCGGCAACCCGCGCAATCGCTTCCTCGAGCGTGTGCAGACTTGCGGCAATTCGCTCGAGCTCCTTGCGCACGACCGGATTGCTCCGCAGCCTGCCGATCGACTTGCGAGCCGCCTCCCGCAGCGCGTCGAGCCGTTTCTGGGGAATGTCGAGCAAGTCCTCTAGCAGAGACAAGCGATCCCCGAGCGCGCGCCCCGAGCCTTCCACGGCCTCGCGCACAGCGACCCCGGCTTTTTCCGTCATCTCCCCGATCGCCTCGATCGAACGCGTTGCGCGGTCGGAGAGATCCTGCATTCTTGCCTCGCCGCTGCGGATCAACCGGCGCAGAAAGGGTGTGGAGATGAGATGGGTCTTGCGCTTTTCTTCCTCGAGAATGATCTGCGCGAAGGTGACGGCCGTCAGGTCTTCTTCCGTTTCGTTGTCTATCACCTGGATGTCTTCGCCAGCCCGAACGAGCTTGGCGATTTCTTCGAGCGTCACGTAGCGCGATTCGCGCTTGTCGTAGAGCTTGCGGTTGGAATAACGCTTGATGACTCTTTTTTCTGACATGGCCACCTCGCTGCGGTCCGGGCTATCGTGGCAGACATCGTGCGGCCCCGGCCGTCGTACTCCGGTGTAGGTGCGTGGGTTTGACGACCCCGGACCGCTTCGCTAGCGTCCGCACCGCACGTGCAGTCGTTCACCGCCAGCGCGATCCAGTTTATGGCCGGTCCGGAGAAGGAAGCAAATCTGCGCCGGGCCGCCGAACTCGTGCGCCACGCCGCCGGCGCCGGCGCGCAGCTCGTCGCCTTGCCGGAACTCTTCTTCTGGCGCGGCCGGCCTGAGGAAGAGGCCGCCGCAGCCGAACAAATACCGGGACCGCTGACCGAATGGGCGGCGGCGCTGGCCCGCGAGACCGGCGTTCACTTGGTCGCCGGCTCCATACTGGAGCGGGCACCGGAGGAGCCGAGCCGGTGTTACAACACGGCTGTACTCATTTCTCCCGCCGGAGAGCTGATCGCCACTTACCGCAAGATCCACTTGTTTGACGTTGACGCGCCGGGCGTGCGGGCCAGGGAGTCGGCCACCCGCAGGCCGGGGCAGACTCCCGTGTGCGTTGAAACGGCTCTCGGACGCATTGGCCTGGCAATCTGTTACGACCTACGCTTTCCCGAACTATTCCGCCGGTTGGCCGACCTCGACGCTGAAATCGTCGTGCTACCGTCGGCCTTCACCGAGCCCACTGGCCGCGCGCACTGGCACGTGCTGGTGCAAGCGCGGGCGATCGAAAACCAGGTATACATGGTTGCACCGAACAAGGTCGGCCCAACTGCCCACGGCTTTCGCGACTACGGCCATTCGCTGATCGTTGACCCGTGGGGCGAGGTCCTTGCCGATGGCGGACAAACCCCCGACGCAGTCGTGACCGCGCCGCTCGACGGCTCGCGACTCGTCGAGGTGCGCCGCGCATTGCCGAGTCTAGCGCACCGGAGGCTCGAACGATGACGCGCGGTTCTGTTGGCGCGTTCCGGAGCCGCCGGTCTGGTCTGCGAGGCCTCATCTAGCGGAGGATGCCAATGCCCGTTCGCTTCCTCGAGTTGGTTCCTTCCGAGCGAGCGTACGAGTTGATCGCCGGTTTCCAGCCACTTCCAGTGGAAGAGATGGACCCGCGCCAAGCCCGAGGCCGGGTCCTTGCAGCCGATGTCCGGGCGCCCGAAGACGTTCCCCACTTCGACCGGTCCAACATGGACGGTTACGCCGTGCGGGCCGAGGACACAGCGGGAGCCTGCGAAACCTCGGCCGTTTTGCTCAAGGTCGCCGGACGCGTGGCCATGGGCGCCGAGGCCACCTCGCGGGTGGAGCGCGGAACCGCCGTACAAGTCTCGACTGGCGCCATGTTGCCCCCGGGTGCCGATGCGGTGGTGATGGTCGAAGACACCGAAGAAGAAGGAAGCGAACTCGTTGCGGTCCGCCGCAGTGTCGTGCCGGGCGAAAACACGATCCGAACGGGAGAGGACGTACGCCGGGGGGAAATCGTTGCCCGCCGGGGCCGCCGCCTGAACGGCAGCGATGTAGGAGCCCTCGTCGGACTCGGCGTCACGTCGGTGCGCGTGCATCGCAAGCCGGTCGTGGGCGTCATTGTCAGCGGTGACGAAATCGTCGAGCCCGGCAAGCCCTTGCGGCCGGGGCAAGTGCGCAACGCGAACGAGTACCTGCTCTGCGCCATGGCGGCCGAGCGCGAGTACACCGTCCGCAACTGCGGGGTGGTACCCGACCGCCACGCCGATATGGTCGCCGCCCTTCGACAGGCACTCGCCGAATGCGACGCGGTGTTCGTCTCCGGAGGAAGCTCTAAAGGAACTCACGACCTCACGCGTTCGGCCATCGAAGCGATCGAAGGAAGCGAGATCCTGCTTCATGGAATCGCCATCGCGCCGGGCAAGCCGACGATCCTGGCTCGGACCGGGACCAAAGCGATCATGGGACTGCCGGGCAATCCGGCGGCCGTTGCCGTTGTGTTCACGCTGTTCGGGGCCGCCCTTCTGCGCGTGCTGGCCGGTGAACCGCTCGAACGGGTGTTGATGACGCGCCCGCGCGTACGGGCTCGGCTTGCCCGCTCGCTCGCGTCGACGCCGGGCCGAGAGGATTTCGTGCGCGTGCGTCTCGAACAGAGCGAGGGCTCGATCCTAGCGCACCCGCAGATCGGCAAATCGTTCTCCCTGACAACCATATCCCGAGCCGACGGCGTTTTGTCCATCCCGCGCTCAAGCGAAGGCCTCGAGGAAGGCAGCGAGGTCGAAGTCGTGCTCTTCCAACCATAGAACGAGGCAGCCGGTTCATGAGTGAAAAAGGGTTTCTGCACCGCGTATCTCTCGAACGAGCCCGTGCGATCTTGCTCGAGCTCGCTTGTAGGACCGAAGCGCAAACGATTCCGAGCGAAGAGGCGGCCGGCCGCGTGACGGCCGAACCAGTGCGCGCGCGCCTAGCGGCGCCGCACTACCGGGCCTCGGGCATGGACGGCCTTGCCGTCCGGGCAGCCGATACCCGCACGGCCCGCCCCGACAATCCGTTGCGTCTCGAGGTAGGAACGCCCGACCGCGACCGGCCCGCCTGCCAGCCGGTGGATACCGGTTCCCCGCTTCCCCCGTGGGCCGACGCTGTGGTGCGTATCGAAGACGCCCGCCCGGTTGGAGCCGGTTACGAAATCACGGCACCGGTCGCCATCGGGCAGGACGTGCGCGCGGTGGGCGAGGACGTTCCCGCCGGGGTCGTGCTGTTCGGGCGCGGCCACCGTATTCGCCCTGTCGACATCGGGGTCATGCTGGCGACCGGGGTCTACTCGGTGGCCGTGGCGCGCAAGCCCCGGATCGTGACCTTGGCAACCGGAGACGAAATCGTCGAACCGGGGACCGAACCGCGCCCCGGCGAGGTCATCGAGTTCAACTCCCGTGTGGTCGCCGCCTACGCCGAGCAGTGGGGAGCCGAGGCGGTCTACGCGGGCTCGGTCTGCGATCGCCGGGACGACCTTGCTGCCGCGGTCCGCAAAGGAGCAACCGAAGGCGACGTTTTGTGCGTGATCGCGGGCAGCTCGGCCGGGCGAAAGGACTTGACAGCGGCGGTCCTCGCAGAGTGCGGCCGGCTTCTCGTCCACGGCATCGACATCAGACCGGGCAAGCCCACCGCCATAGCGCAGGTCGAAGGACGCCCTGTGATCGGCCTGCCCGGTTATCCAGTGTCGGCGGCCATCGTCTGCCGCGAGCTATTGCGCCCCCTCGTGATGCGTTTGCTCGGCACCGCGTGCGACCCGCCCGAGACCGTGAGCGCCGAGGTCCCGCGCCCCATTTCCTCGAAGCTCGGGGTCGAAGAGTTCGTCCGCGTGTGCCTCACTTGGGACGGCCAGGGCTTCGCGGTCGCGCCGCTTCCCCGCGGTGCCGGATCGATCAGTACGCTCGCGCGCGCGGACGGGATCGTGCGGATCGGACCCACGTGCGAAGGCATCGAAGGCGGGCGCACTGTCGAGGTCGAGCTCTTACGGCCCATAGCCAGCGTTCGGCGCACGGTCGTTGTGGCAACCCACCCCACCCCAGTAACCGCCGTGCTCGAAGACGTCGCGCGCCGCTCCGGCCGCTTCTTGAGACTGGCCCACCTCGGGCTTTCGGACCACGATGCGGTCGCCGCGATCGCAGCCGGCCAAGTCCACGCGGCGGTGTTCGAAGGAAGCGGCGGCGAAACCCGTGCCAAGCTGCGCGAACGGGCGCGCGACGCAAAGCTCTTCGAAATCCGGGCCGGCACGAAACTCTGGAGCCTGATTCTGACCGGCTCCCTAGAGCGTGCCGGCGCGCTCGAGGCACTCGTCGAGCTCATGACTGCGAAAGAGTTCGCCTGCGCGCTGGCGGAAGAAACCGGAACCGAGGAAGACGCAGTAGAAATCGCCGGACCCGCTGCGCCGTGAGCGCGCCGCCTCAGCGCCGACGAGGGCCGCGCACCAGTGCAGAGGCGATCTCCTCGACGATCGCGTCGGCTTCGGCGGCGGGGTCGGCCGCCTCGCGAATCGGCCGGCCAACAACCACGTAGTCGGCTCCCGCCCGGATCGCTTCGGCCGGCTCCGCGATCCGGAGTTGGTCTCCCGCGGCGTCCCCGCGGCGGCGAATTCCTGGAGTGACGATCAAGAAGTCGGCGTTGCACGCCTTGCGAATCGGGCCGATCTCCAGCGGGGAGGCCACCACTCCGTCCATTCCGGCCTCTTGCGCCAGCACGGCCAGTCGAACCACCTGGTCCTCAACCGGCGCCCTCACGCCGATCCTCCGCAAGTCGTTTCGCGACAGGCTCGTCAGCACGGTAACGGCCAGCATTCGCGGCCGGCGCAAGTGCTCGGTGCGGCACACCCGATCCACCTCGGCCACCGCGCGCCTCATCATCTCGAAACTGCCCGACGCATGGAGATTGAACATTGCGACTCCGAGCCGGGTGGCTTCGACCGAAGCACGGGCAACCGTTTGCGGGATGTCGTGAAACTTCAGATCGAGAAAGACTTCGCCGCCGTGCTCGTGGACGTAATCGATAATGCGCGGGCCAGTCTTGACGAACAATTGCTTGCCGACCTTGAACATGCCCACGTGCCCGCGCAGCTTGCGCACGTAGGCCCCCGCTTCGCGCAGCGATCCGACGTCGAGCGCGAAGATCAGCTTGTTTCTAGCGGCTTCGCGGACGAACCGATCCAGGCTCAAGAGTGCCTCGCCTCGCCGACTGCATGAGCGATGGCAGCGGCTGCCTCTTCCACCCCGAGGTCCCGCCCGCTCTCTCGCCCGCGTTCCTTGAGCTCGACTTTGCCAGCAGCCAACCCGCGCGGCCCGACCGTCACCCGAAGCGGAATACCGATCAGATCGGCATCGGCGAATTTCACGCCGGGACGCTCGTCGCGATCGTCGAGCAGCGTTTCGACGCCCGCGTCAGCAAGCTCCCCGGCCAGGCGCTCAGCGACCTCGCGGGAGGCGCCGTCGTCCCACTTGACGGCCACGACGACCACCTCGTAGGGCGCCCTCGCCAGCGGCCAGATGATGCCTCGCTCGTCGTGGTTCTGCTCGATCGCGGCCGCTAGGGTACGCGTGATGCCGATGCCGTAGGTTCCCATCTCGACGATTCGTTCCTTGCCGGACGCGTCGAGGTAGGTCAGTCCGAGCGCCCGGCTATACTTGTCGCCGAGGTAGAAGATCTGGCCGACCTCGATCCCCCGGTGCTGTTCGAGGACCCCGGCCTCGCACCGCGCGCAGCCTTCCCCGGCGCGCGCTGCTCGAATGTCGGCAAACTCGGCGCGCGGAAAATCGCGCGCCTGTTCCACCCCGACCAGATGCGCGTCGAGGCGGTTCGCGCCCGTGATCATGCCGGTCGCTCCGGCGAGCCGCTTGTCCGCCACGATCGGCAAATCGAGCCCCACGGGCCCCGAGAATCCGCGCGGCCCGCCCGTCAGTCGCTCGATCTCCTCGTCCTCGGCCAAGCGCAGGACACTGGCCCCCAAGAAACTTCGCAGCTTCGCTTCGCTAAGCTGATCGTCGCCGCAGACCAGCGCTGCCACGCCCCGGCCGTCGGCGACGTAGACCAGCGTCTTGATGAAACGCTCTGGCGGCTCGCCGAGGAATGCGGAAACTTCCTCGATGGTCCGCGCGTTCGGGGTCGCCACTTCCTCGAGCGGCGCGGGATCGAAACGCACGGGTGCAGCCCCTCGCGATTCGGCTTTTTCCACGTTGGCGGCGTACTGGCACTGGCTGCAGCTCAGGATCACGTCCTCGCCCGAATCCGCCAGGACTTGGAACTCGTGCGACATGGTTCCGCCGATCGCTCCCGTGTCGGCCTCCACCGCTCGAAAGCGCAGGCCGCAGCGCTCGAAGATACGCGCGTAGACGTCGTACATTTTCTCGTACTCACGCCGGCAGTCCTCGTAGTCCGCGTGGAACGAGTAACCGTCCTTCATGATGAACTCGCGGCCTCGCATCAGCCCGAACCGCGGCCGCACTTCGTCGCGAAACTTGGTTTGAATCTGGTACAGGTTGAGCGGCAGATCCCGGTAGGAGCGCACGTCCCGGCGCACGAGATCGGTCATCACCTCCTCGTGCGTCGGCCCGATACAGAAATCGCGATCGTTGCGGTCGCGCACCCGCAACAGCTCCTTGCCGTACTGCTGCCAGCGCCCGCTCTCTTGCCACAACTCTGCCGGGCACACGACCGGCAGCAACACCTCCTGGCACCCGGCCGCGTCGAGTTCTTCGCGAACGATCCGTTCGATCTTGCGAACACTGCGCAGCCCGAGCGGCAGCAAATCGTAGATTCCGCGCGCAACCTGGCGCATCATCCCGGCGCGGACCAAAAGGCGGTGGCTGGCGACCTCCGCGTCGGCCGGGTCTTCTTTGAGCGTAGGCGCGTGAAGTCTCGAAAGGCGTGCCGGCGCTTTGCTCATCGTGCCGCAAGCTCCGTGTCTCGCTCGTTCTCTTCGGCGACCAAGCGTTCGACCTCCTCGACAAGCCGGTCCACGAGTTCGTTCTCAGCGTATTTGCCGATGACCCGGCCTTTGCGAATGAGCAGGCCTCCGCGCTTGCCGCCGGCGATCCCAACGTCCGCTTCGCGAGCCTCGCCCGGACCGTTTACCGCGCAGCCGAGAATCGAAACGGTGATGGGCCGGTCGATATGTGCCAAGCGTGCCTGAGCCTCGGCGACCATCTTGAACAGGTCCACTTCGATGCGGCCGCACGTTGGGCACGCCACGATCAGGGGACCGCGAGCCCGAATGTCGAGGCTCCGCAAGATCTCGTACGCTGCCTCGACTTCCTCGACGGGGTCGGCCGTGAGCGACACGCGAATCGTATCGCCGATCCCTTCGGCCAGGAGAATTCCGATTCCCACAGCCGACTTGATCGTGCCGGCTGGCGGCACGCCAGCCTCGGTCACTCCAAGGTGCAGCGGATAATCGCAGCGCGAGGCGAGCAACCGATAGGCCTCGACCATGAGCGGAACCGACGAGGCTTTGATCGAGATCTTGATGTCGAAAAAATCGAGCTCCTCGAGAATGCGGACGTGCCGCAGCGCGCTCTCGACCATTCCCTCCGCGGTCGGATATCCGTACTTGGCGAGGATGTCCTCCTCGAGCGATCCCGCGTTGACGCCGATTCGGATCGGCACGCGCCGCTCTGCTGCTCGGCGCGCCACCATCTCGACGCGCTCGCGCGAGCCGATGTTCCCCGGGTTCAGCCGCAAGCCGTCCACGCCTTCGTCGAGCGCCCTTAGAGCGAGACGGTAATCGAAATGAATGTCGGCGATCAGCGGAATCGAGATCCGCGATCTGATCCTGCCAAGAACGCGGGCATCGCGCTCGCGCGGCACGGCAACGCGCACGATCTCGCAGCCGGCCTCTTCGAGCCGCTTGATCTCCTCGACCGTGGCCTCAACGTCCTCGGTCTTGGTCGTCGTCATCGAC
>CAYZHO010000026.1:8699-9803 GCA_964478045.1 uncultured Myxococcales bacterium | reverse complement strand
GAGCGCCGCCGCCGATGGGCACGTTGCCGACGAAGATTTGCCTGCTGGGCCTGCGCTGGATCATTCCCACGGGCAACGCCTAGCGCGGGCGCCTGACCGGATCAATGCCGCAAATAGCGCCAAGCGCCGGCAGCTCCCAAGCGCCCCGCGACCTTCCCCCCAACGAGCAAGCGCTGCTCGCAAGCAAGCGGCGGCCCGAGCCTCCACTCAGCCGCCGAGCATCGCAAGACGGGCAGCGCCGATCGCCCCCGCATCGTTGCCGCATGCTGCCGCAAGCAGCTTGAGTGCCGAAACAGGACGCGCGAACAGGGAGCGGTCGATCGCCGCTTCGAGCCGGCCCAAGCGCGCGAGCACGGCTGGAGCGATTCCTCCACCGATGACGATGGTCGTCACATCGATCAAGTTGACCGCCGAGGCCAGTCCGGTTCCGAGCGCATCGATCATTGCTTCGGCTAGCGCGCAAGCTGCTGGCTCCTCGGCGTCGGCAAGCGCGAAGATTGCCTGGGCGTGCCCGTAGCCCTGGTCCCGGATCAAGCGCTCCGCGCGCTCGCGCAGAGCAGCCGGCGCCTCTTCGAGCAGTGACCGCGCCGCCGATTCGGAAACGTAGGCTTCGAGACAACCCTGGTTGCCGCACCCGCAACGCCGCCCGCCCTGGACCACGATCGTGTGCCCGAGCTCACACGCGTATCCGGTATCGCCGTGGTACAGGCGCCCGCCGAGCACCAGTCCGGAGCCCACTCCGCTACCGATCGTAACCAGCAGGAAGCTCTCGCGCCCCGCGGCTGCCCCGACCCAGCCCTCCGCCAGTGCCGCGCAGTTCGCGTCGTTGTCCACCACAACCGGCCTGCCGAGACGCGCCCGCAGTTCCCGCTCGATGGCAGTGCCGACCAGGCGCGGCAGATTGGGGCTGCCCTGCAAAACCCCGTCGGCCGCCATGACTCCAGCCATGCCCACGCCTACACCGGTTACGTCTTCGCCGCCCGTCAACTCGGCCAGCGCACCGGAAATGGCCGCCGCCAGGTCATCGAGCGTCGTCTCGAGGCCGGTCGGCCGCCGCGAAGACGCAAGCACGCGGCCTTCTCGATCGACGAGAACCGCCTTGAC
>CAYZHO010000026.1:0-8689 GCA_964478045.1 uncultured Myxococcales bacterium | reverse complement strand
ACGCTCTGCCCGCCCACATCGAAGCCCGCCCAGCGCCCGTTCATAGAATTTCCTCCGCAATGACCGGCTCCGCTTCGGCAAATGCCCCGCGAGCCAAGAGCAGCGCAAGGAGCACCGGAATCACGTAGAACGACATGCGGAAGATCATGATCGCAACGACGGCCTCGTGCTTGGGCACTCCCCCGCTCTGGAACATCGAACTCAAAGCCACTTCCAGTACCCCGACACCGCCCGGAACGAACGATAAGACCGCAAGCACGATGGCGACCGAGAAGGCGATCACCACCTGCCCGAAACCAACCTGGGAGCCCACCGAGTAGAAAGCCGCATAGAGCGCCCCGATGGTGAAGATCCAATCGAGGAAGATCCACAGCAGCGGGCCGATCATCGCTCGCGGGCGGCTCGCGAAAAAGGCAAGGCCCTCGTCGATGTGCAGGAAGAACCGGTGCGCCCGCCGCGAAAACCGCTCGTACAGCCCCAGGCGTTTGAGCAAGCGGTCCGTCAGATCGATCCCTCGATCGAGCAGCCGCGTTCGCAAGGACTGCCGGTAGACCATCGCCAAGCAAGCGACCAAGAACACGGTCAGGACCACGACGACCGCGGTCAGCAGCACCATTCGGAAGCTGTCGAGCCGCCTCGTCAGCACCAGGTGAAGGAGGCCGTAGACGATGAAGACCATCAAGACCAGGTTCGTAAGCAGCGTTTGGGTGAACGAGATGAGAACCGCCCGGCCCGCGCTGACTCCTTTCTTGTTGAACATGACCACCCGCAGGGCGAATCCGCTGAGGCCGCCGGTTGGAAACACGTAGTTGGCCGTGTTGGCCACAAACGTGATCCGAAACATGTCGCGCGAGCGAATGTGGCTCCCAGCCGCACGCGCGATGCCTTCGTAGGAGAGGGACATCGTCACGTAGCTGAAGAACGTCGCAAGCAGGGGAAGGGCCAGGAGTCGCGGGTCGAGTTCGTGAAGGACTTCCGCCAGATTCTGGCCGCCCGCCGTCGACACCATATAGGCGTAGACGACGAACAGCACGGCGCCGGCGAGCAGCACGGTGCGGCGAATCCGCCGCCAAACGACGCCCCCTTGCCGGGGCGCAGCGTCCCGCTCCACTGCCGTCGCCACTTAGATCATTCTTTCAACAATCCCCCCGCGTGACCAGAGGGTGCCGGCGGGAGTCTCTGGGTCTCAAGTGCGGGCGAGAACAAACTCAAGCGGCAGGAACCGCGCCGGCGGCCCCTGCCGCTTCCGACGCCGTGATCTCTCAGCCGAACGACTCGAGCCCGCGCGCCCGCTGCGGGTTGCGGAGCTTGCGCAACGCTTTCGCCTCGATTTGGCGAATCCGCTCGCGGGTGACGGCGAACTTCTGGCCAACCTCTTCGAGCGTGTAGTCGGTCTTCTCGCCGATGCCGAACCGCATCCGCAAGATCTGCTCTTCGCGCGGCGTCAAGGTGGCCAAGACCTTGCGCGTTTGTTCTTCCAGGCTCAGCGCCACGGCCGCGTCGGCCGGAGAGACCGACTGCCGGTCCTCCACGAAGTCGCCCAGCGCGCTTTCCTCGTCGTCCCCAATCGGCGTCTCGAGCGAGACCGGCTCCTTGACGATCTTGAGCACCTTTCGGATTTTGTCCGCCGGCATCTCCATCTGCTCGGCGATCTCCTCGGGAGTCGGTTCGCGCCCGAGTTGCTGCACCAGGTAACGCGAGGTGCGCAGCACCTTGTTGATCGTCTCGATCATGTGAACCGGAATCCGAATCGTCCGCGCTTGGTCGGCGATCGCCCGGCTCACAGACTGGCGGATCCACCACGTGGCGTAGGTCGAGAACTTGTAGCCGCGCTGGTACTCAAACTTGTCCACCGCCCGCATCAGCCCGATGTTCCCTTCCTGGATCAAGTCGAGGAAACCGAGCCCGCGGTTCGTGTAGCGCTTGGCGATCGAGACGACCAAGCGCAGGTTCGCTTCGATGAGCTGCTTCTTTCCGCGCTGCGCTCGCTCCTCACCATGGCGGATCTTGACCAGGAAGTAGTCGAGATCCTCGTAGGACAGGCCGATGCTCTTTTCGATCTCGGAGATCGCGCGGCGCGCCTGGCGAATGTCGGCCGCCATCTTCTCGGCAGCCGCCACGCTCATCCGCAAGTTGCCCGCCGCCTTGCGCTTGGCGTTCGCATCGCCCTGCGCCATGTGCCGGACGATTTCCAGGATTTGCTTCGCGTCGCGCTTGGTGCGCCGCTCGTAGCGCCGAATGACGCGGCGGTGCTGCCGCATCAGCTCGTGCGCTTCTTTGAGCTTGGCCACGATGGCATTGACGTGCCGCTCTCCGAGGTTCATCGAGATCAAGTGCTCGCGAACCTTCTGCTGCGCCTCGGCGAACCGCTGCTCGCGGGCAGTCGGCTTGCGCCGAACTTTGCGGTCCTTGGGAGGCGCAAACCGGCGCGGCAAGTTCGCCTCGTAGGCCTTCATGAGGCGCTTGAGCGTTGCGACGTCCTTGAGAAACTGCTTGAGGCGCTTTTCATCGCGTTCGACCGACGACTTCTCCTCCTCTGCGTCGTCGGCGAAGATGTCGCGCGGCTCGATCTCGCCCGCCCGCAAGCGCTCGGCCAGTCCGATCACGTACCGAGCCGCCAGCGGCATCCCGTACACGCAGTCGCGTACCTCGTGGAGGCCGCTTTCGATCTCCTTTGCGATTGCGACTTCTTCCTCCCGCGAGAGCAGCGGTACGCTGCCCATCTCCTGCAAGTACATCCGCACCGGGTCGGTGCTGTCGCTGGCGTACTCGCGCTCGGGAACCTGAAGCTTGGGAACCGGCGGGACCGGGGTCTCGGTCTCGTCCGTCTCGACCGCCTTGCGGACCTCGGGGACCTCGGCCGCGTCGACCTCCCAGTCGTCCTCGTCACCGAAGAACGCGTCGGCGTCAACGTCGACGTCGGCCGCCTCGGCGCCCTCCTCACCGAACCCCTCGACGATCTCGATGTCGTTGTCCGAGAGAATACTAAACGCGGTCTTGAGGTCCTCGGGCAACACGTCGTCCTGCGGAACCATGCGGTGGATGTCGTCGTAGGTGACGTAACCGCGTTCCTTCCCGAGATCGACGAGCTGGCTAATGCCTTTCTTTACGCTTGGATTGGTGCTCGACTCTTTCGCCATCTGCTACTCGGCCCCGCCCAGGGCAAACACTCCAAGTGTCACCACCGGCCGCGCGGCGGCGTGCTTGACGAACCTGCCTCGTCTCGCAAAGATCCCGACGGGGACAATCGTTCGGCCAAGCTACGTAGGCCCCCAAATGTAGTCAAGAACGGGGCACAAATGGCCGAACCCACCATCAAGCTAGGTTACACATTTTGTCATTGTTTTCAAGGTGTTAGACGCGCTGCGCAGCGCCTTTCTCGGTGCTTCGTGCTGGCTGCACCGCCCGGGAACCAAGGGGGGTGGCCTCCCCCGCCTAGGGGCACTTCTGGCAGCGGCCGCCGCTCTGTCCGTGCCGGGCTGCGCTCGGCCAGCCGCTAGCCCACCCAGACCCGACGTGTTGCTCGTGGTCATCGACACGCTGCGAGCCGACCGCTTGGGCACCTACGGATACAGCAAGCCGACCAGCCCGCACATCGACCGCTTCGCTCGCCGGGCCGTCGTGTTCCAGCAGGCGCTCTCCCCGGCTCCGTTCACCATGCCGGCCATGGCCTCCTTGATGACCGGCCTCTATCCCGACCGCACCGGTGTGATCAACCACAGTCCCCGCGACCGCCTCGCGCCAACCGTGGCCACTCTAGCCGAGCGCGCTCGGGCGGCCGGCTACCAGACCGCGGCCGTGGTCAGCAACCCGTGGCTGGCAAACCGAGCGATGGGATTCGCGCGCGGTTTCTCGACGTACGTCAATCGATTTGGTACCCGCCGCCAGCGGCCTTCGGCGGCCCAGGTCACCGCCGCCGCAAGCCGGATCCTGACACGCAGAAACGGCCGGCCCTTGTTCCTGTGGGTTCACTACATCGATACGCACATGGCTTACCGGCCGCCGGCGCGCTTCGCCCGCCTGCTGGCCGGAGGCACCAGGACCACCCGGATCATTGAGGAGTTCTCCAAGGGCGGCACAGCCCGCCAGCGCGTTTATTTCGACCCGCCCTTCGGCCCGGAGGAGATCGCCAAGACCCGGGCGCTCTACGACGCGGCTGTGCGCTACGTGGATCGCGAGGTCGGCCGGTTATTGCGGGCGTGGCGGCACCGGCCCCAGCGGCGCCAGTCGATCGTCGTGGTAACCGCCGACCACGGCGAGAGTCTCGGGGAGCACGGTCTTTACTTCGCGCACGATTTCACGCTCTACGAAGAGCTCCTTCGCGTACCGCTCCTCGTGCGCGCGCCAGGCGTTCGCCCCAGGCGCGAAGGCGCGCTCGTATCGCTCACTGACCTAGCCCCGACTCTATGCAGCTGGATGCGCCTGAACTGCCGGGACCGCTTTGACGGCGAGCCCCTCCCGCTGGCTTCCTCGCCTGGGGCCGGGGCCGGGCGCATCCTTTTTGCCGCCAGCGCACCGATGCGGCGGCGCTATGACCGCTGCCCGTGGCTGACGGTACCAGGCCCCGATGGCCGCTGGACCATGGCCCGTTCCGCCACTGCCAAAGTCATCCGCATACCGCAGCCAGGTGGCCCGCGGTGGCTCGCCTTCGACCTTGTCTCGGACCCGCGCGAGGAAAACCCGCTCGGCGAGCGCGACCCGCGATTGGTGGCCGCTCTCCAAGCATGGCGCGAGACCCTTCGCAGGAGTCGTCCTCCGCGGGCCGCAACGGCCGCACTTCCCCCAGAGACACGCGAGGCACTGAGGTCCCTCGGCTACCTCGACTACGAGAACTGAACGCCTGTTTGCGGAGACCCGCCCCGAAGCGATCAGCGAACTGCAGGAATCACGAACGCTTTGCCGCGCCACTCGACGCGGATTCCGTCGGTCCGAATTTCCGAAACATGCATTCCCTGGGCCTCTGCGCCCGGAATGACGTCGCCCTCGCGGACCACGACCAAGCGGCCTCCCGGCGCCCGTACCGAAGCGATACGGCGAGCGGGCTCACTGGTCCAGTGCACGAAGAGCAACGAAACCTGGGGAGCGTCGGGAGGAGGAGCATCCAAGAGTTTCAGAGCTGGGCGCGCCGGTGCTGGAGCGGCCGGCTTCTGCCCCGTGGGCCGAACGGGCTGGGGCGACTTCGCGCTCGGAGCGGCGGCGCCACCCGAAGCGGCGGCCGGTGGGACCTCGGCTGGGCGCGGAGAAGGGCCGGTTCCCGAGCCGCCGGCTTTGGCCCGATCGGCCTTTGGTTCGGGCTTCGCGGCTAAAGCCACGCGCGGAGCGGAAACACCGTCCTTCAAGGCCTCCTCGCCAGTTTCTTTTCGCTGCCCGGCAGCAGCCTGCGCACCCTTGGCCTGGCCCGCCGAGCTACTGGACTTTGGCTCGCTCCGAGCTTCGGCGGCCGCCTTCGGAGCAGCCCCATCAGGCGCTGCTTTTGCCGCCGCTCCTGGCGTAGGAGAAGCGGGCTTGGTTTCGGCTACACGCCCCGTGCCCTGGCGTGAAGTCGCAGGTCGCGGCGCCGAAGACACGCGCGCCACCTTGACGGCCTCCTCGCGCTTTTCCGGCGAAGGACCAACAGCCAAACGGACCAACAACCGCCCGGCGCCCGCTCCCGCTAGCAGGCCGGCCACGGCCACGACAGCGGCAAGCGGCAGCCGTCTAGCCCGAGCGGCCTTGGCCCGCCCGGGATGCTCGGGTTCCCCGCCCTCTTGCGGTTCCGATGGCACCACCGCGCCTGGCTTGGCAGGCGCTGCGCCTTGGTTCTTTTGCGCCCGCCTGAGCGCATCGAGAATCGTACTCATGAACGGCCAGAGGATCCCGCCTCGGCTTTCGATTCTAGCAGAGTTGGATGCGGAAATCGCTCCAGCGCCGCGTAAAGGGCGATCTGCGTCAGCGGGTCCGCCGTACCGGTCTCTTCAAGGCCCCGCGAGCGCTGCAAGGCGCGAACGGCCTCGCGCGTCGTATGATCGTAGACGCCGGTGGGTTGCTCCTCGAGCAGGCCGAGCTCGTGCAAAAGCCGCTGCAAAGCGAAGACCGCTGGCCCCCGGTTGCCCGGGGCGAGCAGACCGGACAACCGCATCGCGTCGCGCCACAGCAGGTGAACCCGGCCGTACCAGTGCGCTTCTAGATCCGAACGGCTCACCACCACCGGCCGGTCGAACACGAGGTACGCGCGCTCGGCGCCGAGCTTCTCCAGCAACGCGAACCGTACCAGGCCCTCGCGGCCCCCGAGCTCGACGATCGCCGGCAAACCGATGCGTTCGAGCAGTTCGAGCGGCATCGCCAGCGCCACGTACCTCAGGCTCCTGCGAGCACCGAGCACCTGCAGATCGATCGTATCCACAGCGCGCTCTGCGGCGGTCAAGGGATGGCCGCTCCACAGTTCGAGATAACGCGAGACCGCACCGAGCGTGCCCTCGAAAGCCGAAACACGCGGGAGGAGATCGTCGAGCTTGGCCAGGGCCTCGCCTGCTGCCCCGCCGGAAGTCCGCCGCGCATTTGCGGCCGTGCGGCCGGCTTTCAAGCCCGCGCCGGCTGCTGCCTTGTCCTTGACCGCCCGGTGCGTTCGCCGCCTGCCAGCCGGCGCCGGCTTGTTCTGGCCATGGGGCCCGCGGCTGTCGACCGCGGCCATCACGGGGGTCCCATCCTGATGATCTCCAAGCGGAGCTACCAGGAGGAAGGCCACCAAGCCCGCCGCAACGGTCACTGCCAATCCGGCTCCAAGGCGAACCAACCATCCAGTGGGCCGCGGGTAGATGGGAACGCGCCCATGGGCAAGCTCGACGGCGGCCAAGCTCACCTCGGCGGGGCCAATCCGCCGCAGTCCCCGGGTGTAGCCCACCAGAAGCGAGCGGTGCGCCAGGACGTTGATCAGGCGAGGAACCCCCCCGGAATGGTCGTGGATCACGTCGATGGCCCGCGGCTCGAACAGATCCGGATCGCCGCCGGCGACTTTCAACCGGTGGCGCACATAAGCGTGCGTCTCGTCCCGATCGAGCGGCTCGAGATGCCAGCGCAGATCGATGCGCTGGGCGAGCTGGCGTAGCTCTGGCCGCTCGAGCAGCCCCCGAAGCTCGGGCTGACCGAGCAGAATAATCTGCAGGAGCTTGTCGTCTTCGGTCTCGAGGTTCGAGAGCAAGCGCAGTTCCTCGAGAACCGCCGAATCGAGATTTTGCGCCTCGTCGACTATGACGACCCCGCGGCCGCCCTCGCTCTTGCGCGCCAGCAGGAACTCGTTGAGGGCCTCGACGAGCTCCTTCTTGTTCGAGCTGCGCGACGGCAAGCCAAACTCCGCGTTGATCGTCTGGAGGAGCTCGGTCGCCGTCAAGACTGGATTGAAGACGTAGGCCACCGATACGTCCTTCGGCGACTCCCGCAGCAGGGCCCGAACCAGAGTCGTCTTGCCGGTCCCGATTTCCCCGGTGACCGCAACGAAACCGCTCCCTTCCGTAAGAGCGTAAAGAAGGTGAGCGTAAGCCTCGCGGTGCTTGCTGCTAAGGTAGAGATACTTGGGATCCGGGGTTAGCCGGAACGGCTGATCGCCGAGGCCATAGTACCGCTCGTACATCGCCGCCGCCGGCGCCAATCATTGACAACCGGTGCCCGGATTTCAACCCGCCATGGCGCTGGCCCGAAAGCCGAGCTACCCTGGCGCGCTTGGACCGGCGGCCTGCCGCGGCCACCGGTTGCAGCGCACCGCTCGAATCCCTGGCCGCCGGGCGGCTCCGGCCCCCCGCGCCCGGGGAGACGGCGGCATCAGGCGGACGAATCCAGCCGCTCGCACGATGTGGAAAGCAGAGCATCCCGCAACCGTTAGGCCGGCCATCCCAGCGCCGTTCTTCGTGGTGGCGCTAGCCAACTTTCTCTTCTTTTTGAACTTCGCTTTTTTCTTTCTCTTGCCGATTTGGGTGCTAAGGCACGGCGGCGGCGAAGAAATCGCTGGCCGGGTCGTCGGGATCTCGGGCTTCGCCGGACTCGCCGTTCTCCCTGCAGTCGGCTATCTGCTCGACCGGTTCGGCCGCCGCCGGTTCATGATAGCGGGCGCCTTGGTCTCGGCAGCCGTTTCCTTTGCGTTTATGGCGCTCGATCACATTGGGCCACTCCTGTACGTGCTGCGGATCGTCCAAGGCGTGGCATTCACGTGCACCTTCACCAGCGCGCAGACGCTGGCCGTGCTGTTCGCCCCCCTCGAACGGCGCGCCGAGGCGATCGGCTGGTTCGGGGTCTCGACGATCCTTACCCACGCGATCAGTCCCGCCCTAGGCGAAGAAATCGTGCGGCGCTTCGGCTTCGACGCCATGTTCGCCACCGGCGGCACGCTCGCGCTCGTGGCTTTTGGCCTCGCGTGTCTGCTGCCCCTGCCCCCGCGGCTTGAGAGCGCCCCTGGAGGGCGCAGGCCGGACGAGCGCCTGGTTCGCCGGGCCGTGGGAACGGCCGCACTGGCCATGGTCTGTTACGGTTTCGGTTTTGGCGCCACCCAGACGTTCGTGCCGGTGCTCATCGAACGCTTTCACATCGGCCGGGTCGGAGCCTTCTTCGTAGCCTGGAGCACCACCGCCGTGGCCGTTCGGATTTTTTTCGGCAGCGCATCGGACCGCTATGGCCGCCACGCCGTGTTGATTCCCGCAATGCTAACGATGAGCACGGCCGT
>CAYZHO010000025.1:16403-19691 GCA_964478045.1 uncultured Myxococcales bacterium | reverse complement strand
GCACCGTCGGCCTGGCGCTGCCGCGAGCGGCTCTTTCGTGCCGCCGTCAAGTGCCTGCTTGTCCGAGTAAAAGAGTTTCGCCGCTGCGCCCGCACGGGACTTGAAGCCACGGTAGACACCGCTGGGGCTTTAGCGTCCGCGTGTCTCGGTGCTGACCCGAAGGAACGCATCGCCAAGCAATGCGGCGCCGGTGGGCCGATTTCGCGCGCGATCGCCCGCGATTGCGTACAAGCCGGAGCCGACCTCGCAACGAGCCTTCCCGGATGCAGTCCCGGCGACCCTACCGCCGCCTACAGCTGCGCCGCCGACGCCGCACGCCTAGCGGCGTGCCGGGCCGCCACCCAAGCCGATGGCCTACCTGCCGCGTGCAACTAGTGGAATGCGTCTAGGGCTCTGCAACACCCGCCGAGGCGCAGCTTGCAAGGCTCACTCGATCACTTGTCCAGCCTGCTTCGCTGCGGCGGCCGGGTCCCCTTAACTCGAAGGCACCGTCGTCCGGAGACAAACGAAGGGCCAGCTCCGGCGCGCCCGGCACGACTCGAACGTGCGACCCGGACTCGCGAGCTGGCGAGCGAGTCCGCCAACACGGCCCGTCTGGGAAACTTGTTGTGGCGCGCCCGGCACGACTCGAACGTGCGACCTACGGGTTCGAAGCCCGGTGCTCTATCCAGCTGAGCTACGGGCGCGCAAATCGAAGTCGGACGATACTGCGCGGGTCCTTCGCCCGCCGGGCAAGCTATAGTGTTGCCCGGCCACGTCCTTGCTGCAAGCCGCCTTGCGCTTAGCCGCCCCGGCGCACCGCCCCCGGTCCGAAGCGTGCAATGATTTCGTCAAGTGCGGCGTTCAATGCCTTGCGGCGCTCCTCCTCAGGGTCCGAGAACAGGGCTAGTTGCACCGGCCGATCGCGATCGAGCCCGCTGACTTGAACCCCCACCAAGCGCAGCGGTGGGTGCTTCGGCTGCTTTCGCCACAACTCCACGGCTGCGGCGGCGATTGCACTTCCATCGTCGGTGGGACGCTCGAGTGTGCGGGAGCGCGTGACCAGCCGAAACGCCCCACCTCTGTCGGAGGGGCGGTACTTGAGGGTAACGGTCCGGCCCCTTACCCCGTCACGGCGCATCCGGTAGGCAACCGTCTCGGCGTGGGCCTGGATCGTCGCTTCGATCTCTTCTTCGCTTGTGGCATCGCGGGGAAACGTATTCTCCTCGCCGTACGACTTGCGAGCGCGGTCGCATTCCACCGTTCGCAAGTCTTCCCCGCGCGCCAGGGCGTGCAGCAGCGGACCCCACCGGCCCAGGCGCGCTTCGAGTCGGCCCGGATCCGCGGCGGCGAGCTGACCGATCGTGGCGATACCCATGTCGTGCAGCGCTTTTTCCGTAGCGGGACCGACTCCCCAGATCTCGCGAACCGGTAGCGGCGCGATGAACTCTGCAGCGTTGCTTTCCTCGACGACCAGCAAGCCATCTGGCTTGGCCCGGCGGGAAGCGATCTTGGCGACGAGCTTGCCAGGACCGACACCGACGGAAACAGGCAGGCCGAGTTCGCGGCGAACGTCCGCGCGAATCCCCTCGGCCACTGCCCGTGCCGATCCGAACAGTCGCAACGAACCACCGATGTCCAGGTACGCCTCGTCGAGGGCCAGCGGCTCCACCAGTGGTGTGTAGCGGTAGAAGATCTCGCGAACCTTGGCCGAGATCGACGCGTAGTGGCGCATCCTCGGAGCAAGGACGATCAGCTCCGGGCAGCGCCGTTTGGCAACGCTCGTCGCAAGCCCTGAGCGCACCCCCCAGCGCCGCGCTTCGTAAGAGGCGGCTGCCACTACGCCACGCGGGCCGTCGTATCCAACAGCGATGGGTTTCCCCCTGAGCTCGGGACGGTCCCGCTGCTCTACCGACGCATAGAAGGCGTCCATGTCGGCGTGGGCAATGACAGCCACGGCAACAACCTTCCCAACCAGTCGAGCACGGCCGGGCGCCTTCGGCAACGCTTCTACGGAGGCCGTCCAGGCGTGCTCTGGCCAGTCACACTCGCAAGAGCCGGTCGGCGCTCAGCAATCGCTCGCGGATGGCAATCCCGAACGGACAGGCTGCTTGGCATGGGGCCGCACAACTCAGGCAGGACTCAACCCCTTGGCCACGGCGTTCGAGCAGCCGCGCGTAGTAGGAAATAGCGTCCTTCTCTGCGCCGTACGTTTCGAAATACATCGCGTAACGCAAGATGTCGTCAACCGGTACGGAGGCAGGACAGTGCGAGAGACACTCGCCACAGCCGGGCTGGCAGTAACGGCCCGCGATGAGCGCGTCGTAGCGATCGAGCAACGAGAGATCGTCTTTGCTCAGGGTACCGCCGGAAGCGTACAGGTACTCGTCGAGTTGGGACGGCTTGCTGATCGACACCACCAGGCCTGAGACGTAGGGGTTAGAGTTCACCCACTTGAAGGCAGCCTGCGTGAAGCTGTTGCGCTCGTTCGGCTCGAAGTCCTTGAGAACCGTGTGGTAGGCGCCCTTGAGCGTTTTCATCGCCACGACCCCGACGCCGCGCTCGTGAGCGTCTTTCATGATTTCACGTAGATCCGGCCAGTTGTTGAAGTTGTACGCGACCATGATCACGTCGAAACGCCCGCAGTCTACGGCCTTGCGCATGACCTTCTCGAGCTCCGGCGTGTGACTCGAGACACCGAGAAAACGAGCTTTCCCCTGCTCTTTGAGCTTGTCGAAAGCCTCGTGGAAGTTGGGCGCCATCAGGCGTTCGATCGAGTTGCACGCGTGGATGTGGAGAAGGTCGATATAGTCGGTCCCCAGTCGCCGTAGGCTGGCCTCGACCGCAGCGATGATGTCGGGCACTCTGGCATCCTCGGGCAAGTGGCCTTTGGGCGTGCAAAACTTCGACGCCACGAAGACTTTCTCGCGGTGCCCGCGGATGCCCTCCCCAACCGCTCGCTCCGACTGCGCGTCGGAGTAGTCCGGAGAGGTGTCGATGTAGTTGATGCCCCGGTCAATGGCGAGTCGCACGACGTCCGGGTCGCGCAAGTGGGCCGCCCCCATGGAGATGTCGGACATCTTCCACCCGGTGCGGCCCAGTGGGCGATAGGCACGCACCCGTGCTCCCCGCCACTCGGGCCGCGGCTTGTCCGCTTCGGTGGGCGCTGGCCGTATGAGGAATAGCTGGGTGCGGTACTTGAGAATCGCGCCGAGACCGAGCAGGCCGCCGAAGAGTCCGGCCCGGCGCAAGAAGGTCCGTCGGCTACTGCGACCCCGCTGGCGCAAGGAGACCCGCTCAGGTCTGCGG
>CAYZHO010000025.1:10503-16393 GCA_964478045.1 uncultured Myxococcales bacterium | reverse complement strand
GCTGGAGCGGCCGGCTTCGCCTTTTCCTCGGTCTTCTTCTTGCAAGCCGGTACATTCGCCGCGAGCGCCCGCAGAGCATTCGCGCCTATCCAAACTCGGGTCATCTCGGTTCTCCCCTCCTCGTGAACTGGCGACAGAGCAAGTTCCAAACTTTTACCACGCCGCCGGCCGATCCCAAAATCCGCGTCCCTCGCCCTTTCTCAGGCGTCGGCGACTTTCCACGTCGTCCCCTTCGGGCCGTCCTCGAGGACGATGCCCCAGGCCGCGAGCTCGCTGCGAATTTGGTCCGCCCGCGCGAAGTCCCGCCGCTTGCGGGCTTCGCTCCGCTCGGCGATCATCCGCTCGATCTCGGCCGGATCCAGCCCGCGGCGCCGAGCCCGGCGGCTGCGATACTCTTCGAGGTAGGCAGCCGGGTCCTGGCCGAACACACCGAGAAACGGAGCGACCGCCCGCACGCGCCCAAGCGCCACGGCCGCCCCTGCCGCATCTCCGGCATCGAGATCCCGGTTGAGGTCCCGAATCGCCTCGAAGGCGATCCCGATGGCTCTGGCCGTGTTGAAGTCGTCGTCCATGGCTTCGACGACGCCCGCCACTTCCGGCGCCTGCCAGCCGTAGCTGCGCTCCTCGATACCGGCTTCCTTGGCGCGCGCTAGTGTTTCGTACGCCCGCAGCAAGGCACGCGTGGACTCGGCGATCCCGTCGACCGAAAAGTCGAGCGGGCTGCGGTAGTGGGTCGAAAGCAAGTGCAGGCGCAACGCTTCGGCTTCCACCTGCTCGAGCACGTCCTCGATCGCAAAGACGTTACCGAGCGACTTCGACATCTTCTCCTGATCGATACGAACGAAGGCGTGATGGATCCAGTAACGGGCAAAGTCGGTGCCCATGGCCCCGCACGACTGCGCCATCTCGTTCTCGTGATGAGGGAAGATCAGATCCTCTCCCCCGCCGTGGATATCGAACGGCTGCCCGAGATACTTCGTGCTCATGGCCGAGCACTCTAGATGCCATCCCGGCCGTCCCGGGCCCCACGGGCTCGGCCAACTCGGTTCTCCCGGTTTGGCAGCCTTCCACAAAGCGAAATCCATCGGATTGCGCTTTCGTTCGTCGACTTCGATGCGCGCCCCCGCCTGCAGTTCTTCGATGTTTCGCCCGCTCAATCGCCCGTAATCGCCGTAGTCGCCGACCGAAAAGAAGACATCGCCGTTGTCGAGGGCGTAGGCGAGCCCCCTAGCCTCGAGCCGGCGGACGAGTTCGATCATTTCGCCAATGTGGTCGGAAGCCTTCGGCTCGACGTCCGGAGTAATGCAGCCGAGCGCCGCGATGTCCCGGTGCATCGCCTCGGTGTACTTCGTGGCGATCGCGTCCCAAGTCGTCCCTTCCTCGTTCGCTCGCTGAATGATCTTGTCGTCGATGTCCGTAATGTTGCGAACGAATCGCACCTCGTAGCCGCGCCAGCGCAAGTAGCGAACAACGACGTCGAAGAACACGAGGGAACGGGCGTGTCCCACGTGGCAGCGGTCGTAAACCGTCACTCCGCACACGTACATGCCCACTTTGCCGGGAGTGAGCGGTTCGAACGGTTCCTTTCTGCGAGTCCGAGTATTGTAGAACGCAATCCCCACAGCCGGGTTACTCCTCTTCCTCCCGCAGCTTGGCCAGCACCGAATAGTCTTCGAGCGTGGTCGTGTCGCCTACTTCCTCTTTTCCAGCCGCGATGTCGCGCAACAGGCGCCGCATGATCTTCCCGCTTCGCGTTTTGGGGAGACTCTCCGTAAACCGGATGTCGTCCGGGCGCGCGAACCCCCCGATCTCTTTGGCCACGTGGGCTCGCAGTGCCTCGCGCAGCTCGTCGCTAGGCTGCCCGTCGCCGGCCAGTGTCACGAACGCCGCAATCGCCTGCCCCTTGATCGGATCCGGCCGCCCAACCACCGCCGCCTCCGCCACCGCTGGATGGCTCACGAGGGCGCTTTCCACCTCCATGGTCCCAATGCGGTGCCCCGAAACGTTGATTACATCGTCGATGCGCCCCATCACCCAGAAGTATCCGTTCTCGTCCCGGCGCGCGCCGTCGCCCGCAAAATAGAAGCCGGGAAAGCGGGACCAATACTGCTCGCGATAGCGCTCGGGATCGCCGTAAATCGTCCGGAGCATGCCCGGCCAGGGCCGCCGAATCACGAGGAAACCACCCGCGTTGTCCTCGGCTCGGTTTCCCTCGGAGTCGACCACGTCGGCATCGATGCCCGGAAACGGTAAGGTCGCCGAGCCTGGTTTGGTTGGGACGGCCCCCGGCAAGGGCGTGATCATGATCCCGCCGGTTTCGGTCTGCCACCATGTGTCTACGATCGGACAGCGCTCGCCCCCGATCACCCGCCGGTACCACATCCAGGCTTCGGGATTGATCGGTTCTCCTACCGTACCGAGCAGCCGCAAGCTCGATAGGTCGTGCTTTGCCGGGTACTCCTCGCCCCACTTCATGAACGTGCGAATCGCCGTCGGAGCCGTGTACAGGATCGTGACCCGGTAGTCCTCCACGATCTGCCAGAAACGGTCTCGGGCGGGGGTGTCCGGCGCGCCCTCGTACATCAGAACCGTCGCCCCGTTGGCCAGCGGCCCATAGACGATGTAGCTATGCCCGGTCACCCAGCCAATGTCGGCCGTGCACCAGTAAACATCGTCGTCATGGAGATCGAATACCCATTTCGCCGTGATGTACGTGTGCACCATGTAACCGCCAGTGGTGTGCACCACTCCCTTCGGCTTGCCGGTCGTGCCCGAGGTGTAAAGGATGAACAGCGGATGCTCAGCCTCAAGCGAAGCCGCCCGGTCAACCGGCTCGGCACCGCTGACGGCCTCCTCCCACCACAGGTCGCGCCCTGGCTCCCACGGCGTCTCGACCGCTTCTCCCAACCGCCGGGCCACGACGACTTTCTCGACGCTCGGGCATTCAGCGAGGGCTTGATCGACGACTTTCTTGAGCTCGAGTGGCCGGCCGCGCCGCCACCCGCCATCGGCCGTGACCACCAGGCGCGCCTCGGCGTCCTGAATGCGGTCGCGCAGCGCCTCGGCCGAAAAGCCGCCGAACACGACCGAATGAACGGCGCCAATCCGGGCGCAGGCCAGCATCGCAATGGCCAGCTCCGGGATCATCGGCATGTAGAGCGCCACCCGGTCGCCCTCGCCGATCCCCAATCGTCTCAGCGCGCCGGCAAACCGACACACTTGCTCGTGAAGCTCCCGGTAGCTCAGCGCCCGGCGGTCTCCGGGTTCTCCTTCCCACAGGATGGCGGTGCGCTGCCCACGGCCACTTGCCAAATGACGGTCAAGGCAGTTGTGGCTCAGGTTCGTGCGCGCTCCGACGAACCAGCGGGCGAACGGCGGCTGCCAATCGAGAACCTTCTCCCAAGGTTCGAACCACTCGAGTTCGCCCGCCACCTCGGCCCAGAATCCTTCCGGATCCTCCGCAGCCCGCTGGCGGATCCGATCGTATTCGCCCCAACTCTTGATCCAGGCGCGCGCTGCAAAATCCGCGGGCGGCTGAAACGTGCGATGCTCGTCGAGCAGAGATTCAATCGTCTTTTCGGGCATGATTGTCCCCCTCGCCGACCGCGCGGCTCGGCGGTCGTTTTTAGCGGCAGCCGGCCGTCGTGCAAAACGGCCGCTCACGCCATCGTCAATCCCCCGGACACCGACAGCGTCTGTCCCGTGATGTAACCCGCGTCGGGCGAGAGGAAGAAAGAGACGGCAGCCGCAACTTCCTCGGGTCTCGCCGTGCGTCCCATGGGAATCGCGCGAATCATGGCCTCGACGATTTTCTCGCCTTTGGGGCCGCTGCGGATCGTCTCGAGCAGTCCGGCCTCAGTGGGGCCCGGACACACGACGTTCGCCGCAATTCCGTACCGCGCCACCTCGCGCGCCAATGCTTTGACGAAGCCGATGATACCCGCCTTGGTGCCGGCATAGACCGCTTCGCCCGACGAGCCGACGCGACCGGCATCCGAGCCGATGCACACAATGCGGCCGCAACGGGCAGCAATCATGTCGTCGAGCAAGGCCTTAGTGACGTTCAGCGTGCCGATGAAATTCACCCGTACAATGCGTTCCCAGTCCTCCGCACGCGAGTCCTTGAAGAAGTTGAATGTGTCGACGCCCGCGTTGTTGACCAACGCCAGGGGGGTCCCCAGCCGCTTCCGCGTCAGCGCGGCAGCCTCGGCGACCGAATCGCGGTCGGCCACGTCGCACGGAATCGGTGCCGCATGCCCCCCGGCCGCCTCGATCTCGGCGGCAACCGTGTCGGCGCGATTCGCGTCGATGTCCCACACGGCAACCGAAAAGCCGTCGGCTGCCAGTCGCTTGGCGATCGCCCGCCCGATCCCGGCGCCGGCTCCGGTCACCACGGCGGTGCTGTTGATGTCGTAGTTCATTGTGCCTCCGTTGGCAGCAGCGACGCGACGAGTTCTCGGTTCTCGTCCGCATCGCCGCACGTGACCGCATCGGCGTTCGCCCTCTTTAGGTACAAGTGAAGGTCGTGCTCCCAGGTAAAGCCAATTCCGCCGTGCACTTGCACCGCATCGGCGATGATCGCGGGACAAACGTCGCTGGCATAGGCCTTGGCCATCGCGGCAGCCAAGCGGGCGTCCGGCGCACCGCAGTCGAGCGCCCAGGCGGCGTAATAGACGAGCGACCTGGCGTTCTCCAGGCCGACCTTCATGTCGGCCAGCTTGTGCTGGATTGCCTGAAACGATCCAATCGGACGGCCGAACTGCTCGCGGACCTTGGCGTATTCCACGCTCATTTCGAGCGCACGGCCGGCCAGACCGCACATCTCGGCCGCCAGCGCCGTCTTGGCCACGTCGACAAGAGCGTCGAGTTCGCCCGCCGGCCGAGCCGTCTCGCCGAGCAACGCGTCGCTAGGTAGGGCTACTCCTTCGAGCCGAATCAAGTCGAGCTTGCGCGTGCCGTCGACCGTCTGCAACGGTTCTAGCTCGAGGCCCTCGGCACCCCGCCCGACGACAAACACCCCTAGGCCTTCTCCGACTCCGGCCACCACCAAAATCAGGTCGGCGCTGCGGGCGTCGGGAACGAACCACTTCTCGCCACTGAGGACCCATCCGCCCGCCGCCGATTCGCCTCGCGCCTGCACGCCGCTCGCTTCCCAGCGGCCGCTTTGCTCGGCGATGGCGAGCGTGGCGCGGGTGCGCCCTGCGGCCAGCTCAGGGAGCAGCCTCTCTTGCTGCGCCTCGGTCGCCAGGCGTGAAATCGCCGGCACCGCCATAGCCGCCGTCGAGGCCAGCGGCAGTGCCAGGACGACCCTTCCCGCCTCTTCCATCACCAAGCTAAGCTCGAGCAGACCGAGGCCCGAGCCGCCGTAGCGCTCGGCAACGCAGATCCCCGTCCATCCGAGCTCGGCCAGCTTTTTCCATGCCTGCTCGCTCACGCCGACCGGGTCTTCGAGCATCTCCCGAGCCAGGCGCACCGGAGTCTCGGCCTCGAAAAACTCCCGGGCCGCTCGCCTGAGCTCTTCCTGTTCTGCAGTGAAGCCGAAATCCATCGTCCTAGCGGCCCCGAGCGGCGCCGGCTTCCCGAGCGATCGGGCCTGGCTCAAAGAGCAAGTCTACGTAGTAGCGGGCGCTCAGTCCGATCAAGTAGACCCGATTCTCCCCCCCACGGCGCGCGTACACGGCGGTCCGAGTGGGATTGCGGGCACCGAGCGCAATCGACGTATTCCCCGTTGAGGTAGCAAAGTGCAGTGTCACCTCCGGAGGATCGAGCCCGAACCGAGCGGGGTCTTCAGCGCCCTCGGCCACGAGCTCGACCGGCGGCAGCGCTTCCAGACTTTCGAGCAGCGCGTCGACGAGATCGCTAGCCACAATCTTGTTCGGGGGGACCACGG
>CAYZHO010000025.1:0-10493 GCA_964478045.1 uncultured Myxococcales bacterium | reverse complement strand
CGCGCCACCGGCCCTGGTGCGCCCGATCGCGGCGGACGACGATCACCTCGCCGCCTTTTTCGACGCGCACCGTCTCGATCGCCTCCACTGGCAGGTCGAGCAGGGGCGCCAGCCGCTCGGCCTGGGTTTCGCGCGCGGGAGCACGAGCCGCAGCCACCCGCCAGAGGTTGAGCCCGAGAACCAAAGCAACCGTGTAGTAGAAAGCAATGGCGCGGTTCGTCATGGAGCCAAGCGCCTCCACACGAACAGGAAGACCCCCACCAGCGCAAACAGGCCTGGCTCGACGACCGCCGCAGCCCAGAAGATCACCGCGAGGTCTTGCTGGCTTACGAAGAGCCAGTTTACGCCGGGAGTCTTGGCTGGAGCGCGGACGCCGATCAGTTGCTCCTGGCGAGCAAGCCAGTTTACCGCATTGACGAGGAAATCCCGATTGGACAAGTAGGCCAGGAACCGGTTGCTGATTAGGTCGGAGTCGCCCACCACCACCAAACGGGTACGCTCCTCCTCCCCAGCCTGTTTGGACGGCCGGACGGTCGCTGCCACCGCCACAGCAAGCGGACCGTTTAGGTCCCGCCCGGCCACGAACCGCGGCCGCGCGCCTTCGAGCACCGCTGGATCGGCCGTCGCCCAGCTCCTGCGGCCGCTTTTGAGCAGCCACACTCCGGTCGCCCGCGATTTGACGACTCGCACCGAGCGCATCCCCACGAGCAGAACCGGAGACTCAAGCATGGCCGTCACCGGATGCACCCGGGAGATTTCGCCAACCACCGCCGAAAGTGGCTCGCCTCCAGCCAGGCGGTTGTCCGGGTCGAGCACTACGTTCTCCCCGGCCTCCACTCCATAGCGAGCGAGCAAGGCCGCAAGGCGCGGAGCACGGAACGGATCGAGAAGGACCAGCGCGTCGCCGCCGGCCGCCAGGTAGCGGTCGAGGGCCTCGATCTCGGCAGGAAGAAAGTCCCGCTGGGGGCCAGCGATGAGCAGCACGTCGGCGTCGCTCGGGACTTCGCCACGGGCAGCCAAGTTGAGCTTTTCGACTTCGTAAAGCTCAAGAAGCAGAGCAGCGCGCGCTTCCGAACAGCCCGTCTTGCGGTCCTGAGAGGCAAAGTCGCACTCGCCGTGGCCGACGGTCACATAGACCCGGGCCGGAGGCGCCGTCACGTGGATGAGCGCCGAAATAAGGTGGTGCTCGCTCGGAATCGTAAACGTCGCTCGCCGGCCGCCGCTCTCAACGACCGTAGCGCCGTAGGTGCTGACGCCGGCCGCTGCCGCGCGCGTTGGATGCTTGTTCACATCGACCAGCTCGTAGCGGATCATCGGGCTTTCGCGCGCCGCTTGCCACAGCAAGTCCTTGAGAACCGGGTTGCGCGCGTCCCCGGTACGGATGAATCCGGTGATTCGGACTGGTTGTTTGAGTCCGTGCAGGACCGCCAGTGCGTGATCAGAAAGCGTGAACCGGTTGCCCGGACTCAGGTCCACGCGGACGTTGTAGACCGTAGCGGTAGCCACGACTCCGGCCAGGGCGCCCGTCAGGCCGACGGCAGCCAGCGCCAGGCGAAACCACTTGCGGGCTATGGGAGAGATCAACGGCGTCCTCGCCATTGCCGCGACTCCATCGAGCGCATTGTGCCCCAACCGGCCAAGGTCGCCAGGGCCAGGAAATACGCGACGTCCTTTAGATCGATCACCCCGCGCGTGAAGGGTTCGAAGTGGTCGTAGGCACACAGAGCCGAGGCCAAGCCCAGAAGGCTTCCGGGCACTGCCGCCTCGTTCCAGCTCAAATTCCACAAGAGCAGAATAACCCCATAGCTGAAAACCGCCGCGATCAACTGCGTATCGGTGAGCGAGGAAATGAATACCCCAATCATCACCATGGCCGCGATTAGCAAGAGCATCCCCAGGTAGACTGCTACCAACTGGGAGAGATCGAACGGTTCGATCCTGTATATCAACGCCGGGTACAGCCAGGTGGCCGCGATCAGGAGGAACAGGACGCCGGTTGGCGCGAGAAACTTGGCGGCGAGAATCTCTCCGTCGCGAAGTGGCGCGGTGTAGAGAAGCTCGATCGTACCGAGGTTTTTCTCCTCGGAATACACCCGCATCGTGATCAGCGGCACGACGGTGATCAGGACCCGCACTACGTCGTTGAAGAGTCGCTGCCACAGGTGCTCGACGATGCTCTCGCCGAAACCGAACGTGATGAACGCGTTCAGGTCGGTGTAGAAGTAGTACCCTGACAAGGCCAGAAACACCGCCCCGACAAAGTAGACGAGCGGCATTGCAAAGAGCGCGCGCAACTCGCGGGCCAGCAGAGCCCGAAGTCTCCTCATCGCTGCTCCGCCTCTGCTTGCTCGAGGATCTTGACGAACAAGTCTTCGAGACTAATTGTGTGCGGCGCCAGCTCCCGCAACGCCCAACCCCGCTCCGCCACGGCCCGCGCAACCGCCTCTGGGCGATCCGCCGCACCGTCCGTGGTAACGAGCAGCCGAACCACGCCACCCACCTCGGCTCCGTCGATCTCTACCGCCGAGACGCCCGGCACCCGCTCGATGGCTTCGGCAGCCTCGCGGGCCGGGGCAGTCAAGCGCACCGTGAGTTGCCCCCGCCCCACCGCCTTCGCTTCAAGCCCTTCGGCCGTATCCTCAGCGATCAGGCGGCCCCGGTCGAGGATCAGCACCCGTCGGCAGGTAATGCTGACCTCGGGAAGGATGTGGGTGGACATCAGCACCGTCGTGCGCCCGGCCAGCGAGCGGATCAAAGCCCGAATCTCAACCACTTGGCGCGGATCGAGACCGACGGTCGGCTCGTCGAGGATGAGAACCGGAGGATGGTGGATGATCGCCTGGGCAATCCCAACGCGCTGGCGGTAGCCGCGCGAGAGCTTGCCAATGTGCCGGTCGGCCATCGGCACCAGCCCGCACTGATGCATCGCCTCGTCGACGTACGAGTCGACCCGGCCAGGAACCTCGTGAACCTTTGCTACGAAGGCGAGATAGCGGCGAACGGTCATGTCGGGGTAGAGCGCCACCCGTTCGGGTAGGTACCCGAGCAAACGGCGCGCGCTCAGCGAATCGCGCGTCACGTCTACCCCGGCGATGCTGCAGCGGCCGGCCGTGGGAGCGAAGAATCCCGTCAGCATCCGCATGATGGTGGTCTTGCCCGAACCGTTCGGCCCGAGCAGGCCCACGATGTCCCCCTTCTCGATCCGGAAGGAGACCCGGTCGACCGCGCGATTGAGCCCGTAGTCCTTGGTCAGATCCTCGGCTTGGATCACGCTTGTGTCCTACGACGGAGGCCCTCGATCGCTACCACGATACGGCCCTTTTCTTGCGGGTCAATTGCGAGGGGCCGGGTCGCCCTGCGCGCTCCCGGCCCCTCCCCTGAGATCGCTGCGCCCTGCGGCTGCTCGATCCCGGCCTCACGCGTTGATCGCCGGCCGGCGCTGGATGAAGCGAGGCTTGACGAGCACGAGCACGACCGGCAGCAGCGTCATCGACGCGGCCCAGCTGATCGTCATCCAGATGGCCAGCAGCAGCCCCATTTCGGCGTCGAAACGAATCTGGCAGCCCAGCCAGAACAACGTCGAAACGACCATCGTCAGGGCCACGAACGTCACGTTCTTACCGGCGGTGCTCAGCGCCCGGTGAACGGCGTGCGCCACCCGCCGGTCGTTTTCCGAATCCGGGTATTTCCCTTCGAGTTCGAAGTAGGACTCGATCGTTCGGCTGACGATGTAAAGACCATAGTCGATCCCGAATCCTACTCCGACGGTGACGACCGGCAGCGTGTTGATGTTGATCCCCATGTTCTGCCACCCCATGTAGGCGTTGATCACGAAGTTCGACGCGATCAGCGGCAGCAACATGATGATGCCCGACACGAACGAGCGGTACGTGAACAAGAGAACGATGTAGATCGTGCCGAACCCGAGCGCGTTCATCATCACGTCGTTACGCAGCAGCTCCTGGTTGGCAGCAGCGAGCACGCCGATCAATCCGCCCGCTAGCTTGAACGCCGCCTTCTCCATCGGGTGCTCGGCGATGAACTGCTGAGCCCGGCCGATGATCCGCTCGATGTTCGACCCCTTGTGGTCGCGGCAGAAGAACGTCACGTGGGCCGTCTGGTAGTCGGTCGTCACGTACTTTGCCGTCTCCGTGGGTGGCGAACCCGAGAAGAAGATGAAGAACAATCCGCCGATATCGACCCAACTGTTCGGGATTACCCCCCATTTCGGCTCGAGCTCGTGGAACACGCTGTTGACGGCACGAATGATGTCCGCCAGCGAGAAGCTGTAGCCGACACCGGGATCCCGCTCGAGGAACCGCTGGAACTTTTCCATCGTCTTGAGGGCCTGGGGGTCCTTCATCGCGTTCTTGTCGTAGCCCTCAGCGACGATGATAAGCGGCTCGACCCCTCCGAACTTTCCTTGAATCTTGTTGTGCGACGCGTTGTAGGGGGAGTCGAGGTACAGCAGCGGCGAAGCGGAAGTCGGGTCTCCGATTGTAAGGTGCCGCCACTGAGTCATGCACACGATCGACACCCCGATCCAAAAGACCATCGTCACGATCTGACCCTTGCGGCTGAGCGTCGCATTGGCCAGGGCTTGGTTGAAGCGATAGAAGCGGCCCTCGGCCCGCTTTTCGACGATGTCTTCGTCCGGCGCTCGCAACAGGTCATAGACGATCGGATTGAGCAGGAGCTCGGAGATCGTAATCGCCAGGATCCAGAAGGACGCAGTAATAGCGAGCTTCTGGAGCATGATGATCGGTACCAGAATGATCACCAGTACCCCGAGCGCGTCCGTGATGATCCCCGATAGCGTCGGCACGAACAGCTCGGCGAACGCGGCAACGATTGCGTCGTGCTTGTTAAAGCCGTTGTTGCGGTACTCCTCGTAGTACCGGTCGTGCATCTGGACTGAGTGGCTCACTGCGCGGGCAGTGATGAAGAACGGGATCACCAGGGCCAAGGGATCGAGGGCAAAGCCGATCAGGTCGATGAATCCAAGACCCCAGATTGCCGCCAGCACCCCGGTAATGGTAGGCCGCAACGCCCCCCGCCAATCGTGAAAGTACATGTACAGCACGACCCAAATGAAGATCGTCGCGGCAATGAAGACGTAGAAGATCTGGTCGGAATAGTGGTACACCCACCCGTACAGGCGCGGCTCCCCGGCAATCCAAATCTTGATGTCGGACCCGCCGCCGGTCAGGGTCGTCGAGGCTTTCTTGCCACCCCGCAGGTAGTCGATCTTGACCCCTTCGTCCCCGGCCTTGGCAACCGCATTGCCAATCTCCCAGCGGTGGTGGACGGTCTCGCCGTTGACTGCGACGATCACGTCGCCGGTTTGAAGCCCTGCTGCTTTCGCCGCGCTGTTCGGGAACAGGCGCTTGACGATGACCCCGGTTCCTTTCTCGACCCCGTAGACATGGGCACGGTCTGGATCCACGTCGACGAGCTGGGCGCCGATCCACCCTTCCTTGAACGGCGTCACGACGCGCTCGTTCATCTCGTCGAAGATGCGCCGGTAGTCGAGGCGGCCTTCGATGAAGTTGGCGCGAATCAGCGCGGCTTTGTCGTCGAGCGATACGAGAATCCCGTAAACGCTTTCCGTGTTGTGCACGATCCGCCGGACCTCGGCCGCGTCCGCTTCGGTTTTGGGCATGCCGATCATGATGGGGTCCGAGCGCAGGGTTCCGCCTGCCATGACCTTCAGGTGGCGGGTGGTACGGTGTCCGATCGAGTCGATCTGGTTGTGGTTGACCCCGTAGATCCGGTCGACTTCCTGGGTCATCAGGTAGATCTGGCCGAGGCGCTCGACGGTGAACAGATGACCGTCTTCGACCTCCACCATAATCATGATGTTGTTGGCGCCGCCGAAGTTCTTCGAATACTTGTTGTGAATCTTGATGAACGGGTGACTCTGGGGAAGGAGCTCCCCGAAGCTCGTGATCATGTGTAGCTTCGAGGCGTGCCAGCCGAACCAGACCGTGACGATCGCAACCACGATCGTCACCGGCGTGCGGCGGCGGATCAAACGTTCGCCAAGCAGGTAAAGGGCTTTCTTCTCTTCTCTGCTCATCGCTCCGTCGCCCCCTAGCCGATTCGCCGGTACCAAGTCTTGCCGCCGTCCTCGGTGTACATGATCAAGCCGAAGCCGCCGACCAGCCAGCCGTGCTCATTGTCGTAGAAGCGAATGCGCCGAATCCAGTTGTTGACGGCGCTGCCGAGATCCCCTTTCTCGAACGGCTTACCCGGGTCGGCGCGAACGACCTGTCCCGATGCACCGCCAACCCAGCGCACGCCGTTGGGCAGGATGGTCGCCGTGTAGAACGGATCCACGTATTCCTCGACGTTGGAAGGAACGAAATTCCAGTCCTTGCCGCCGTCGTCGGTCAGTGCGATGCGCCCGTCGAGCCCGACGGCAATGCCGTGCATGGGATCGGCGAACTCGACGTCGAAGAGCGTGGGCAGGTCGAGGACGTCGAAGATCGTCTCGTCCATCAGCGTTTCTTTCTGGTTTTCCCAGGTCTTGCCGCCGTCGGTAGTGTGGAAGATCGTTCCAAACTCGCCGACGATGTAGCCGTTGGACGCGTCGAGAAACTGGACGTCGTAGAAGATCGGGTCCTCCATGACGATCATCCACTCGGACCCGGGCCCGGTGGCTTCCTTCGGGTCCTTCACTTTCTCGATCGTCCAGGTCTGACCGCCGTCGCGGGTGCGGATGTAAAGGGACTTGTCGCCGACTGCCACGGCGTTGTTCTGGTCGATCACGCTGACCGCAAACAGGTACGCCAACTGGCACGGCTTGTCCTCGGGCCGCAGCCGCCGCTCCTCAGGGTCCGCGCACTCTTCGTCGAGCCACGGCTCGGCTTTTTGGCGAACCCAGGTGCGGCCCCCATCCGTCGTCTTCAGGACGAGCCCCTGCTGCCCCACGATCCACCCAACCTGGGGGTTGTCTGGGGCGAAGTCGATGCTGTAGAGCGCCTCGTCGGTGCCGCTCGGAATTTGCTCCCACGTGAAGCCGCCGTCGGTCGTGTGAATGATCTTGCCGCCGTAGCCGATCACGAACGCTTCCTTGGGACTGCGCACCGCTACGTCGAAAAACTTGTCGGAAACGTAGATCTTCTGATCGGCAAGGGGCTCCCACTCCGTCTCGTGCTGGCACCCGGCAATGCCCAACCCGACTACGAGCGTGAGCGCCGCGGCGAGCCGCCGAACGCGAGGACTGCGTTGGATCATCTTCCGCTCCTGTACGGAAAAGTACTGACCGAAAACCGACCGCAAGAGTCAGCCGCCGCCCGTTCGTCTCGCACGTCGGGCACCGGGGCCCTCCGCGCGGTCTTCGGGCTAATATCGGCTAGCCCCGCCCCTGTCAAGAACAACAGGAGTGAAGAGTGGGTCTACGAGTCGGGGAAGTATTCCTTGCGCTCGCTCCCCTCGACGAGCGTCTGCTGGTCGATGCGCCACTCGCCGTCCTCGCGGATCAACTCGTACAGTTCGTACTCGTCGAGGCCGAGCTGGTTGAGGTACTTGTCCTGGGACTTCAGGATGTTCGGCACTTTTGCCTTGTCGCCGTTGATGATCGCCGGGTAGACCTTGAACCCGAAAATCTTCACTTCGCCGAGCTCGACGATGTACTGCTGCTCCTTCGCCCACTCTTCTCGACTTTTACCCGCCCGCAGCGTGGACGAAACATAGTCGTAAGCATCGGCGAAGCGGTGCTCCTTCATCGCCGTGAGGTAAGCGCGCACGGTTTCCTCGGGAGTACGCTCGGCGGCAACCGCGGGAACAGCGAGGGTGATGAGGAGACAGGCGGACAGAATCGAACGGTGAGCGCGCGTCATGTCGTCATCGTACCAACGGCGACATGCAAGGCAACTTGCCTATTGGCCCTCCTGGCCGGTTCCGCGCGGGCGAGCCCACGCGAGCAGATGGCGGTGGTTGCGGGCAATCTCTTCGAACTCGATCGGGCCGGCAATCTGGGCAAGCCGCTCGAGACGCTTGTCCTTGGTGAGCACTAGGGTCCTTCCCGGGGCCCGTAGCGCCCTGCGGTATTCATCGTCACCAACCTGATACACCAAGGGCCAGCGCGTATAGAACAGAAACGAGTAGGGCCGCACCCCGAAGGCGACCACCCGGTCGGGGCGCCCGATCCGCCTAGCGACGGCGGCCAGATCCGCATCACTCGAGAGGTAGGAGGCGACCCCGCCGCCGGCGGCGTGCAGCAGGACCAGGGAGGCCAGTAGCCCCCCTGAAAGCACTGTTACGAAGCGCCTGGTCTCCCACCGACGCCCGCTGCTGAGCGCCCACGCGCCGGTCGCAGCCGCCGGGAGCAAAAGCAAGGAATACCGCGCCAGCTGTGCCGCCTCTCGGGCCAGGGCCAGCCCGCCGGCGAGCGGAGCCAACACCAGCAGGCCGGCGGCGACGCGAAGAAGCGCCCGGGGAAAGCGGGCGCCGCGGCGAGCCGGTGCCTCGGCGAAGAGCCACCGCGCGGTGAGGACCGCAAAGGCCGGGAAGGCCGGCAAAACGTAGGTTGCCAGCTTGCCCGAGGAAAGAGAGAAAAAAATGACGACCCAGCAGGCATAGGCCGCAAGCCAGCGGCTGGCGCCCCGCTCGCGCCAACTCCACTCGATGACCCATGGGAGCAGAACCGACCACGGCAGTAGTGCTGCAAGCAATACAGGAACGAAGAAATATACCGGTTGGGGATGAAAAGCGGCCTGGGGGACCAAATAGCGCTGAACGTTATGGACCCAGAGGAAGTCGATCAAGTAGCGCGGTGCGCCAAGCGCCACGGGAGCCGCCCATGAAGAGACCACGGCTGCAAGAACTGCCGCTCCCCGCCCCAGCCGCAGCTCTCCCAATCGTAGATCCCCGGTTCCCAGGGGGACGGCTAGTGGAACGAGTGTGATCGCCGCGGCCATCGGCCCTTTGGCCAGCACGCCGAGGCCGATCAAGGCATAGAAAGGCAGAATCGGCCCCTCCTTGCCCCGCTCGAGCCACCACGCCAGGTACAGCGCCGCAGTGGCGGTCCATAGGGTCACGAGCGCGTCGAAGTTTGTAAACCGGCCCACTTCGAGGAACATGGGCGAGCAGCCAAGGAGCAAGACCGCCAGCAGGCCCTCGCCGATCACGCGGGCTGAGGCGTACCAGTAAACCGCCAGGAGAGTCAGGCAGCATGCGGCTGCCGGAACCAACCGCGCGCTCCACTCGTTTACCCCGAACGCGCGGTAGCAGCCGGCGATGAGCCAATAAAGCAAGGAAGGTTTGTGGTGGTAGGGCTGAAAGGCGATTTGCGGCTCGATCCAGTTGCCGGTGACCAGCATTTCCCGTGCAACTTCGGCGTGCTTCGATTCGTCCGGGTCTAACAGGGCATGCCCACCGAGGCGCAATCCCACTACCAGGATCGCGCAGGCCGCCACCGCTAGCCCGGCCAAGACCCGCCGCCGCTGCTTCCGGGAAGGCCCATCCTGCGCGAGCGGCGTTGCGGTGGCCTTGTGCGCCGCGCGATCCCAACCGGTCACTGCCACACCCCCGTTTGCCCACTCCGGCCGTGCATTCTAAAGAGGCGTCATGGCCGCGGAGAACCAAGAACAAGCTGCGCCCGAAGTATCGGAAAACGGTGCCGTTGAAAAACAGCAGGAGGATCTAGCGGCACGGATCGAAGAAATCTTCAGGGGCTTTGAGGCCCTCAGGCCGGCCGCAGGGACGGCTTCGTGCACCCTCCTCTTCGAGCTCACGGGGCAGTTCGGCGGCCGCCACTTGCTCGCCATCTCGGACCGGGGCGTGCGGTGGCAACCCGAGCCAGAAGGCGGGGTGGAACCCGATGTCGTCGTACGGCTGGCCGCCGAGGATTTCGTCGCAATCGCCGATGGGAGCTTTCGCGCTCGGCTCGAGGAGTTGGCCGGACGCAGCGAGAGCGGGCCGGCCGGGGGAAGCCGCTCCGACGGCCACCTGGCGGTAGCAAGCGAACGGATGGAAATCAGCGGGAATCTCGAGCTCGCCGAAGAACTGTTGAGCTGGCTGCAGCCCCCAGATGCGTGAGGCCGCTTAGGCTTCTTAGCCGGCGGCCCCGGCTCGCTGGTAGTGGACGACGGGGCCCTCTCCCGAGGCCGCGTGCTTGGAAACCAGGCGGCCATCGAAAACGTCGCGAATCACCTGCATGACGACCTCGTCATCGAACGGCTTGGACATGTACAGGTCCGCCCCGACCTCCAGCGCTTTGGCCTCGTCGGACTTCTGCCCCCGCGCGGTGAGGATCATGACGAACACGCCTGCCAGCTCGGGATCCGAACGAATCGCGCGGCAGACTTCGTAGCCGTCCATCCGGGGCATCATCACGTCGAGCAGGACGACTTTTGGCTTGCAGCGCCGTACCGCCTCGAGTCCCTCGACGCCGTCGCAGCCGGTCTCGACCTCTACACCTTCGGCTTCGAGAATGAACGCCACCGTCTCGCGAATGTTCGGCTCGTCGTCGACGAGCACGACCATAT
>CAYZHO010000024.1:6777-19879 GCA_964478045.1 uncultured Myxococcales bacterium | reverse complement strand
AGAGCACCGGCCTCCGGAGCCGGGTGCACAGGTTCGAGTCCTGTCGAGGGCACCACTGATCTGCAGCCGTTTGCAGCCCAGTTACGCCGCGGTTAGATTGAAGGACTAATGTTGGCCGCGCCCCAGGCTAGGATGAGGTAGTCTGAGCCGGCGCAGCCGTCGAGGAGAAGGCATGGAAGTACGGGTTGAAGGCTCTCTTGAGCGGGCCATCAAAACCCTCAAGAAGAAGCTTGCCGCCGAGGGCGTGTTCAAAGAAATGAAGCTGCGGGCTTTCTACGAGAAGCCCAGCGTCCGGCGCAAGCGCAAGAGGCAGGAAGCAGAGCGCAAGCGGCGCAAGGCTTTGCGGCGGGCGCAGCGCCAGGGCCGCTGACGAGGCTCTTGACCCCCGCCAGGCGCTGCGATAGGCTCCGCCCAGCGCGGTGGTGGCTGCCGTAACCTCAAGCAGCGCTTTGCATATGAGCGGCAGCCAATGGAATGCGCAGGGAGGAAGGGAGCGGGTTGCAGGAAGGCGTGGAGATGGAGCTGCCTCAGTGCATGAAGTGCAAGGAGGGGCGCCTTGTTCCGCTATCCGACTACGGAACCGACGGCGCCTCCGTCATGTATAAAGCCTGGGTCTGCATCAATCCCGTTTGCGGCTTCCAGCTTCGTATCGACAAGGGACAAGTCACCTACGGGAAGAAGCTGGAACCCGCGACGAAGTAGTCGGACCCAACGCCGCTCAGGCGTCTAGTGGGCGCGCCGTGTCCCGCACGGCGCCAGGTGTTCAATCCGCCGTGCGGCACTGGGGCTACTGCTGCGAAGGCCCGACACCGGGCTCTCCTGCTCGCCCGAATCATAGAGTGCACTGAAATGACCGAGCCTAAGTCGAAGCACATCGTTTGGCATCAGACGACCGTAACCAAAGAGGAACGCGAGCGGCTGAGCGGGCACCGCGGCTGCACCGTGTGGCTGACTGGACTGTCCGGCTCCGGCAAGTCAACACTGGCGAACATGCTCGAAAAGGCGTTGTGGGAGCGAGGCGTGCGAGCCTACGTTCTCGACGGCGACAACATTCGCCACGGCCTCAACAAAGATTTAGGGTTCTCGCCCGAGGATCGGGCGGAAAACATCCGCCGCATCGGCGAAGTCGCCGCCCTGTTCACCGACGCCGGCGTGATCAACATCACCGCCTTCATCTCTCCGTACCGCGAGGATCGGAACCGGGTCCGGCGTCTCATGAAAGAAGGCGACTTCATCGAAGTCTTTGTAGACTGCGACCTGGCCGAATGCGAGAGGCGCGATCCCAAGGGGCTGTATAAGAAAGCCCGCGCCGGCGAGATTCCGGAGTTCACCGGCGTTTCTGCGCCTTACGAGCCTCCGGAGAACCCCGAAATCGTCGTCAACACGGCCGAGCAGACTCCGGAAGAAAGCTTGGCCATTATTCTCGACTACCTCGAGTCGCACGGCTACTTGAGCGTCTGAACTAAGCGGCCGCTGCTTGCCCTCTCATTCCGGCGTCACGTAGGCGGCGGTAATGCCCCCATCCACTACGAACTCGGCGCCGGTCACATACGACGACTCGTCGGACGCCAAGAAGACGACCGCCGCAGCGATTTCTTCGGGACGCCCGAGCCGCCCCATAGGAATGTGCACGTAGCGCCGCTGCCGTGCAGCCTCGTCGCGCAGCAGTTCTGCCAGCAGCGGGGTCTCGATCGGACCCGGACACAAGGCATTGGCGCGAATTCCCCGGCGTGCGAATTCCACCGCGATTTCGCGCGTTAGAGCGAGCACGCCCCCCTTGCTCGCGGTGTAGGCGGACTGGGAGACCGCGGCTCCCATCAATGCCACAAACGATGCGGTATTGATGATGGATCCGCCCCCGCTGTCCAGCATGGCGGGAATGGCGTACTTGCAACCGAGGAAGACCCCTTTGAGATTCACTGCTAGGACATGGTCCCAGACGTCCTCGCTCGTCTCCGTCACCGAACCGTCGCCGGCCGCAAAGACGCCTGCATTGTTGAACGCCACGTCCAAGCGGCCGAACTCCGAGAGGCACGCCGACACCATTGCTTCAACGTCCGCACTGCGGCTTACGTCCACGACCTGCTCGAGGACCTTGGCGCCGCCCTGCCTGAGCTCGCGGGCCAGTGACTCGACCCCTTGCTCTTGGACGTCGGCCAGCACGAGGGCAGCTCCCTCGCGCGCCATGGCTCGCGCGGCGGCCGCGCCGATTCCGCCCGCCGCCCCGGTAACGTAGGCCACCTTTCCCTTGAGTCTCACGCCGAGCCTCCCTTTGTCCATCCAGCCGCGGCTGCCGCAAAACCGCGGAACAAATCCGCCTGTGCTGGGTTGCGGGCAGCGTCGAGTTCCGGGTGCCACTGGACACCGACAACCCAAGCACAATCGTCTGCCTCCAGGGCCTCGATCACCCCGTCCGGCGCGTGCGCAACCACTGCCAGTCCTTCACCCACCGCGTCCGGCGCCTGGTGATGCCAAGAAACAACCTCCACCCGCTTGCGCCCTCCCAGTGCCTGGGCAACTCGTGTTTCCGCCCGCACGATCACCGCGTGAGGAACCGGTTTCCGCGGCGGCAGGCGGTGCGCGACGCGAAGGCCATAGCGCTCGGGAATGTGGGGTACGAGCGATCCCCCGAAGGCGACATTGAGAATCTGCATGCCCCGGCAGATTGCCAAAATGGGCATTCCGGCCGCCAAGGCGCGATCCAGCAACCGCAGCTCGAACTCGTCACGCCGGCGGTCGACATGATAGATCGTCGGGTGCGCCGAGCCGCCGTAAAGTTCCGGATCGAGGTCCCCTCCACCGGCAAGTACGAGGCCGTCGAGTCGTTCGATCATTGCGGCGTCCCCGTCGGGGAGGATCGCGACCTCAAGGCCAGCAGCTCTCAAACACGCCACGTACTGCTGCGGGAGAGAGTAGTTTTCGCTGCCATCGGCGGCGGGCGTGTAGCAGGTAATCCCTACCAGCGGGAGGCGGGGCATCCCGTTAGCCCCGCTCGAGGAATCGCTCGCGCTCCCACCCCGTTACGGCCCCCCGGAACTTTTCGAGCTCAACCTCCGCGAAGCGGGCGTAATGCGCCACCACCTCGGCCCCAAATGCAGCCTCCGTGAAATCGCTACCGCGGAACAGCTCGAGAGCCTCCTCGAGGGTACCCGGCACCCGCGGCGCCGTCCTGCACTCGTACGCGTTGCCTTCCACTGGCGGGGGCAGCTCGAGCTTGCGGTCGATGCCGTCTAGGCCGGCCGCCACGATCGCCGCCATGGCTAGGTACGGATTTGCGTCGGCTCCGGGGATCCGGCACTCCACCCGCAGGGAATCCCCGCGTCCGACCACACGGAACCCCGCCGTTCGGTTGTCGACAGCCCACGCCACCGCAGTAGGTGCGAACGATCCCGCCACGAAGCGCTTGTACGAGTTTACGTTGGGAGCAAACCACAGGGTGAGCTCCCGGGCGTGGGCGAGCAAGCCAGCTAGATAGTGCTCGAAAATTTCGGGGTACCCGCCCTCTTCGCGCTCCGCGAAGAGGGCGCGCTCCCCCGAGCTATCCCACAGGCTCGTGTGAATGTGCAGGCTGTTACCCGCCCAACGCTCGTCGAGCTTGGCCATGAAAGTAAGCGCCCGCCCCGCCTCGATGGCAATCTCCTTTGCGGCGTGCTTGTAAAGCACGTGGCGGTCGGCCATTTCGAGCATCTCGGCATAACGCAGGTTGATCTCGTGCTGGCCGGGCCCCCACTCGCCCTTGCTGAACTCCACAGGTACGCCCGAGGCGTCCATCGCGCGGCGAATGCGGCCGACGATCGGCTCTTCCCGCGTTCCTTGCAGGGCATGATAGTCCTCGATGTACCACCCCAATGGCTCGAGGCCGACGAAATGCCGCGCCCGTGCTTCTTCGTAGCTTTGTTTGAGCAAGAAAAATTCGAGCTCCGATCCGGCCTTGACCACGAGCCCGCGCCGAGCGGCCCGATCGAGCTGGCGTCGCAAGATCGTCCGTGGTGCCACTTCGATCGGATCGGCTCCGCGCGAGCGGAACAGGTCGCACAGTACGATTGCCGTTCGCTCGAGCCACGACGCCACGCGCAGCGTGGACAAATCGGGCACCGCATGCATGTCGCCGTACCCCTTGTCCCACGACGCAATCCGGTAGCCCGCCACCGGGTCCATTTCCATGTCGCAGGCAAGGAGGTAGTCGCAGCACTCCATCCCCCCGGCAGCAATGTGCGAAACGAAGAAGTGCCCGGTGATACGCTTGCCCACCAGGCGGCCGTACATGTCGGGGAAGACCGTCAGGACGGTATCGATTTCCCCGTCGGCCACTCGGCGGGCCAGCGTTTCGAAGGTCAAGATGCCGCCGTCAGCGGCCACCGCGCATTAGCTCGGCGATCGAGAAGAAGTCCTCCGTAGTTCCAGACTTCTCGCCCATGTTGAAACGCCAGCCCACCTCGCGCTCGAACCGGTGGCTCGGAAGGGCCGCGCGGGTAGCATGGTCGAGCTGAATGTCCACCATGAAAATCGAAGGCAGGAACGGCATCACGTCGTCGTACTGCCCGTCCTCTGGAGCACCTGGATAGGGTTCCTTGGCCATCCGGAAATTGTTCACCCAGACCTTCCAGAGTTCGCCCGCCTGGTCGTACATGTCCGTGTAGGGAATCACGAACGTCTCTTTGTCGACATAGATCACGCGCTTGGAGTATGCGTACTGAGGCAGCTTCGAGATTCCCTCCACCACGTAGACTTGGCGCTTCTCCCAAACGTCGTCGAAGGCAAAGTCTCCGGCCCCCTCGCCCCACTTGACGGGAAAGTGCTCGCCGTGCATGCAGGCCAGAATCGTCTTCTCTCCAAGGAACTTCCAGTCCATCCACGCAATGTTGCCCGCGTAGCCGCCGTAGCTGTCGACGTCGGTGTCCTGCCCAAAGAGCGCGTCCGACCGCTGGGCCGACGAAAGCCGCCTGACGCGCCGCAGCTGCGGCAGGTACAGCCAACTGTCGTCCATCCGGTTCGGATCGAGGTAGCGGTAATAAGTAAAGCCGGTTCCCTTTAGGTCGAAGGGCTCGATGAGGGGGTGCAAGGACTCCTTGTAGCGCACTTTGTCCTTGTTCGGTACGTATTCGGGCTTGGGGTCCACGTGCAGGCGGCCGGTGAAATACATGCGGCGGAAGTGGTCGATTACGAAGTGTTTCTCGACCGACATGCCTTCATCCCCGTGCCCGATCGAGCCGGTGTCCGCGTCGAAGTTGCGCAAGTCGAGATCGTCGCTTTCGCCCCAGCGAGCCTCGTAGTTGTACATGATCTTGCGGGCGATATCGGGATCGTTGGGATCGAGGTTCGGAAACGGCTGCCCCGCGACCCAGTTGAGCACTCGCTTCTTGTCCTCGGAAAGCTTCACTTGCGACGAGTACTTCTCGGTCGCTTCCACATAGGCCTTCGGCAAGGGAATGTGCTTGGTCTCGACGATCCGCATGCGCATGCCGCGCTGGATGATCCACTTCAGCCCAGGAGAGACCAGGTCCTCGACCTTTTCGATGTTGGCAGCCGTGATTACGTCCCCAGGCTGAACGTCCCCCGTCGCAACCCCTGGTACGAGGGCCGAGACCAGCAGCAGCGCCAGTACGCTGTAGACAACCGACAAACGTCGTTTCATCGTTTTTTGTTCCTCCGCGGCGGGTTCCTTTCGCGTCAGCCAGCCCGCACCGTTGCCCGCCCTGTTTACACCAGGACAGCCTCCATACTCAACCCCGCCCTGTCGTGCTTGCGATCCTGCCACTACCACCCCCGCCCGCGCGCCGCGTCAGTTTGCATCGGGCGCACTTCTTGCTACGGGTAGGTGATAGGCCGAACCCTGTCGGAGCCCCCGTCACGCCAGGCTCGGAATCAAGCCGCGGCCAAGCGCCGCATGCAGGGAGGATCCGCAAATGAACCTACGCACAACCCTCTCTCTTGTTACGCTTTCGCTCTTCGTGGGCGCTACTGCCCACGCTGGCGGGGTCATTACCGGAAAAGTAGTTCTTGAAGGAACTCCACCAAAGCCAGCCAAGATCGACATGAGTGCGGACCCGAACTGCGTCAAGCTCAATCCGGGCGGGCGGCTCGACGAATCGGTCGTGGTGGGTCCGGGTGGCGCATTGGCGAACGTATTCGTCTACATCAAGGAGGGCCTTGGCCAACGGACTTTTACCAAGCCATCGGATCCAGTGATCATCGACCAGAAGGGCTGTATGTTCGAACCCCGGGTGCTCGGGGCGATGGTCGGCCAGACTATTGAAATCCACAACAGCGATGGCTTCCTGCACAACGTCCACGCCATGCCCAAGAAGAGCAGGCAGTTCAACGCCGCCATGCCAATGGGCGGGATGAAGCTCAAGAAACGGTTCATGGCTCCCGAGGTCATGGTCCCCATCAAATGCGACGTGCACGGGTGGATGGCCGCTTACGTTGGCGTCCTCAAACACCCGTTCTTCGCGGTGACCAGCAAGGACGGAATCTTCTTGATCCGTGACGTCCCCCCAGGGACCTATACGGTCGAGGCGTGGCACGAAAAGTTCGGCACGCAAACTGCTACTGTCGAGGTGCGCGAGGGCGAAAAGGCCGAGCTCGAGTTTAAGTTCGCGGTTGCAGGAAACAGCTGAGGTCACAGCGTCCGCTGGCCGCAGGGGTTTCTCGCCGCCTCGTTGAACCCATGGCCGCGGAGACCGACCAGGCGGAATCCTTCAGGGGAGGCATCGATGAGAAGAGGCACCGGGAGCGCTGTTTGCGGCGGGTTGCGAGGAACCGCCCGTGACTGAGGCCGTGCCTAGAACCGTGCGCGGCCTGGCGCTCGGGTCCCTCGCCGGCGCCTTCGTGCTGATCATCGCGGGCGGCCTCGTCACAAGCCGAGGCGCGGGCCTAGCGGTGCCGGATTGGCCGCTTTCTTACGGCACGCTGAATCCGCCGCGCTGGTGGGCTATCGAGAATGTCCGGACGGAGCACGGACATCGCCTCATTGCGGGGCTCGTTGGCTTGCTGACCCTTTCTTTGGCCGCGGCCTCCCATTTGCAGCCCTGCCTCCAGCGGGTTCGCAACCTGACTGCAGCAGCCGCTGCTTTGGTGCTCGTACAGGCCATTCTCGGGGGCCTTCGAGTTCTACGCATGTCCCTCGATCTGGCAATGGTGCACGCAATAGTAGGCCAGCTCTATTTCGTGATCCTCGCGCTGGCAGCCGCCGCCACCTCGCCGAACGCACCGCGCCGGGCGCTCGCCTGGTCGCCGGTTGCGCCAGCCACCCGCGCTCTGACAGCAGCGGTGGCGCTTCAACTCGTCGTCGGCGTCATCATCCGGCACTTGGGAGCGCGGGTGCGCCCCCTCACCGCAAGTCCCCTCTTTTATTTGCATGCCGCGCTCGGCCTCGCGATCCTTGCCACGATGCTCCGAATTCGGCACCGCTGCCGCACGCTCACCGTAGCTTCTCAAACCACTGCGCTCGCGGGCCTCGTGGCAGGTCAGATCTTGCTGGGGGTCGCATCGTGGCTGGTAACCGAGTCGCGTGTATCGGATCTGCCGGTCTCTCCCTGGCAGGCATGGTTACCCACCTTCCACGTGGCGACCGGTGCTGTTCTGTTCGCGCTGTTAGCCACCCTTGCGGCGCCGTGGGCCGCGGGCCAAAGCTACCGCCAGAGCGAGCCCGTGACCGCTGGCTCGGGGGGCAGGCAATGATACCTGCTCTCGCCTGGATTCAGCGCACGCGGGTTCGCGTTCACGAGCGCTCAACCGTCTACCTCGAGCTCACGAAGCCGCGCATCACCCTGATGGTCATGCTTACCGTCGCGCTCGGCTTCTACCTTGCACCAGCCCGGGCCAGCGCTACCGGGATCGTTCACGTCCTGTTAGGAACGCTCTTGTCCTGCTCGGGCGCAGGCGCCCTCAACCAGTTTCTCGAGCGCGACCGAGACCGGATCATGCGGCGGACGCGTTTCCGGCCACTTCCGACCCGGCGCATCACTCCGGCGGCCGCTGCGACCACCGGATGTCTTCTAGCCTCATCCGGAGTTCTGTATCTCTTGCGGACCACCAACGCCCTCACAGCCGCCCTCGACGCTACCATCCTAGCCACGTACTTGTTCTTCTATACGCCGCTCAAACGCCGCTCTACCCTTTCGACGCTCGTCGGAGCGATCCCCGGCGCTTTGCCGCCGGTCATGGGTTGGACAGCCGCATGCAACCGACTCGACCCCGGCGCTCTGATCCTGTTCGCGATTGTATTTCTCTGGCAAGTGCCACACTTCCTGGCCATCGGGCGCCTTTACCGGGAGGACTACCAGCGAGCCGGGTTCGCCGTGCTTTCCGCCTTGGATCCTGACGGCCGGATGAGCGGCAGGCAGATGGTCCTGTACGCGGCCGCCCTACTCCCGGTCTCTTGTGCTTTGGTTCCCGCTGGGGTCGCGGGGCCCGGCTACCTCGCTCTAGCGACCATGGCAGGACTCGGGTATGTGGCAGCCGCTCTAACCGCAGCACGCGACAACACCCGCGTTGCGGCGCGGCGCGTCCTGCTCGCCTCGATCCTCTATCTGCCCGCCCTTGCGGGCGCCCTTTTGCTGGAGCGCCTCTTCGGATGAGCGATTCGCGGCCAGCGATCCTGGTCGAAGACGTACACTATCAGTACGCCGGCCGCAACGCGCTTACCGGAGTGTCCTTTAGTGTCGGGCGCGGTGAGGTTTTCGGCCTGCTCGGGCCCAACGGCAGCGGCAAGACCACTTTGTTTCGCGTTCTGGCAACCCTTTTAGAGCCCCAACGCGGACGGCTCGAAGTATTTGGAGAGGACGTGCGGACCCAGCAGTCTCGCGTGCGCGAGCACCTTGGGGTGGTTTTCCAGGCACCTAGCGTCGACGGCAAGCTCACTGTTTGGGAAAACGTAAAGCATCACGGGCGGTTGTACGGGCTGGCGGGGGCCACGTTACGCCTGCGGGCCGAGGCAGCATTGGCGCGCGTGGGACTCACCGGGCGCCGGGACTGGCGCGTCGAGACGCTGTCTGGCGGCGAGCGCCGCCGCGTCGAGCTCGCCAAGGGATTGGTGACCAGGCCGCGCCTGCTTCTTCTCGATGAGCCGACCACCGGGCTGGACCCGGTCGGCCGCCGGCTGTTCTGGGAATCCCTGCGCGGCCTGCGCGACGACTTTGGCATTACGGTAGTTGCAACCACCCACCTGATGGACGAGGCCGAACTGTGTGACCGCATCGCCATCATCGATCGCGGTCGCCTAGTGGCGCAGGGACGTCCTGGCAGGCTCCGTGCGGCAATCGGGGGTGAAGTCATGACGATTCGCAGCTCCGATCCTGCTAAGCTGCGCGATGACATCCAGCGCACCTGTGGAGCAGAAGCGGCTCTCGTCGACGGGCTGCTGCGAATCGAGCACCGCTCGGCACACTGCCTGGTCGAGCGCTTGATCGAACGGTTCGGCGATCAAATCCAGGAAATCACGCTAGCCAAGCCTACTCTCGAGGACGTATTCGTTCACTACACGGGGCATCGATTCCGGAGAGAAGGATCATGAAGGCCTCTGCCGAACTTCTCCACCGCTGGTGGCTTGCATCCTACACGCTGGCCGAGCGAGAGGTCGTGCGTTTCTTGCGGGAGCGCCATCGCGTGTTCGGTGCCTTGCTCCAGCCGGTTATTTTCTGGGCAGTATTCGGCCTTGGCCTGAACGCGTCGTTTACGCCGAAGACAGGCCCTCGCGCGATATCGTACGCAGAGTACTTCTTCCCGGGAACGGTAATCCTCGTGCTTCTGTTCACCGCTATCTTCGCGACGATTTCGATCATCGAAGATCGCAATGCGGGTTTCCTCCAGGGCGTCCTGGTAGCGCCGGTGCCGCGGATGGCGATCGTGGCCGGAAAAGTCGCCGGGACCACCGCGCTGGCGGTCATACAGGCCCTGGCCGTCATGTTTTTTGCCCCCGCCGTCGGAATCTACCCGGATGCGGCAGTATGGGTGCAGGCCGCCGGCGTATTGACGATCGTCGCCCTCGGCTTGGGAGCCGTCGGCTTTGCGATCGCTTGGGGAACCGACTCCACGCAGGGCTTTCACGCCATAATGACGGCCGTCCTTATGCCGATGTGGATCCTTTCGGGAGCGTTCTTTCCCCTGGCCGACCTGCCCGGGTGGATCGTGTGGCTCCCGTGCATCAATCCCCTCACCTACGGTCTTGCCGCGCTGCGGCGGCTTCTCTACGCAACCCAACCTGAAGCCGTGGCTGGCCTGCCTTCGATGGCCGTATGCCTGACCGTCGTGCTAGCGTTCGATGCTGCGGCGCTCGCCTTTGCCGGATGGCTTGCGGGCCGGCGCGAGCGCGCGAAGAAGCGATGACCAGGCCCTCTTCGAGTCCAAACCGTGCTGGGCGCTTCGCCGTGGCCGCACTGATCTTCGTCGCGGCAGCGGTCGCCGCCACCCGCTTCGCCGTCCGGCGGCCCGCCCTTCCCGTCATTTCGAGTTTGCCGGAGTTCCATCTCGTGGACCAAACCGGCGCGCCACTGTCGAATGCCGACTTGAGAGGGCGCGTCTGGATAGCCAGCTTCATCTACACGCGCTGCACCGGGCCATGCCCCGTCATCGTCGAACGACTGCACCAAGTTGCACGCCGCTTGGCAGACGTTCCCAATCTCGCGATCGTCTCCTTCACGGTGGACCCGCAGTACGACACCCCCGAGGTGCTCGCCGCCTATGGGCGTAAACACCGAATTGATCCGAGCCGCTGGAAGTTAGTAACCGGACCGATTCGAGCCGTGATTGGGCTGATTCGTGAGGGATTTTATTTACCCGTCGAGAGAAATGCGGGCGGAGATCCCCAACGGGCAGCCGTCGTCACCCATAGCGTTCGCTTGGTTCTAGTCGACCAAGCGGGGCGAATCCGCGCCTACTACGACAGCGGCAGCCAGGACGACCTCGACAGGCTCGTCAACGACGTACGCTGGCTGGCAAAAAGAAAAAAGGTCGAACCAGCGTGAGTTTGCCGCTGCTGCCGACTGCAAGCGCCGCCTTCAACGTAACGGCGGTCGTTCTAATGACAAGCGGGTTCCTTTTCGCTCGGCGCGGCCGGCGCTCGGCCCACGCAATAGCGATGGTGGCGGCGATTGCGGCATCGGTGGGTTTCCTTGTCTGCTACCTCCTTCATCACTGGCGTGCAGGAGTCGTTCATTTCGCTGGCACGGGCTGGCGTCGCAGCTTCTATCTCGCGGTCCTCCTGAGTCACACCCTCCTGGCCGCTGCCGTCCCTTTTCTCGTGGGAGCAACCCTGCTGGCGGCGTGCCGGCGCGATTTCGACTCCCATCGCCGGCGCGCCCACTGGACACTACCCGTGTGGCTATATGTGTCCGCGAGCGGGGTAATCGTGTACGCCATGCTTTACCTCGGGGCCTGAGCACGCCCCGTTCCGCGTCCGATCAGCGCCACCAGGGTCCCCGGCGGCTGCGCACCCACTCGATTGTATCCGCCAATGTTTGATCGAACGGCCGCGCCTGCCAGCCCAGCTCGCGCCGGGCTTTTTCACTGCTGCAGTGCATTTCTCCGCCAAAAAACTGGTCCAAAATGGCCCCGGTCAGCCGCCTCTCTGCCCCCGTAAGGAGATGAAGAAGCAGGTCAAGCCCGGCGAACACGCGCAAGACCGCTAGAGGCACGGGCCAGCGCACTCTCGGAATGCGGCCATCGAGCTCATGCATTCGGTTGACCATGTCGCCGAAAGACATCGACACTGCGGAAACGAGGTAACGTCCGCTCGCTTCCGGAATCTCGTAGGCAAGTCGGTGGGCGGTTGCCGCGTCGCGCACGTCCACCCACGCGGGCGTAGCAGGAAGTACGCATCGCACGTAGCCCCGCACCATCAGTTCGACTAGCCACGTCATGGGTGTGTGGCGAAAGTAACCCGGGCCGATCATCGAACTCGGATTGATGGTGACCAAGTCCACCCCCAGCTCGCTCGCGAGCTCCCAGGCCCTTCGCTCCGCCCGCGTTTTGGCAAGCCCGTAATGCGTCGCTTCCCGATCGTCGTTCCAATCCGCTTCCGTGAGCGGCCGATCGGGGGGCGCTAGCGACCCCATTGCCATGACGCTCGAGGTCATCACCACCCGGCGGACTCCAGCTCGTTTCGCCGCTCGCAGTGCGTTCTCCACACCACGAACGTTTGGCCGGATTACCTCCGATTCCGGATTGCGGGCCCACATTTTGGTCAGCGCAGCCAAATGGAAGAATCCATCGGCACCCCGGGCGGCCGCATAGAGCCGGTCTTCGTCCTCGATCGGAGCAGGAACGATTGCCACGGCCAGTTCGCGAAGCGGCGCCGTGCGCTCGCGGTCGCCCGGGTCTCGAACCCCCGCTCGAACCCGGTAGCCGGCGCGTACCAGCTCGCGAACGAGATTGTACCCTAGGTGACCGGTCGATCCGGTCACAAGAACCGTGTCGGCCATTGATCTCCCCTGTACCTACCGTGCAGGCAGTGGCCGTCGGGTTCGCGACCTTACCTGCCTCTGCGGGGGTTCGCTACCCGCCGGCTCAGACCTGCCCGCGCAGGTTGCGCTCGAGGCCATTCAGCGTGCGATTGAACACTCGTCGAACCACGAACCTCCACAACCACCCAAGTCCCGGCACCCGCGAGTCAAAGCGGGCGCACCAGCACACACGCGTGCCTTCCGGCGTCGGCTCAAACGTAACCTCCCCGAGATGGTCCTTGATTGGAATGCCTCCCCGCACGACACGATACGCCATGCGCGAGGGTGGAGCGAACTCTACAATTTCCTCATCCACCGAGACTCCCCCAGCCGTGATCCGGCGCACGCAACCGACCCCGCAGCGCTCTCTCGAGCCCGGCCGTACTATGCGGACCGTCCCGATTCCGGCCCAATGCGTCCAACCTTCGTAGTCGGCGTACGCGCGCCAGGTTGTCTGACGGGAGGCGGGAATCGTACGAGTCACGACGACCTCAATCACGGTGCCATGCTACCGCACTCGCAACTCCGGTCACAGGCCAGCCGCTTGCCGCTGCGCCCTAGACCCGTCCAAGCGCCCGCACCCTCGCTCTCGTGCCGGGCGTCGCAAGCGCTCGCGCCCCTTTCAGCAAAGACCGCGTAGCCCTCGGGGATTACCCGCT
>CAYZHO010000024.1:2228-6767 GCA_964478045.1 uncultured Myxococcales bacterium | reverse complement strand
CTCTAGCCTCGCTTACACCCGCCGTTGATCGACACCCCGGTCGCATCGCGCCCGGCACCGGACAGGTAGGGCGCAACCCGTTTGTTTGTCGCAAGGCCTGCTGGCAACTTCGCGGGTAGCGTATATGTAGGAGGATAGTGGGATCGGCGGCCCGCAAGACGACCCTTCCGGGCTTGGCATCCAACCGCCCATCGCTGGTCCTTGGTGCAGCGCTCGCTCGGATCCCGCGCCTTCGGGTGTGGATCGCTTCTCTGCGGAGAACAACGCATGACCCAACAAAAGCGCGATTTCGCTTGCGACCGCGAAGCAGTCGTCCTGATCGGCCACGGTGGCGTGCCCACCGACATGCCCCGATCGCTCGTAGCCCGGCTCAAGCAGCTCGAAGCCGAACGCGAGCGGCTCGGCCGCACGGAAATGAGCGAAGAAGAGGCTCGCCTCGACCATCAGGTACGCCATTGGCCCCGCACGCCCCAAACGGACCCGTACCAGGCGGGCCTTGAAGCCATCGCCGATCGTCTGCGTTCGAGAATAGCGCCGCGCCAGCTCGTCGTGGCGTACAACGAGTTTTGCGCACCTCGGGTGGAGGAAGCCGTGGCCGAGCTTGCCGCAAGCGGTGCTACGAGAATCCTGTTGGTTTCGACCATGTTCACTCCAGGAGGTTCCCATTCCGACCGGGAGCTCCCCGAGCTGCTCACACGCCTTAGAGAGCGCTACCCCGCCGTGCGAATCGAGTATCTGTGGCCCTTTGATCTCGACCTAGTGGCCGACTTCTTGGCCCGGCACATCGAGCAGGCAAGCGGCTGAGGCTGCTTGAAACAGGTTTTGGTTTCTCCATTATCTGACCGCCTCGGGCTTGCCCGCAACGAGCCTGCAAAGGAGGCGCAGCGTGTACATCGATCTGACCGATGAGCAGAAAGCTTTGCGCGACGAGTTGCGAGCCTATTTCGCGGCCCTGATGACACCGGAACTCGAAGCCGAAGTGACAAGCGGAGAAGGGGGTGGCCCGCTGTTCCGCAAAGCCCTTCGGAAGCTCGGCGAGGACGGATGGATTGGAATTGGCTGGCCGCCTGAGTACGGGGGTCAGGGCCGTAGCCCGATCGAGCAGTACATCTTCGCCGACGAAGCCCAGCGGGCCGGCTTTCCTCTGCCTTTCCTGACGATCGACGCGGTGGCGCCAACGATTCAGCAGTACGGAACCGAAGAACAAAAGCGCGAATACCTTCCCAAGATCCTTCGCGGCGAATGCATCTTTGCCATCGGCTATTCGGAACCGGACGCCGGCACGGACCTTGCGTCGCTCAAGACTCGGGCCGTCCGAGACGGCGATGACTGGGTCATCAACGGGCAAAAGCTATGGACCAGCCTTGCCGACTTTGCGGACTACGTTTGGCTGGCGGCTCGCACAAATCCGGAAGCAGAAAAGCACGCCGGCCTCTCCATCTTCATCGTGGACACGAAACTGCCCGGATTCAGTTGCACGCCGATCCACACCATCGGATCCGTGCGCACGAACGCCACTTACTATGACAACGTCCGGGTTCCGTCGTCGGCCCTTGTCGGGGCGGAAGGGATGGGATGGACGTTGATCGTGAACCAACTCAACCACGAGCGGGTGTCCTTGGTGGCGGCAGGCTTCGTAGAGCGGATGCTGAGAGAAACCGTCGAGTGGGCGCGGTCTACCCGCCTGCCGGACGGCCGCCGCGTGATCGACGAGCCGTGGGTGCAGGCGAACCTCGCGCGCGTCGAGGCGAAAGTAGAAATCCTCAAACTTCTCAACTGGCGCCAGGCGTGGAACATGACCCATGGCACCTTCAACTATGCCGAGGCATCGACGGTCAAAGTCTACGGTACTGAGACCTACATCGAGGTTTACCAGCGTCTTCTCGAGGTGGTGGGCCAGGCCGGCTACATCAAGCGCGGAAGTCCCGGAGCCGTGCTCCGCGGGCGGCTCGAACGGATGTATCGCTCGATGCTGATTCTCACCTTCGGCGGCGGCACGAACGAGATTCAGCGAGACATCATCGCCGTTGCAGGTCTCGGCATGCCGCGGCCGCTACGCTGACGGCGCCGGCCAAGACTTTCACAGCATGGAAAGGAACTCGAGATGGATTTCGGATTCACTCAAGAGCAGCGCGACCTGGCGGGCCTGGTAGAAAAGATCTTCACCGATCTCGCGCCACCCGAGAAAATCCCACCCTTCGAGGAGCCGCAAGACTGGTTCGACGAGGCCCTCTGGCGCGAGCTGGCCCGAGCCGGTTTGCTTGCGTTGCCTTTGGCCGAAGACGTGGGCGGGAGCGGACTTGGACTGATCGAAGTGGGAATCTTGCTCGAGCAATGTGGTCGCTTCCAGGCCCCCGTGCCGGTGTGGCCAACGCTGGTTCTCGGTGCCCTTCCGATCGACGCCTTCGGCTCGGCGGCCTTGCGCAGCACCGTGCTGCCGGCTGTGGGTCAAGGTGATGCCATCTTGACCGCCGCTCTGACGGCCGAAGGGGCCCCCGATCCTCTCATCCCCACCGTGTCGGCCGAGCGAAACCCTGAGGGCTGGCGTTTGTCGGGCAACCGTTCTTTCGTTCCCGCCGCTCGTTTGGCCAAGTACGTATTGGTTCCCGCTCGGGTACCTTCTGGCGACGGAATCGGCGTTTTCGCCGTTCGCCGGGACGCCCCTGGTGTTGAACTCGAACCACAGGCGACAACCACTGGGGAGCTGGAATACCGAATGCACCTTGAGAGCGTTCCGGTCCCTGAAGAACACGTGCTCGGCCGGCCGGGGCAAGGCGCCGCGATCGTCGAGTGGCTCATGCAGCGGGCCACGGCGACGCTGTGCGCGATGGAGCTTGGCATCGCTGAACGCGCTCTGCGGATGACGGCCGAATACGTCTCGCAACGCAAGCAGTTCGGAAAAGTGCTCGCCGCTTTTCAAGCGGTCGCCCAGCGGGCTGCCGATGCCTACATTGACCTTGAGGCGCTCAGGCTGGCAACCTGGCAAGCGCTCTGGCGCCTGGACGCAGGCCTGCCGGCGGCTCGCGAAGTCGCCATCGCAAAGTTCTGGGCCGCCGAGGGGGGACACCGCGTTTGTTACGCGGCTCAGCATCTTCATGGGGGGATCGGCGTCGACACCGATTACCCGCTTCATCACTACTACCTCGCGTCACGCCGCATCGAACTGACCCTCGGCGGAGCGCGGGCCCAGTTGGCACGCCTTGGACGCTTGTTGGCGCAAGACGACCGGTAGACCTACGCGGCCGGTTTGGGGAGTTGCCTGCGCTATCCTCCTTTGGCTTGCCGGGTGCAGTATCGGCGAATGGAGCAATCGGAGCGTCTGCGCGCCAGCGGCAGCAACAGGCACCGGTAGTACCGCGGCTTCTCTGCCGGCAGTAGATGTCGCGCACTGGGTCTCGCTGTTCGACGATCCAAGCCGCGACGCGTGGCAGCGGCCGTCCGCGCTGGTTGATTTCCTCGGTCTTCGTCCCGGACAAGCGGTCGCCGATCTGGGTACCGGAACCGGCTACTTCCTCCGGCACCTGGCCGACGCGGTCGGGCCAAGCGGTACCGTCTACGCGGTCGATGTCGAGCCGGCGCTAGTACGCTACGTGCGGGACCGCGCAGAGCGCGACGGGCTTGCCAATGTGGTGCCGATCCTAGCGTCGCGCAATAATCCCCGCCTCCCGCCGAACGCCGTTGACCTCGTGTTGCTCGTCAACACTTACCACCACATCCACGACCGCACCGCGTATTTCCGGCGGCTACGCACGTGCCTGCGACCGGCTAGTCGTCTCGTAATCGTCGACTGGAAGCGGGATGAAACCCCGATTGGGCCACCGCGAGACAGGCGCATCAGCGAGGCCGCAGTGATCCGAGAACTCAAGCAAGCCGGCTATCGCCTGCTTCCTTCCGCGTTCAGCCTGCCCTACCAGTACGTGCTCGTGTTTTCCGCGCCGGTTGTGCCCTAGGCAACTCAGGCGCAATCGGCGTCGAAACTCGAGCTTTCACTCACAGCAGCAGCAGCAGCAGCAGCAAAACGCCGCAGCGGAGCCGTGGCTCCAGAGGTAACCGCCTGCTCGGCGCACACTTAGAGTCGTGCCGTTTTTGGACGGCCCGGCTGTAGCGGTGAGAGCGCCGGGGGCAGCCCCGTCACGGGACTGCCCCCGGTACCCCTACTCGAGGATCTTCAGCTCGACCCTGCGGTTTTTCGCTCTGCCCTCAGGCGTCGAGTTGTCGGCAATCGGCCGGCTCTCGCCGTAACCGGCGGTCTCGATCCGATCGGCAGCGATTCCCTGGCTCACCAAGTACTCCTTGACGGCCTGGGCTCGCCGTTCAGACAGTTTCTGATTGTATTCGGCACTGCCGGTCGAGTCGGTGTGCCCCTCCACCGCTACCCGCAGGCTGGGGTCTTCCTTGAGGACCGGCACCACCTCGCGATCGAGCGTGGCCTTGGCCGCTGGCGTCAACTCCGCACGGTTCACCGCGAAGTTCACCCCGGGCAGCACGACCTTCTTTTTGACCACCGGCTGCGGCTTGGGCGCAGGTGGGCCAGGCGTT
>CAYZHO010000024.1:0-2218 GCA_964478045.1 uncultured Myxococcales bacterium | reverse complement strand
TGGTGGCGGAGGCGGCGGTGGTGGCGGAGGCGGAGGTGGTGGCGGCGCCGCCTCCGGCTGTCCGCCCATCAACGCACACAGTGCGTACCCGGCTACCGCCCCGGCACCGGCACCGATGGCCGCACCTGCAGCGGCGTCTTCGGTGTCGTTGTCGGACTCAAGGTTGGCGCCGACTGCGGTGCCACCGAGTCCGCCGACTGCCGCACCGATCAATGCGCAGTCGCCGGGAGACATTGACTGCATGCTCGAGCATGCAGAAGCGAAAAGTGCCGCAAGTGCCGCGGCTACGACTCGACCGGGTCTGGTCATACGCCGTACTCCTTTTGTCTCGGTACAGATTGCCCCTCGTTAAAGACCGAACCCCAGGTCCGGCGCCTTACCGCCCCTTACAGCGGCGTGTGAAACATTACATACAGAAAAGGGCTCGGTGCGCAACCGGCCCGACCCCGCTTCTGGATCCGCAATTTGCGTCCTCCAGTGGCTCCGCATATTTCGCCTTCTATAAGGGGAGGCCCGTGGAACCTCGCGAAATTGACCCCCAAACGGCACACGCGCGGCTGGCCCGAGGTGGCTGCGTCTATCTCGACGTACGTACAGAGCAAGAGTTCGAACGCGGGCACCCGCCGGGAGCGTTCAACGTGCCGGTGGTCTTCCTTGATCGTCCCGGAGCGCCTCCACGCCCGAATCCCGATTTCCTGCGCGTGGTAAAAGCCGCTCTTCCTCCCGAAACCGAGTTGATCGTCGGCTGCCAGAGCGGCGCACGCTCGCGCCGCGCATGTGAGCTTCTCGCCGCCGAGGGATACCGAGTCGCGAACGTAAGAGGCGGCTTTGGCGGCTTGCGCGACCGCAGCGGCCGCACCGTCGCGGCAGGATGGCGCGATAGCGGCCTCCCAGTGGAGGAAGGGCAGCCCCCTGGGCGGAGCTACGCTGACCTCAAGGCCAAAATCTAACGAAAAACTAACGCGCCCGGGCGCTCGAGCGCTTCCGAAACCAGCCCGTCCGAGCGACCATGGCGTCATGGAGACGCTCACGGCGGTCGTTGTCGAAGACGAAGAGGACATCGTCGAACTCGTTCGCTACAACCTCGAGCAGGCCGGGTTTCGCGTCGAGGCCGCCTCGACGGGAGAAGAGGGCCTGATCCTGACGCGCGAGGTCAAGCCCGATGTCGTGCTGCTCGACTTGATGCTACCCGGTCTCGACGGACTCGAGGTCTGCCGCAGGCTCCAGAACCAGCCCGACACTCGGGCGATCCCGATCGTCATGGTCACGGCCCGCGGCGAGGAGTCCGACGTCGTCACGGGACTCGAGCTTGGAGCCCACGACTACATTTGTAAACCGTTTCGGCCCCGAGAGCTCGTGGCTCGCGTGCAGGCGGCGGTGCGTCACGCGCGCGAGCGCACACCCGGCGAGGGCTCGCCGATCGACGCCGGTGGCCTGCGGATTCATCCCGGGCGCCACGAGGTCATCGCCGCTGGAGAGCGTATCGAGCTGACCGCCACCGAGTTTAAGATCCTGCACTTCCTCGCCCGCCATCCAGGATGGGTATTTACGCGCCAACAGATCGTCGATGCCGTCCGGGGGCCAGACTACCCGGTAACCGACCGCGCCGTAGACGTTCAAATTCTGGGCCTCAGGCGCAAGCTCGGCGACCACGCGCACCTGATCGAAACAGTTCGGGGCGTAGGCTACCGCTTCAAGGAGTGAGCGTGGGCCGGCCTCCCCTCGTCCGTCAGATCTATCTTCCGTTCTTGGGCCTGGTGTTGGCCACGTTGGCGGTGGCGACATTCATGGCAACGCTCAGCGTACGCCGCGCATACCTGGAACAAACGCGCCTGGCTCTCGAGCTGGCAGCGCGCTCGCTGGCCGCTACCCGCGGCGGGCAGTCTCCGACCGGACACGAGGCCGAGATCCAAAGCCAAGTCTCCCGAGCGGCGCACGGAGCCGACATGCGCATCACCGTCATCGCACCCGATGGAACGGTGATCGCCGACAGCGACGAGGACCCACGCGTCATGGACAATCACGCCGACCGCCCCGAAGTCCGCGAGGCGCTCGCCCGCGGGATCGGCCGCGCCACTCGATTCAGCCACACTGTCAAGCGCGAAATGTTTTACGTGGCTCTCGCCGTTCGCGGCGACGACGGCCGGCCGGCGGGCGTCGTGCGCACTTCGATTCCGCTGGCCCACATCGAAGGTCGCCTGCGCACGCTCTACGGAAC
>CAYZHO010000023.1:532-20179 GCA_964478045.1 uncultured Myxococcales bacterium | reverse complement strand
GCTCCCGCCACTGCCCGGGGGCAAGGCCGCCAAGCTCAAGCGGCCCTACCGCCACTCGGCGGAGCTTGTCCACGCGAAGCCCGACGGCCTCGCACATGCGGCGCAACAAGCGAGTGCGGCCCTCGGTCAGGCGCACTTCTAGCCACGCCTTGGTTTGCGTCGCACGGATCAACCGAACTCGCGAAGCCGCAGCCCGACCGTCTTCGAGCTCCACGCCCTCGCTGAGGCGTGCGATCTGCAGTCGCTTTGGTACCGGCGAAACCTTGACGTGGTACGTCTTCTCAACGTGGTAACGCGGGTGGCTGAGACGCTGGCACAGAAGCCCGTCGTTGGTCAGGAGCAGCAAACCCGAACTGTGGAAGTCCAGCCGGCCCACCGGGTACACGTCGAGGCGCCGCTTGCGTATCAGATCCCCGACACACGGCCGCCCGCGCGGATCGGACATGGTCGTCAGCATTCCGTCGGGCTTGTGAAACGCGATATACCTTGGCGGCCGGTTCCGAGGAAGCCGGCGCCTGCCAACCCAGATCGTATCCCGCTCCGGATCGACCCGGGTTCCGAGTTCCCGCACGACTCGGCCGTTGACTCGAACGCGCCCTGCGGCGATCAACTCTTCCGCGCGCCGCCGGGAGGCCAAGCCCGCCCTTGCGATCGCCACTTGAAGGCGGATCTGCCGCCCGCCGCCGCACTCACTCGCGCTCATCGCCGCCGGACGCGTGGCCTTGCCCCTCGTCGCGCTCTTCCCCGGCTGACTCTCCGCCGGCGTCTTCCCCCGATTTCTCGTCGAGAGGAATAATCCCGGCCTCCTGCTCGGCGCCCCCCGCAAAACCCGCCTGCTCGGCCAGCGCGGCAAGGTCTTCGCCAATCTCGGCTAGAGTTGGAAGGGACTTGAGATCCTTGAGGCCAAACACCTCGAGAAAATGCGGCGTCGTCGCATACACGAGCGGGCGTCCTGGCACGTCGCGGCGACCGGCAATTCGCACCAGGCGCCGTTCAACGAGCCCTTCGAGCACGCCGGAACAGTCCACGCCCCTGATCGACTCGATCTCGGCTCTCGTCACAGGCTGGCGGTAAGCGATCACCGCCAGGGTCTCGAGCGCCGCCCGGCTCAGTCGGAACGGGCGCTCGCGGAACAGCCGCCGGACGTACTGATGGTGCTCCGGTGCGGTGCGTAGCTGCCAGCCTCCGGCAACCTCCACCAGGCGTATGCCGCGCCGGCGGGAGTCCTCCTCGATCTTGGCGAGCGCCGCTCGAACCTCCGCCGTGGTCGCGCCATCGACGATCTCGGCGATCTTCTTGGTCGAAAGTGGGTCGGCCGCCGCAAACAGAAGCGCTTCGACGATCGGTTGGAGCCGTTCGGCCGGCCACTTGCCCGCAGCCCGCTGTGTGCCGTCTCCGGCACTCGGGCAGGCTTGCTTGTCGCTGGCTTCTTTCTCACTCATCGCGCACCTCCGCGCCGCCCTGTCCCGCGGCGTTGCGCCGCGCCTCACCCGCGCCGAAGCTCTCGACGAGGTCCGCCACTTTCTCGTCCACGCTTTCGTCGAGCAGCCTCAAGTAAATCGGCCCCCGCACGCCTTCCTGCTCGGCAGCAACGACGCCAAGGCGAATGAGTTCGAGCAGTCCCACGAACGATGCAATGATCCACCCCCGCGGGGCGCTAGGGAGAAAGAGCCGATCGAACCGCTGCGGTCCTTGCCGCCGCAAAGTAGCCACCATGCTCCGAACCGCGTCCGCCACGCGGAATTCCTCGGCAGGAAGCTTGTGAGGGGCGCGAGCTGCCGCTTCGGCCAGCACGCGCCGCAACGCCTCGAGCAGCGCCGGCAACTCGACCGGCTGGAGCTCGCGCGACTCGCCTTCTCCGGGTTCGAGCGTAACCGGCTCGCGCCGAAACACTTCCCGTCCTAGCAGAAGCCGCCGGCCCAAGGCCTCGACAGCCTGGCGGTAGCGCTGGTATTCGGCGAGCTGCTGGACGAGATCTACCGCTGGGTCCTCCGCGTCCGGTTCTTCCTCCTCGTCTCGGGGTAGCAACAGCCGCGACTTCAGGTACATGAGCGTTGCGGCCATCACGAGGTACTCGCCGGCCACGTCTAGGTTGAGCTCCTCGAACATATCGAGGTACTCGAGGTACTGGTCGGTGATCTTGGCGATCGGCAGGTGGTAGATGTCCACCTCGTTCGTTTTGACGAGGTGAAGCAGCAGGTCGAGCGGCCCCTCGAAAGCCTCGAGCCGCACCGTGTATCCCCGCCCAGCCATCACAATCCCACGGCGTGCTTGGCCTCGGCAACGGTGGCATCGGCCACCGCCCGGGCACGCTCGGCGCCACGGGCAAGGACCTCGGCGACCGCCCCGGCTTGCTTGGCGAATTGCTCGCGTCGCCGGCGGATCGGTTCGAGCTCCTCGAGCACGTGCCGGATCATCACTTTCTTGCACTCCAGGCATCCGATCGCGGCAGTGCGGCAACCTTCGCTGAGCTCGGCCCTTTCTTCTTCGGTGCAGTAGATCTCGTGGAGGCGGAAGGCCGGGCAGTCGCGGGGGTCACCGGGATCAGTGCGGCGCACGCGGCGCACGTCGGTCACCATCCGAGACAACTTGCGATCGACCGTCTCCGGCGGATCGGCGATGTTAACGGCGTTGTCGTAGCTCTTGCTCATCTTGCGCCCGTCGGTTCCGGGCACCCTGGCAGCCGGGACCACCAACCCTTGCGGCTCGGGAAACACCGGACCGTAGAGGCGATTGAAGCGGCGCGCGACCTCGCGCGTGAGCTCCACGTGCGGTAGCTGGTCTTCCCCGACCGGAACGCCGTCGGCCTTGTACACCAGGATATCCGCCGCTTGCAGGAGCGGGTATCCCAAGAACCCGTAGGTCGATAGATCTCGTTCGCGCAGTTGCTCGCGCTGTTCTTTGTACGTCGGCACGCGCTCGAGCCAAGGTACCGGAACGATCATCGAGAACAGAACGAACAGCTCGGCATGCGCGGCGACGTCGGATTGGCGAAACAGAACGCTCTTTTCTGGATCGAGACCTACTGCGAGCCAGTCGAGCACCATTGCCTCGGTACTTTCGCGCACGACTCGCGGGTCCTGGTACTCGGTAGTAAGCGCGTGCCAATCGGCAACGAAGAAGTAGCACTGGTTGCCGTTCTGAAGTTCGACCCAGTTCTTGAGAGCTCCGTTGAGGTGGCCGAGATGGAGCATTCCCGTAGGGCGCGCGCCCGAAACGATCACCCTCGATTGCCGGCCTTTGGCCGCCGAACCACCACCGTCGCTTACATCAACCACTGCAACACCCCGAGGATCGTGCGAATCACTGGGCCGATCAACGTTCCCAGTACACCGCTCAGGAGCAAAACGAATACGATCAGAAACCCGTAAGGCTCCAGTGCCGCCAGCGCCCGGGCCGGGGACCGCGGCAGGACTCCGACCGCCACGCGCCCTCCGTCCAAAGGTGGGATCGGAAACAAGTTGAAGACCGCGAGCACTACGTTGATCAGTACCCCGCGGTATGCCATCACGGCGATCGGTCCTGCCACGGCGAATCCCTGACCGGGAGCCACTCCAAGGCCGGCAGGATCCGGCGCCCCCGCCCGAGCAAGCATCCCGAAAACGACCGCGCATGCGACCGCCAGCAATAGATTCATCGCGGGTCCGGCAGCGGCAACCCATACCATGTCCCGGGCTGGACTGCGCAGATTCGACCAGTCGATCGGAACGGGCTTGGCGTACCCGAACAGGAACGGGGCATGACTGATGAACAAGAGCGCAGGCATCAGCACGGTGCCCACCGGATCGACGTGGGCGAGCGGATTGAGCGTGAGCCGCCCGAGTCGGGCCGCGGTATCGTCGCCCAAACGCAGCGCCACGTATCCGTGTGCCCACTCGTGTAGCACCACGGCCAGCAGCAGCGGAAACACCCAAAGGGCCGCGGATGCAACGTCCACTCCCATGGTTCGGCTCAGATACCAGCAGGCCTCAGGGCGGGCAACCCGAGTGCTCCATCCGGATGGTTCGTCACTCGCGGCGAATCCTCATCGTTGCCCGGGGATGATGGCGCGCGTGGACCTCCCGCAGTTTGCGGGTCGCCACGTGGGTGTAGATCTGGGTCGTGGCCAGATCGGAGTGACCAAGCATTGCCTGAACCGCGCGCAGGTCCGCCCCCCCGTCCAGCAGATGAGTGGCGAACGAGTGTCGCAATACGTGGGGCGTAACCCGCTCGAGTCCTGCGGCCGCGGCGTATGCGCGAAGCCGCTTCCAGAACCCCTGCCTCGTCATCGGGCGTCCCCGGCGCCCGATGAACAAGTGCCTCGCGCGCCCCGCCGGATCGAGGCGCGGGCGCACCTCCTTTAAGTATCGCCTGAGCCAAGCCAAAGCGCTGCGGCCGATCGGAACCGCGCGCTCCTTGCCGCCCTTACCCACCACCGTCAGAAACCCTTCCCGGGCGTTGACCCTCGAGGCATCTAGCCCCACCAGTTCCGAGACTCGCAGGCCGCTGGCGTACATCAGCTCGACCATCGCGCGATCGCGCACCGCCAAAGGGTCATCGCCTCCGATCGCGGCAAACAGCCTCTCGATCTCCGCAACGCTCAGTACCCGAGGGATCTTGCGCCTCGACCGGTTCGTTCCAATCTCCGAAAGCGGACTGCGGGGCAGCCGCCCCTCGCGCACTAGAAACTTAAACAGGCCTCGGACGGCCGACAGCGCCCTGGCTCGGCTCGCCGCGGCAAGGCCCTGGGACTCGAGCCACGCCAGGTACCGGACCACGTGAGAACGCCTGACCATCGCCGGCCCCGTGCAGCCTAAGCGCTCGACGAAATCGACAAAGCGCGCCAAATCGCGCCCATAAGCGCCCAGGGTCGCTGGCGCGCAGCCTCGCTCGACGGCTAAGTGCGCGAGATACTCGTCGACCGAGCGGTCGAGGTCAGCGCTCATCGGGGGCCGCAACCGTCGAGGCGGCTGCCACGGGCACGTCCTCTCCACCAAGCCGAACCCGGTCGAGCATAATATCGACGATCTCCTGGTGGCGCTCCGGATCTGTCACTTTCTTCCCGCTGGCATCGGTAACGTAGAAAACGTCGAGAACCTGGTTGACCTGCGTGGTGATCTTGGCCGAATGGACGACCAAACCGAGGTGGTAGATACAGCTCGCCAGGGTGAACAGAAGTCCCGGCCGGTCGGCCGCGTAGACATCGATCACCGTGTATTGGCGTGAAACGTTGTTGTCGATCTCCACTTTGGTGACCACCCGCTGTCGCGCCTTGCGCACTGCCAGCGGAGTCGGCGTAGTTCGACGGACCTCGGCGACGAGGGCGTCGACGTCCAGCCGCCCTTCGAGCGCCGCGCCGATGTCCTCTCGCAAGCGCGACCACCGCTCCGGATCTTGCGGATCCCCCTCGACGGTCGCGTGATCGATCCGGAACGTGTCGATGGCGATTCCCGCGGCCGAGGTTGTGATTTTCGCGCTTCCCACGCCCAACCCGTGGGCGCACAGGACTCCCGTGAGGCGTACAAACAGGCCGGGCTGGTCGGGGGCCACGACCGTCAGTTCGCTGAACCCGCGGCGCGGGTAGTGCGCCACGCCACAGCGGAACGACTCCTGCCCGAGCGACTCGACCAACCTCCAGTGCTCGAGCACGCTCTCGCGGGTGGTCGACAAAAGATACGATGGCGGCATGGAGTCGAGGAAAGCCTGCAAGCGCTCCCGGTCGCGTTCACCGCGAACCTCAAATAGCAACCGGCGCTTGGCCCGCCGCACCCGGGCTTCCAGATTTTTCTCGGTAACCGCGCCGGTCTCGAATACTTCCAGCGCGCGTTGGTACAGCTCGCCGAGCAAGTGGTCCCGCCAACTGTTCCAGACCTTCGGGCCTACCGCCCGCATGTCGGCGAAGGTAAGCAAGTACAGGTTGCGCAGGTTCTCGACGGTTCCGACCCGGCGCACGAACTCGGCGACGAGATGCGGGTCGTCGATGTCACGGCTCTGCGCCAGCGAGGACATCAACAGGTGGTATCGCACCAGGAACTCCAGGGCACGGCGGTCGTCCCAGTCGAGCCCGAGGCGGCGACCTATGACGCGCACCATTGCCGCCCCCCGCTCGTCGTGACCGCCTCCGTACCCCTTGCCCAAGTCGTGGAACATCATGGCGAGGTAGAGAATCTCGGGGCGGTCGCAATCGCGCATCACTTCCGTAAGCAACGGGCTTTCTCGCGCGAACTCGCCCTCGCGAAGGCGCTCGAGCTCGCGAATTCCGATCAGCGAGTGCTCGTCGACCGTGTAGATGTGGTAGAAGTCGTGCTGGACCATGCAGAACAGGCGACCGAACTCGGGAATCAGGCGCCCGAGCACGCCCAGCCGGTTCAGCTCGCTCAGCGTGCGGTAAACCCCGTCCGGCGCCTTGAGGATCGAGAGGAAAACTTCGCAGGCTTCGCGTGAAGTCGAGAGCTCTTCTCCCAGGGACGCGGCGCGGCGGCGAATCGCGTCGCGTGTCTTCGAGGACAGGGACACTCCCGCCCGCTGTGCGTCGTGGCACACGCGAAGCAGCTCGACCGGATCGGCCTCGAACAAGGCAGGATCGGCCACGAGCTGCCCGGCTGCGATCGTAACCCCAGGGCGCAGGGTCCGGGCCCCGAGCCGGCCGAGCAGCGAGCGTGGCTCCGGGGGCGCCGTCAGCCGCTCGATCAAGTCCGCGCTGGTACGCGCGATGATCGCCGCCCGTGTATAGTAGTCACGCATGAACGCAGCCGAAGGCGGCTGCGTTCCCTCGGACCGGTAGCCGAACCTCTCCGCGATCGCCTCTTGGCTTTCGAACGAGAGTTTGTCTTGCTTCGCTCGCGCCATGAAGTGAAGCGAATTCCGCACTCGCAGGAGAAACTCCCGAGCCTCGAGCAGCTCCCTCGTCTCGTGCGGCGACGCAATACCGGCTGTCTCTAGATCTTCGATCCGGGTCAGGCCGCGCAGGGCTCGGGCGACCCATAGCAACGTGTGCAGGTCCCGCAGCCCGCCCTGCCCTTCCTTCACGTTCGGCTCGAGCAGGAACACCGAGTCGCCCATACGGCGGTGGCGTTCGCTCGACTCGGCTAGCTTCATTCGCACGAAACCCTTGGAATCGCGGCGCAGGAGCACGTCCTGGACCGCTTCGGTAAACTGCGCCCCGAGTTCCGCGCTGCCCGCGATTACTCGCCCGTCAAGCAAAGTCGTTTTGACCGTGATGTCCTGACCAGCCTGGTCAAGGCAGTCGCGCAGCGTACGTACCGCCCAACCCGCGTCGAGCTTGGCATCGAACAGGGTTTGAACGAGCCGCTCGCTGACGGTCTCGACGTAAGGCGTCAAGCGGCCGGGATAAAGGATGAGAATGTCCACGTCCGACCACGGGTTCATCTCCTGCCGCCCATAGCCGCCCTGGGCCACGATGGTGCACCACCGTCCCGCCCCGCGCGCGTAGCGCTGCTCGAACCGCATTCGAGTCACTTCCACGATGTAGCGAACCAGGGTGTCGATCGCGTCCGAGAACGCAGAGACCAAGGCACTGCCGGAAGCGCCGCGCCAGTGCGCCTCTTCAAGTCGCGCCCGCACCTCGGCGACATACGGCGCGGCTACGTCCCGCAGCCGCCGCGGGCAACGTTCCGGCGGCGGCAGCAAAGTAGCCACGCTGCGCACGCTCTCCCGCAGTTCGCCGTGCACGGTAGGTTCAGCGGGCCGGGTCAACGCAACTGCCCGACGCGATCGTCTTCGAGATAGCGCTTGATCCCGAGGTAAAGCCCTTCGGCGATGGCCTCGCGGTAACTACTTGCAGCCAAGCGCCGGCCCTCGAGCCCGTTCGTGATGAACCCCACTTCGACGAGGATCGAAGGCATGTAGGTGCCGTCGAGGACGAAAAACGGACCTTGCTTTACTCCGAGGCTCTCGACACCGCGGTAACGCGGGCGCAGGTGCTCGACCAGCGACGTCTGAACGTGGCCCGCCAGGAGGATCGAGTCGGCTTCTTTCTGCCCCTGGACCATGTCGGAAAGAATGTAAGGAAGATCGGCGTCGGTCGAGACGTCCTTGCCCTTGATCAGCATATCGACTCCGTTTTCGAGCTTGGCCAAGCGCAGCGTCGCGCGGTCGTTCGTGTTCTTCAGATAGTACGTCTCGATACCGTGGAGTCTGCGGTTCTTGCTCGCGTTGGCATGAATGGACACGAACACGTCCGCGTTCTGCCGGTTCGCGATGTCTTTGCGCTCCTCGAGCGACACGTAGCGGTCGTCGGTTCGCGTCATGATGACTTCGATTCCAAGCCGTCGCTCGAGTTTGTCCGCCAGACGTTTGGCGATGTCGAACGCCGCGTTCTTCTCGGCCAGCCCGCGCGGCCCCCGGGCCCCCGGATCACGCCCACCGTGACCGGGATCGATGACTACTCGCAGCTTGCGCGCCTTGGGCGGCTTGCGCGCCGCAACCGGCGCCGGTTTGGGAGCCGGCGGTTTTGGGACCGCCGCTCGGGCCCCGACCGCCGGGGAGTTCGCCGCCGCCGTCAGGTCGATCACGATCCGAGGCGGGCGCTCGAGGGCGAACACTTTCGCGGCGACCGGCCCCGCCAGGTCGAGAACCACCCGTGCTGTCGACTTGTCGAACTGCCCGGTCCGCACCCGCGCGACGCGCTCGTCGTGGATCGGCCCGACCGGGTTGCTGCCTCGCACTAAGCGAACGCCGTGTAAATCGACGTACAGGCGCGCCGGCAAGCCGCGCTTGGTGTCCGCCGGCAGCATCGCGTACGCGAATCGTGTCTTGCTCGACAAGTCGATGACGACCCGCGTGTAGTTCTTGCCGGCGGCCGAGCGTATTCGCTCGATCCGCGTGGCCCCATGCGCCTGCGCCGCGGCTGAGAGCCAAACGAACGCGGCCAGTACCGCCCAGCCTGCGCGCCAGATTCTCACCCAGTCCCCTCAGACTCGGTCCGCCGCTCTAGTCCCAGCGGGATTACCCTTTCCCGGCTCGGCACCGGCCGGCGGCCAACGGATATTCGTATTATTGTCCGCGCCGGGCCTCCCCGACAAGCTCGGCCAGCAGATTGAGCGCCTCCAACGGCGTCAACCGGTCCACGTCGATCGCTCGCAAGCGCCCGATCAGTGGGGGCTCCGCTTGGTGCGCCACGTCGAACAAACTCGGCTGCCGCGAGTCAAGACCACCGGAACCAAGATGTTCGCCACGTTCGAACTTGACGAGCATCCTCCTGGCCGCGTCGATCACGCGATCGGGCACGCCGGCCAGGCGGGCTACCTCGATCCCAAAGCTTCCGCTCGTGGCGCCCGGCACGACTCGGTGTAGAAAAATCACTTCGCCCCGGTAGCGGCGCACGGCAACCGAGAAGTTCGCCGCTCGTTCGTACTCCTCGGCCAGGGCAGCAAGCTCGTGGTAGTGGGTTGCAAAGAGCGTTTTCACTCCCGCCTCTAGAATCGCTTCCGCCACCGCCCAGGCGATCGAGATGCCGTCGAACGTCGACGTGCCTCTGCCGATCTCGTCGAGCACGACCAAGCTGCGCGGCGTCATCTCGCGCAGGATCGTGGCCGTTTCCGTCATCTCCACCATGAAGGTGGACTGCCCGGCAGCCAGATTGTCCGTCGCGCCGATACGCGTGAAGATTCGATCCACCAGCGGAATCCGGGCGCGGGTGGCCGGCACAAACGAGCCCGCATGCGCGAGCAAGACGATGAGGGCCACCTGCCGCAGATACGTCGACTTGCCCGCCATGTTGGGACCCGTCAGCACGATCAGCGTCGGCCCGTCCCCACCGAGGCGGCAGTCGTTGGGCACGAAGCGGGCACCCAAAACGCTCTCGACCACCGGGTGGCGTCCTTCCTCGATGACCAGTGCCCCGTCTTCGACCACTTCGGGACGAACGTAGCCGCGCCGGTGGGCGGTCTCGGCTAGGCCGGCCAGCGCGTCGAGCAGGGCCAGCGCGGCGGCCGTTCGAGCAAGCGAACCGAGCTGGGACGCACACGTGGTGACGAGCTCGTCGAACAGGTGTCGTTCGAGCGCCACCAGTCTCTCCTCGGCACCGAGAACCTCCGCTTCGCGCTGCTTCAGCTCCGGCGTGACATAGCGCTCTGCGTTGGCCAGCGTCTGCTTGCGCTCGTATTCTCTCGGAACCCGATCCCGAGCCGCACGCGAAACTTCGATGTAGTAGCCGAAGACTTTGTTGTAACCGACCTTCAGGCTAGCAATGCCGGTGCGGCGGCGCTCGGCGAGCTCGAAGTCGGCGATCCAATCCTTGCCACCGCTTCGCACGGCCCGCAGCCGGTCCACCTCGGGATGGTAGCCCGGACGGATCGCTTCTCCGCGGCCAATGGTGGCCGGCGGCTCGTCGACCAGGGCGCAGCGGATCGTCTGCTCGAGCTGCGGCAGCGCCTCGATATCACCGAGGGCTTTTTCCACCAGTGCGGGAGCACCGCCCCGCGCGCTGACGAGGGCGGCCAAACGGCTGCCTGCCGCTAGCGCCTCGGCCAGCCGCAGCAAGTCGCGCGGCCCAGCCGTTCGCGCTCCGACCCGACCGGCGAGCCGCTCGAGGTCTCCCACCTCGCGCAGCACCGCGCGCAACTCCATGCGCAAGTCGGCATGCTCGAGGAACCACTCGACAGCGTCGAGCCGCCGGCCGATCGCCTCGGCTCCGGCCAAGGGCCGCAACAGCCACTCGCGCAGCAGCCGCTTGCCCATCGGCGTGACCGATTCATCGATCACCGCGAGCAGGGATCCCTTGCGGCCGCCGGCCACTCCCTCCACGAGCTCGAGATTCCGCGAGGTAGCCTGGTCGAGCCGGACGAACGAATCACGCGCCAAATAGGTGGGCGGGCGCAAGTGGCCGACGGCGTCTCCCTGCGTGGCCTCCAAATACGCGGCCAGAGCGCCCCAGGCCGCTCCAGCCGGCCCTCCCCCGCGCCCCTGCGGCCCGGCCCGATTGCTGGCAGCCTCCGCCCGAGGCGCGGGCGAAACGAGCGCCGCGCCTGCTGCTTGGACCAAACGCGCGCGCACAGGGTCGGTTGTGGCGTCCTCGAGCAACAGCTCGCTCGGCCGCAGCCGTGCCAGTTCTTCCTCAAGAGCTTCAAGGCTTGCAACGTCGGCAAACCACGAGGTGCCTGTGGAAAAGTCAGCCCACGCCAGTCCCCAGCCGTCTGGCCCGCGCACCGCCGCCGCAATGAAGTTCGGCCGATCGGGTGCTAGCGCCTCTTCGTCGATCGTCGTGCCCGGCGTAATCACGCGCGTAACCTGCCGCCGAGCTAGGCCGCGGCGTGGCATCTCGATTTGCTCGCAGATTGCGACCTTCAACCCCGCTTCGAGCAGTCGCGCTATGTAGGAACGAGCCGCATGGTAGGGCACGCCGCACATTGGAATCGGATGTTCGTCGTGGCGATTACGCGAGGTCAGGGCGATGTCGAGGATCTGAGACGCGCGCTCGGCATCCTCGAAGAACATCTCGTAGAAGTCCCCGAGGCGGAAAAATAGAATCGCGTCCGGGTAACGCTGTTTGATCTCGAGGTACTGCTGCATGACCGGCGTCAACTTGACGCCGCCTCGGGTGCCATCGCCCTTTGCTTCGCTCACGCTGCGCGCACGCATCGCCGCCGCCCGCTCCGTCTCCGGCCGCATTTACCCCTGCGGCCGGCCGATGGCCTAGCCTGGTCTTTCCATGAACGATTTGCAGTAACCGTCAATGGCGCAGGTCACAGGCGCGCCGGCCGGACCCAAATCGCTGCAAGGTGGGAAGATCGCCGGCCGGTCACGACCCGCCCGCTGGCTCGCCCTCCGGGCTGGCTGGAGCCGTCTCGACCGCTGCGGCCTGTTGCACGGAGGAGCCGGCGCTGCGCGTCCTCTCGAGCTCTCGCTCGAGTTCGGCTCGCGCGCTCTCGGCCCGCTCGAGTTCCGCGCGCACTTCCCGCAGCTCGCCCGCAAGCTTTTCCTTTTCTTTGGTCGCGCGGCGCACCGCCCTGCGCAACCGGGCCTGTTCGAGCAACGCGCCGAAGCCGCCCACCAATACGCCAACCACGAGCGACCCTAGAACGATCACAAACAGTGGTAGCTCGACGGACTGTACGCTCGGCCAACCCGCAAGGGGCAGATCCGGCAGGAACACGATCTCGACTTCCTGCACGTTGGCGCTGGCCAGGAAAACCGCTGCGATGAACAGCAATGCGACGACGATGGTCCGGATCACCCTCATTGCTCGCGCTCCTCGAAATGCGGGCGTAGCCGTTCGTACGTTTCCTCGATGTGCTGCGGGATGACCCGCGTTTCGGCCAGCAGGGGCATAAAGTTCGTATCGCCTTCCCAGCGTGGCACCACGTGCCAGTGCAAGTGATCAGCGAATCCAGCCCCGGCTACGCGCCCGAGGTTCAAGCCTATGTTGAACCCGTCTGGCGCAAAGACCGCCGCAAGCGCCGCCACCGCATGCTGTAGCTCCCGCTGGAGGGCGGCCGCAACCTCAAAGGACAACCCGGCGAAATCGGCCGTGTGGCGCAGCGGTGCGACCATGAGGTGGCCGTTCGCGTACGGAAACCGGTTCATCATGACGCAAGCGTGCTCCGTAACGCGCAGCACCAGTTCGCGCCGGCGCTCCTCCGGCGTGGAAGCCGCAGGTTTCTCGCAGAAGATACAGCCCCTCGCTGGCGAGGGATTTTCAATATAGGCCAGCCGCCAGGGGGCCCAGAGGACTTTCACCGCTCCGTCACACCGAAGAGGAGCCCCCGCCGGCCTGGCTCTGGCCCTGCACGGCTTGCCTCGGGCCTCGGTCCACGCGCTCGCGCAGTTCCTTGCCTACCTTGAAGAACGGAACGCGCTTGGCCGCTACGGCGACGATCTCGCCCGTCTTCGGGTTACGCCCTTCTCGCGCGCGCCGGTGCTTGACGACGAAGCTGCCGAAGCCCCGGATCTCGATGCGCTCTCCCGCGCACAGCGCTTCGGTCATGGCGTCGAACACCGCATTGACGATGATCTCCGCATCTCGGCGCGCGTACGACGGATACAAGCGAACGATTTCGTCGATGAGGTCTCTCTTCGTCATGGTCCCGCCGCTCCGAAGCGATGCCAGCGATTACTCGCCGCCTTGCCCGGAGCCCCCCTTGCCGGCTTTCCCGCGGCCCAACTCGCGATTGATCAAGTCACCAAGCGTGAGCCGGGACGAACCGGAGGACTCCGACATGTAACGTTTCATCTCCTCCTGGTCTTGCGAGTCGAGCAGCGAACGCACGCTGAGCGAAATCCGGCGCGCCTTACTGTCGACCTGCAATACCTCGGCTTCGACTTCCTGCCCCGGCTGGTAGTGATCGGCCGGGTTGTCCACGCGCTCCCGCGACAACTGCGAGACGTGGATCATTCCTTCGATTCCCTCGTCGAGCTCAACGAAGACGCCGAAGTCCGTCACGTTTGTCACTTTTCCCCGCACTCGCGTCCCGGGCGGGTAGCGCTTGTCCATTTCCGTCCACGGATCCGGTGTCAGTTGCTTGAGCCCGAGGGAAAGGCGCTCGCCCTGAACGTCGATGTTGAGAACGACGGCCTCCACCTCGTCTCCCTTCTTGAGGATCTCTGACGGGTGGCGGATCTTTTTCGTCCAATGCATGTCGGATATGTGGATGAGCCCGTCGATCCCTTCGGCCACGTTCACGAAAGCTCCAAAGTCGGTGATGCTCGTCACCTTACCGCGCACCTTGGTCCCTACGGGATGCTCGATCGGTAGCAGCTCCCACGGATTCGGCATCGCCTGTTTGAGGCCAAGGGAAATCCGGCGATTGGCGGGATCAAGGGCTAGCACCACCGCATCGACTTCATCGCCGACCGACACGACTTTCGAGGGATGGGTCACGCGCGTGGTCCACGACATCTCCGACACGTGAACGAGTCCCTCGACGCCGGGTTCGATTTCGACGAAGGCGCCGTAGTCAGTAAGACTCACCACGCGCCCATGCACTCTACTGCCCGGGAACAACCGCTCGGCGATCGTCAGCCAGGGATCTTCCTGCAACTGCTTCATCCCCAGCGAGATGCGGTCGTTCTCGGGATCGTACTTGAGCACCACGACCTTCACCCGGTCGCCCGGCGAGACTACCTTGGAAGGGTGCGGCACCCTACCCCAAGCCATGTCCGTGACGTGGAGGAGCCCGTCGATTCCGCCTAGGTCCACGAACGCGCCGTAGTCGGTTACGTTCTTGACGGTTCCTTCGAGGATCACACCTTCTTCGAGAATCTTGAGTGTCTGACTCTTGAGTTCCTCACGCTCCTTCTCGAGCAAGACCTTGCGCGAGACGACCACGTTGCCGCGCGAGCGGTTACACTTGATGATCACGAAGTCGTGAGTCTCTCCAATGTAGCGTTCGAGCCCGCGTCCCGGCCGCAAATCAACGTGGGACCCGGGCAAGAAGGCAGGCACGCCGATGTCTACCTTGAGCCCGCCCTTGACGCGCTCGACGATCTTACCCGTGATCGGGGTTCCGCTGCGGTACGCCTCTTCGATCTTGCGCCACAAGGCCGACTGGCGCGCGCGCTGGTAAGAAAGCTCGACCTGGCCGTTTTCCTCTCCTACCGACTCGACGTAGACCTCGATCTCGTCGCCGACTGAAACGTTGACCTGGCCCGAGGCGTCGGTGAACTCCGACAGCGGGATAACGCCCTCGGACTTGTACCCGATGTCGACCATCACGTAGTCGGCATCGATCGACAACACGCGTCCCTTGACGATCTCACCCCGTTCGATCTGGCTCGACTCGAGGCTCGCTTCGATGATCTCCTGGAAGCTTTTCCCTTCCTCCTGCTGTTGGCCGTTGTTCTGGCGATCAGCCGTCTCCTCTAACATGTCGAAAAAACAATCCTCCTGGTGGGCGGCGGCAAAGCCGCCAGGCAGTGGCATATCGTTCCCTGGCGGCCGTTTCAAGGGAAAACCTCGAAAAACCTATCGCTTGGCGCTCCGCCGGCACTCGGCTTCTCGCACGATGCGCTCGATCACCTGCTCCTGGCTCATCCGGGTCGAGTCTACCCGAATCGCATCGCGCGCTGCCCGCAAGGGAGCCAATGCCCTGCGCTGGTCTCGCTCGTCGCGCTCTTGTAGTTCCGCGCGCAAGCGCTCGAACTCGGTGCTGCCGCGGGCGACGCCGAGATCCCGCGCCCGCCGCCGGACTCGTTCTTCTAGTTCGGCGTCGAGGAAAATTTTGAGATCCGCGTCCGGGAACACCACGGTCCCCATATCGCGTCCCTCCGCTACCGCACCGGGCGGGCGGACCACCGAGCGCTGGACACCGATGAGGGCGCGGCGAACCGCCGGAAAGCGAGAGACACGGGAGGCCGCTTGCGCTACCTCGGGCGAGCGAATCTTATCCTCCACCGGCTGCCCGTCGAGCTCCACCCCTCCGGTGTCGGGGTCCACGGCAATGCGCCGGCGTCCGGCGAGGTCCGCTAGCGCCTGCTCATCCTCGAGGTCGATTCCCTCTTCGATCGCCGCCAGGGCCAGGGCACGGTAGAGGGCACCCGAGTCGAGGTAGCGCAACCCGAGACGCTCGGCGACCGCGCGAGCCGTCGTCGACTTGCCGGCGCCAGCCGGGCCATCGATCGTTACGACAAAGCAACCCGCGCTCACCGCATCAAACCCTCGAGGTGCTCGAAGAAGTTCGGGTACGACACCGAGACCGCCTCCACGCCTGCGATCTCCACGGGGCCGCTTGCTGCCAAACCCGCAACGGCCGCCGCCATGGCGATGCGATGGTCCCCTTGAGCGTCTGCGCGCGCCGGCCCGCGCAGGCGCCCGCCCGCAATCGACAAGCCGTCGGCTCGCTCCTCGACCTCGACGCCTAATGCGGCGAGCAACCGAGCCGTAGTTGCGATTCGATCGCTCTCCTTGACTCGAAGCTCGCTGGCATCGCGGATGTGCGTGGTACCCTCGGCACAGGCAGCAGCGACGGCCAGAACCGGGATTTCGTCGATCGTGCGGGGAATCTCATCGCCCTCGATCTCGACCGCCCGCAATGCGCTAGCCCGCGCGCGGACGCTCCCCCATGGCTCGCCGCCTGAGTGTCCCTCGACCGCCGTTTCGATCCGCGCGCCCATGCGCATGAGAACGTCGAGAAACCCGGTCCGCGTCGGGTTGAGGCACACTCGCTCGACAACGAGGTCCGAGCCCGGAACGAGCGTGGCGGCCACGATCAGGAAAGCGGCGGAGGAGGGGTCGCCGGGCACGCTCACATCCATGGCGCGCGGAACGGCGGGACCCCGAACGGCAACCGTCAGCCCGCGCCTTTCGATCTCAACCCCCATGGCCGCAAGCATTCGCTCGCTGTGGTCCCGCGAGCGCGCGGGCTCGTGGACCTCCGTGCGTCCGTCCGCCTGCAGGCCGGCCAGCAACAACGCCGTCTTCACTTGGGCACTGGCTACCGGCAGGTGCGCCACGGTCGGGTGCAATCTAGCACCGCACACCCGTACCGGAGCGCGGCCTCGAGTGGTTTCGATGTCCGCCCCCATCGCCCGCAACGGCTCGGCGACCCGTTCCATCGGACGCCGGCGCAGAGAATCGTCCCCGTCCAGCGTGGCCTCGAACTTCTGCCCCGCCAGGAGCCCCATCAGCAGCCTCATCGTGGTACCGGAGTTGCCGCAGTCGATCGGACCCCGCGGCGGTTTAAAGCGCAGCGCCCTGCCTTCGATCGTCCAGCGCCCTCCGCAACACTCGACCTTTGCGCCGAGGGCGGCTACCGCTCTGATCGAAGCGCGGACGTCGCCGCCTTCCGGCACGTTCTCGAGGCGGGCCCGGCCGGCCGCTGCAGCATTGAAAAGGACGGCTCGGTGGGCGATCGACTTGTCGCCGGGCGGCACCACACGGCCTTGAAGCGGGCGCAAGGCAGGCTCAATCGTTCGCCAGTTAGCCGTCATTTACTCAAGCGACGCTTGAAATGCTGGGCAGCCCGGATCAAGGACCGCAGGCGCTGCTCGTCGCCGGCGGCAACGGCATCTTGCAAGAGCTGCCACGTGCGCTGGAACTGCTCCATCCGAGCCACCAACGCCGGGCGATTGAGAGCGGCGATCGCCGCCCACATGTCCGCATCGCTCAGGGCTAACCGAGTCGTATCGCGCATACCGGAGCCGGACAGTTCGGCAATCTCCTCCGCATCGGGATCATCGCAGAGCGCAGCCGCTAGCGCATACACAACCATTTGGGGAAGGTGGCTCGAAGCCGCCACCAGAAAGTCGTGGCGCTCGGCATCCATTTCGACGATGCGCGCCCCGACTGCGGCCCACAGCCCTTCCACTAGGTCGATCGCCTCGCGCCTGGTGGCTCGGGTTGGCGTGATCACTACCACGCGCTCCCGGAACAACTCCGCGTCGGCCAGTGCAGCGCCGGTCCCAACCCCGCCGGCCATGGGATGGCCCCCGACGAAACGCTCGGCCAACCCCAGCTGTTCGGCCCGGCGGCAAAGCGGGGCCTTGACGCTGCCGACATCGGTGACGATCGCGTCGGGAGGAAGCGCGCCCGCGATGCGTTCAAGGATTTCGACGCAGGCGTTTACGGGCGCCGCCAGCACCACAAGGTCGGCCTGGCCGACGGCGGCCACCGGATCCTGCTCGATTTCGTCGACCAGACCCGCTGCCAGGGCGGTCTCCAGATTCGGCCGCCCGCGTCCCACTCCCACAACGCGGCGCAAGGCGCCCGCCTTGCGCCCGGCGGCCGCCAGCGATCCGCCGATCAGGCCGGTGCCGATGATGGTCGTGCGCGCAATCGATACCGTCACGGTTTCCCTGCAATCACACGCTCGAGCACTTCCACACAGCGGCGATTTTCCTCAGGCGTGCCGCAAGTGATCCGAATCATCGACGGCAACCCGTAGACTCCCATCGCCCGTACGATCACACCTTCTGCCAGAAGCGCCTGCGCGACCCGGCTCCCATCACCTACGTCCACCAGGACGAAGTTCGCTTGGCTGGGCACCACCCTCAGTCCGAGCTCCGCCAGGCGAGCGCGTAGGTAGCGGCGTCCCTCGATCACGATGCGGCGCGAGCGCTCGATGTATTCCGAATCCTCCAGGGCCGCCAGCGCGGCGGCCTGGGCAAGCCGGTTGACACTGAACGGGGCCCGCACGCGAGCCAGTGCATCGATGATCGGCTCGGGGCCGATTGCGTATCCGATGCGCAGTCCCGCCAACCCGTACGCCTTTGAAAACGTCCCGAGAACGACCAGCCCCGGATGGGCGTCCAGATACCGGGAGGCGTCAGGGTAATCCGGATCTTCGACGAACTCTCGGTATGCCTGATCGACCACGACCAGGACGTGGGGCGGCACTTTGTCGAGGAAACGCTCGAACTCTTGGCGCGTAAATATCGTGCCCGTTGGGTTGTTCGGATTGGCCAGGAAGACAATCCGCGTCCTCTGGCCCACCCTGGCTGCCATGGCGTCGAGGTCGTGACGAAACTCTACGGAGGCAGTCGGGACCGGACGCGCGCGGCACAGGCGGGCGGTCATCGGATAGATGATGAAGGCGTCCTGCGAGAAAACGATTTCGTCGTCCGGCTCGACGAAGGTACGGGCGAGCAAATCGATCAGCTCGTTCGAGCCATTTCCGAGCAAGATCTGCGAGGCTCGCACCCCAAAGCGGGCCGCAAGGGCTCGCCGCAGCAGGGTTCCCGAACCGTCGGGGTAGCGGTGCACCTCCGCCAGCGCTGCCCGAAGGGCCTCGAGTGCCTTGGGTGGCGGCCCGAGTGGATTCTCATTCGAGGCTAACTTGATAACCGATTGCAGCCCCAGCTCGCGCTGAACTTCCTCGATCGGCCTTCCCGGCTGGTACGGCTCGAGACGGCGAATGTGGTCGGGAATCGCTGGCTTCAACGCGTCATCCTCTCGCTGCACTCGCGCTCGCGGTCAGGGAGCGACTGGATACGAACCCAGCACCTTCGCGGAGATGGCAATCCGCTCGACTTCGGCTAGCGCTCGGGCCAGGCGCCGCCCCCGGACGTGGCCGACCACGTCGATGAAGAAGCGATATTCCCACGGTCGTCCGGGCAGCGGCCGCGACTCGATCATGGAGAGGTTTACGCCGTTGGCCGCAAACGGCGCCAGCACCCGGCCGAGGATCCCGACCTCGTCGCGCACGGCTACCACTAGCGACGTCCGATCGTGCCCGCTCGGCGCCGGAATCGGGTCGTCGCCGATCACAAGGAAGCGCGTGCGATTGCCCGGCTCATCTTGGATGGCTCTCGCGACCACCTTGAGGCCGTGGACCCGTGCAGCCAGTTCTCCCGCAATCGCAGCGAGGCCTCCATTGCGCGCCGCCCGCGCCGCCGCTTCCGAAGTGCTCGCAGCCGGTTCGGTCTCCACACCTGGAAAGTGCCGCGCCAGATATCGCCGGCATTGAGCCAGCGCGTGCGGGTGCGAGGCAATGCGCTTTACTTTTGCGGCGGCTCCACTCTTCGAGAGCAGCGCTAGCTCGACGGGCACTGCAACTTCGGCCACGATGTGAAGGTTGGTGTCCGCCAGTGCATCGAGCGTTGGCGTTACGGCGCCTTCCGTCGTGTTCTCGACCGGCACCACACCGTAGTTCGCACGCCCAGTCTCGACCGCCGTGAACACGTCCCGGATGGTGTCAACGGGCTCGAACTCCGCCGTGCTGCCGAACTGCTTGAGCGCCGCAGCGTGGGAGAAGGTCCCTTCCGGCCCAAGGT
>CAYZHO010000023.1:0-522 GCA_964478045.1 uncultured Myxococcales bacterium | reverse complement strand
CTCCTTTAAATAAGTCTGGTCGGCGCATGGGAAGAATCACTGCTTCTCTCAATGCGGCCTTGGCTTCTTCCAAGTTCGCAACGTCTTCCCACTTCACGTTAGGCTTTTCAGCGACAATGGCATCAGAAATTTTTTTGCTAATTTCATCGTCCTCTTCATCAGTTGCTGATCCTCTTTTACCCGCAGCTACGGAAGATCGCTTCGACTGCCCGGTCGGACAGTGGTCCAGGGTTGGCCGCTTTGAGTCGGGCTATGACCGCCCGCTCGCGCCCGGCGTCGAGAACCGCCTTCGACTTGCGGCTCTTCGCTTCACCGATCTGCTGGGCAATGCGCGCCCGCCGGGCCAGCAGCTTGAGCAGTCGGTCGTCGATCGCGTCGATGTCGCGCCGTAGCTGAGCCAGCGTCTTGCGTTTGGCCACCTTGGGAGGCTCCTTCTCGGGTGGCGGCCCGCGGCCGCTGCCGACGAACGGCTAGCCGAAGCCTTGCGGCGTTGCAACAGCCCGGACGGCAACTCTTTAAGGA
>CAYZHO010000022.1:19820-20588 GCA_964478045.1 uncultured Myxococcales bacterium | reverse complement strand
GAATAGGCGAAACGTGTCGACGAACCCGCGATCCACGTAGCGCTGCAAGGCTTCACGCTCGATCGGCAGGAAGCCCGTCACGCCCTCGTTCTCCTTGGGCCGCGCGATGTCGATCTCGGTGTGTGCGGTGTTCCAGTCCCCCGAAATCACGAGGTTCTTGCCCGCGTCTCGTTCCTGTTCGAGCAGTTCGAGGAGCGCCTCGTAGAACTCCAGCTTGAAAGCCAGCCGCTCCGGATCGGGCCCCTCGGGTGTTTGGCGGCCGTTGGGAAAGTAGACGTTGTACAAGGTGAAAGAACCGTGCTCGGTGATCAACACCCGGCCTTCGCCTCGCTCGAACGGAACCCCATAGGTCACAAAGAGAGGCTCCTTGCGGCAGAACGTCGCCACACCGCTATAGCCTTTGCGCTCGGCGCTGTGCCAGTAGCAGTGATACCCAAGCTCGGCGATACGCCGGCGCGCGCGTTCGGGGAGCTGGTCCTCGCTGGCTTTCGTCTCCTGCAAGCACACGATGTCCGGCTGTGCCTGTTCGAGCCAGTCGAGGAAACCCTTCTTGATGCAAGCGCGAAGGCCGTTGACGTTCCACGAAACGATTCGCAGGCGGCCGCGTTTCTTTCGCTTGGCGCTCATCGTCTAACCGCTCTAAGTAGAACTTCTGCTTCGCTGCTCGCCCCCGACGGGCCGGCCGGTCCGACGAATGCTCCTAGCTGCGGGCGTCCTTTCGGGTTCATGCCGCAACGATACCCGGCAGCGGCGCGCGCGCAAGAGACG
>CAYZHO010000022.1:10064-19810 GCA_964478045.1 uncultured Myxococcales bacterium | reverse complement strand
CGCGCACCGGGCGCTCGCGCCCAGGAGGCGGCCCGCGTATACTTTCGCGGTGGCCGAAACAACCCTTGTTTTGCGCGGCAGCGAAGTACGGGCCCTGCTCGACGAGCGAGATGCCGTCGAAGCCGTCGAGGGGGCATTCGCGCACCACGGCCGGGGCCTTACCACCATGCCTCCCAAGGTTTACCTGCCGCTCGAGCCCTTCGGCGGCGATTTTCGCGCCATGCCCGTCTTTTCCGACGGCGCGGCCGGGCTGAAGTGGGTAAACGCCCACCCGCACAATCCCGAGCGCTTTGGCCTGCCGGCCGTCATGGCAGTGTTCGTCCTGAGCGATCCCGCGACGGCACTGCCGCTCGCGGTACTCGACGCGACGTATTTGACGGCAATGCGCACCGGGGCCGCGGCTGCCGTAGCCACCAAGCACTTGGCCCGCCCCGAGTCGCGATCTCTCGGCCTGATCGGTTGCGGCGCGCAGGCGCGCACGATCTTGGCTTGCCACCGCCTGGTCATGCAGCTCGAGGACGTGCGCCTCTGCGATCGCAACCCGGCCGCCGCCGAGCTCCTGGCACGCGCGTTCCCGGATCTACCGTGCCGTCCTGTGGAACTCGCGGAAGCGGCAGCAGCCGACGTCGTCTGCACGACGACGCCCTCGCGGGCGCCCGTGGTACGAGCAGGCCATGTGCGGCCGGGCACGCACCTGAACGCGATGGGAGCCGATGCCCCCGGCAAACAAGAACTCGACCCCGAGATTCTGGCCGGCGCCCGCATCTTTCTCGACGATCGCGAGCAAGCAACCGAGAGTGGTGAAGTCAACGTTCCGCTCAAGCAAGGAATCCTGCGGCGCGAAGCGATCGCGGGAACGCTCGGGGAGGTGGTGGCCGGCCTGCTGCCGGGCAGGCAAGCCGCGGACGAGGTCACCGTCTTCGATTCAACGGGGCTGGCCGTCCAGGACCTAGCGGTCGCGCGTATCGTATACCAGCGGGCGCGAGAGCGGGGCCTCGGGACTCCCGTCGAACTAATTGAGACGGGGAAATGCTAGAGGGCTGAGGGCTTGTTGACAGCCCGCAAGGCGTGCGATTTGATGCACTTGCTGCCGCCTTCGCCACCAGCGTTTGCCCGCCGTTTCGAGGCCGCCGGGGCAGGAGGCGGTCGCTCAAGAGGCAGGCAATGAACGAATCCACACCGGCGAGGACAGACAACCGTTTTCCGCGCTCGCGCAAGGTGTACGTCGAGCGATACGGCGTGCGCGTCCCAATGCGCGAGATCGAACTGAGCGGGGGGAATCCGCCCCTACGTGTCTACGACACCTCGGGACCAGAACCACTGCCCGGCGGCGGCTTGCCGAAGCTTCGCGAACCCTGGACCGAGCGGCGCAGGCGCAGTGGCGATGGCAACTTCTCCCAGATGCACTGGGCGCGCCGCGGTGAGATCACGGAAGAAATGCGCTTCGTGGCAGCGCGGGAAAACGTGGATCCCGAGTTTGTGCGCCGCGAAGTGGCCGCCGGTCGCGCGATCATCCCGGCCAACGTCAACCACCCCGAGCTCGAGCCGATGATCATCGGCCGCAGCTTCCTCGTCAAGGTCAACGCCAATATCGGCAACTCGGCGCTGCGCTCGTCGATCGACGAAGAAGTCGAGAAAATGCGGTGGGCGGTTCACTGGGGTGCCGACACGGTCATGGATCTATCGACCGGCACGGCGATCCGCGAGACGCGCGAAGCAATCCTGCGGAATGCGCCGGTTCCCGTCGGTACGGTTCCCATTTATGAAGCCCTCGAGAAAGTCGGTGGCGTCGTCGAGGATCTCACGATCGATGTCTTCCTCGAGACGCTCACCGAGCAGGCCGAACAAGGCGTGGACTATATGACCATTCACGCCGGGGTGCGCCTGGCCCACATTCCGCTTACCGCCAGCCGGCTCACCGGGATCGTCTCGCGCGGCGGTTCGATCATGGCGAAGTGGTGCCTGGCCCACCACCGCGAGAACTTCCTGTACACGCATTTCGACGAGATCTGCGAAGTGCTCAAGAAATACGACGTGGCGATCTCGCTCGGCGACGGCTTGCGGCCGGGCTCGATCGCCGACGCGAACGATCGCGCCCAGTTCGCCGAGCTCGAAACACTCGGGGAGCTTACTTTGAAGGCATGGGAGCACGACGTGCAGGTCATGATCGAAGGGCCGGGCCACGTGCCGATGCACCTCATCCAAGAAAACATGGACCGGCAGATCGCCATTTGCCACGGAGCGCCGTTTTACACGCTGGGCCCACTGACCACCGACATCGCACCCGGGTACGACCACATCAGCTCGGCGATCGGGGCCGCCATGATCGCGTCGGCCGGCTGCGCGATGCTTTGCTACGTCACTCCGAAGGAACACCTGGGCTTGCCCGATCGCGAAGACGTCAAAGCCGGCGTGATCGCCTACCGCATCGCAGCGCATGCGGCCGATCTTGCGAAGGGCCATCCAGGCGCGCGCGAGCGGGACGATGCGCTCTCGAAGGCCCGGTTCGAGTTTCGCTGGGAAGACCAGTTCAACCTTTCTTTGGACCCCGACACTGCGCGCGCGTACCACGACGAAACGCTGCCGGGAGAAGGCGCCAAGTTCGCGCACTTCTGCTCCATGTGCGGGCCGAAGTTCTGCTCGATGAAGATCACCGAAGACGTGCGGCGCTACGCAGCCGAGCGCGGCTACGGACTCGACGAAGCAATCGAGCGCGGGCTCGAGGAGAAAGCCGAGGAATTCCGCAAAGCGGCCTCGGGCACCTGAACGCCGAAGCGCTCAGCGCGAAGCCGTCGAAATCTCCGCCAGCGCTTCCTGGTAGGTGCGCAGGTCGTGCTCGCTGAACAGCACGAAGCGAACCAAGTCGAACGCGTCGGGATGCTCCTGCAAGTAGCGGCGCACTGTCGTCAGCGCGACTCGGGCCGCCTGGTCGACCGGGTAGCCGTAGACGCCGGTGCTGATCGACGGGAAGGCAATGGTGCGCAGTCCGTGCTCGCGCGCCAGGTCCAGGCAGCTCTTGTAGCAAGAGGCCAAGAGTTCCGGCTCGCCGTGGTTGCCACCGCGCCACCGGGGTCCCGCGGTGTGAATCACGCGGCGTGCCGGCAAGCGGCCGGCCGTAGTAATGACGGCGGTACCCGTGGGGCACCCGCCGCGTTCTGCACGGATCCGGTCGCACTCGGCCATGATTTCCGGGCCGCCCGCGCGGTGAATCGCCCCGTCCACCCCACCGCCACCGCGCAGCCCCGTATTGGCCGCGTTGACGATCGCGTCCACTTCCTGCTTCGTGATGTCGCCTTGCACGAGTTCGAGGCGTGCCGCCATCGTCCCACCTCCGACTCGTATGATCCTTGGCCCACCAACGCGCCGCAACGGGCGCCCGTCCCAGTCCATCGTAGTCGCGACCGGCGCCCTGGCAAGGGTCCGAGGAGCCCGGCGTGACCGTGCGGGAACAACTAGACCGGGACGTCCGTGCCCTCATGCGCGCCGAGCGCTACGGCAAGGCGTCATTCCGGACCTGGCGTACGGAAGCCCACGCGGTAGTGTGCGGGCGCGGTGCCTCGATCGAGCGTGAAGTGAACGTGGAGTTCTGCCGGCGAGCTGGCATTCCGATTTTTCGCCGCCCCACGGGAGGCGGAAGTGTCGTCGTCGGTCCGGGCACCCTGCAATGGGCGCTAGCCGCGCCGCTCGGCCTGTCGGCCGAGCTGGCAACGATCGACGGCGCGAAACGACTGGCCAATCGCATTGTGCTCGCGGGACTCGACGACGGCCGGCTTCATGCCGACGGCAGCGGAGACCTCGTCCTCTCGGACCGCAAAGTGGGCGGACTGGCACTCAGGCGCACCCGGCGAGCCGTGCTCATTCACGGAACCATCCTGGTCGGGGAAGACTTGGACTTGATCTGCCGCGCCCTGCGGGAGCCGAGCCGCCAGCCGAGCTACCGCCGCAATCGTTCCCACCGCCTTTTCCTCGCCAACCTCGAACCTTTCGACGTCCACACCTTCGAGCGCCGGGCCCGGGCACTACTCGCTGCTCTGCGCCCGCTCCCAGCGGGCGAGTAGTTCTTCGATCTTGGCAGCATCTCTCTGGTACGCTCCGAGAAGCTCGCCATAGCGTGCTCGGTCCGCGTACACTTCCGGTTTGCTCAGCTCAAGGGCGCGCTCGGCCTGAGCCTTTTCCAAAGCTGCAATCCGTTCCTCGAGCGCCGCAATCTTAGCCAACCGCTGCTTGCTCAGAGGGGACCTTTCGCTCGCACGGCCGCTCGGCCGCGCTCCTGCCCGGCGGCCGCCCGCTGGCTCACTCGCAGCCGACTGCACCGGCGCTTCGGGATGGCCCCAAGCCGCCGCAACTCTCGCGCAGTGGTCCATGTACTCTGTCAGGTTGCCGGGGAACTCTTCGACACGTCCGGCGGCCACGTTCCAAATGCGGGTGGCCAGCCGGTTGACGAAGCTCCGGTTGTGACTCACGAAAACCAGGGTTCCGTCGAAGGTTTCCAAAGCCGCCGCCAGCGCTTCGGCGGACTCGAGGTCGAGGTGGTTGGTCGGCTCGTCCATCAACAGAAAGTTCCCCGGTGCGACCATCAAGCGGGCTAGGGCAACGCGAGCCTTCTCGCCGCCGCTGAGAACGCCGATGCTCTTATCGACGTCGTCCCCGGAAAAAAGCATGGTGCCGAGGGCGGCGCGGACCGTTGCCAGGTCTTCGACCGCGCTGTGGCGCCAGACTTCCTCGAAAATGCTCGCGCGCGCATCGAGCTCGTCCGCTACGTGCTGGGCGTAATATCCAACCGCCACGTTGTGCCCGAGGACAACGCGCCCTTCGGTGGGCTTCAAGCGGCCTGCCAGGATCCTCAGCAGCGTTGTCTTCCCGTTGCCGTTGGCGCCGACCACTGCAATGCGTTCGCCCCGGCGCACCACAAGATCGACCCCGGAGAAAACGCGGTGCGTTCCGTACTGGTGGCCCACACCTTCTAGCCGTGCAACTACATCCCCACTGCGCCGGCTCGGAGGAAAGCGAAAGGCAAGGCGGCGCTCTTCGGCGGGCAACTCGACTCGCTCAAGGCGCTCGAGCGCCTTGAGCCGGCTCTGCACGGCTCTGGCCTTGCTCGCTTGCGCGCGAAAGCGCCGAATGAATCGCTCGGCCGCCTCACGCTCTCTTGCCAGGTTGGCCGCCCGGCGCCGCAATACCTTGAGCTCTTCGGCCCGTGCCCGCTCGTAGGCCGAATAGTTGCCCTCGACTTGACGCACGGCTTCCCGCTCGAACGCAACGACCCGGGTCACTTGCTCATCGAGGAATTCCCGGTCGTGACATATGAGGCACAGCGCTCCGCGCCACCGTTTCAAAAAGTCGGCCAGCCAGGTGAGCGACGGTACGTCCAGATGATTCGTCGGCTCGTCGAGAAGCAAAAGGTCGGGTTGCTGGAACAGTAGCCCTGCAAGCACCGCGCGCATTCGCCACCCGCCGCTCAGTTCGGCTAGGTCACGATCGAACGCCCCCGTTTCAAAACCGAGGCCGGCAAGGATCCGCTCGGCCTCGTGCACGGACCATCGCGACTCGAACTGCGCCAGCGTCTCGTGAAGATCCGCCAGGCGCCCGGCCAGCTCGATCTGCTCGGTTTCCTCGCTCGCGCGCGACAGCTCCTCTTCCACACTCTCGATCTCGCGCTCGAGCCGGGCGCGTCCGGGCACACTGTCGAGCACGGAAGCCAAAACCGTGCGGCCTCCGGGCACCTCAAGTTCCTGCGGGAGGTAACCCACGCGTAGATTACCGGCGCGCCGCACACGCCCCTCACTCGGTTCGAAGCGCCCGGCCAAGATCTTAAGGAAGGTGGACTTGCCAGCGCCATTGCGGCCGACGACGCCGATCCGATCGCGCTCTCCCACACGCAAGTCGAGCCGCGAGAATAGCTTGCGGCCGCCGAACTCCACGCCGACGCCTTCGAGCACCACCAGCGACATATTACGAGGCAAACACAGCGGGATGAGACCCGCGCAGAGAATCTACACCTTACGCTCGGGCAGCCGCACGTGCCAGCGCCGCTCGAGCCCGCCGCCCGGCCTCGGCCTACAGCACACCTGAACGCCAATGCCGCGCACAGGGCTCTCGGTACGGCACTCACGCCTCGGGCTCCGAGCAGCGCTGGTCTCGCGCGCCGAAGGCCGAGCCGCTATCTTGAAAGCGACCCGTGGCGGTGGAGGAAAACGTTCGCACGGCAATCGTTCTGTCGGGCGGTGGAGCGCGCGGAGCCTACGAAGCGGGCGTGCTCTCGTACCTGTTCGAAAAGATCTACCCGAAGCTCCCACCCGGTTTCGAGTTCGACATCATTAGCGGCACCTCGGTAGGCGCGATTCATGCCGCGTATCTTGCCGCAACCGCCCACTTGGACGGTCCGGCGCGCGCCGAGCGCTTGATCGCCACATGGGAAAGCATGTCGGCCCGCAACGTGTTCCGGGTTACTGTCGGAGACCTAGTCGGAGTGCCGCTGCGCGCGCTCGGCTTGTCGCGGATGGCCCGCCCACAAGGCCGCAGGAAAGCGCCCGAAGTGGTTGGCGGACTGGTCGATGTAAGCCCACTCGAGCGGGTCGTCAACGAACGCATCCCGTGGAAGCACTTGCGCGACAACCTCTCGGGCCAGCGGCCGACCACGCTGTGCGTTTCGTGCACCGAAGTGCGGCGCGGATTCGTCACCGTCTTCATGGACGGAGCACTCGCCAACCCAACGCCGTGGGAGTACGACGCCAATGCCGTAGCCGTGCGGGCGTCGATCACGCCGCGACACGTGCGGGCATCGGCAGCGATCCCGTTCTTGTTCCCCGCCGTTCGCATCGGCGACCGCTACTTCGTCGACGGCGGCGTCCGCATGAACACCCCGCTGTCGCCTGCGCTCCGGCTTGGTTCGAGTCGCGTCGTCGTGGTCGGCCTCAAGCATCCCGCCACGAGCAAAGAAGAGCATCCCGTCTATCCCGAGGAGGTAATTACTCAACCGGCTTTCCTCCTTGGAAAGGTTCTCAATGCGCTGATGCTCGATCAACTCGAATACGAGTTGCAGCGCCTCGAACTGGTCAACGCTCTGATCCGTCACGGGCAGCGGGTATACGGCGACGATTTTCTCGAGCGCATCAACGTCGCGATCCGCGAGCAGCGAGGCGTAGACTACCGCTACGTTCGGACGGCCGTGTTGCGGCCGAGCGAGGACATCGGGAGGATGGCCGCCGAATGCTACCGCCGCACGGGCGCGGCTTCCTTCGGGGCGCTGCCGAGCATCGTGGCCCGGCTCGCCATGAGAGGCATGCCGGAGGACGAGGCGGACCTCCTTTCCTACCTGTACTTCGACGCGTGCTTCACGCGCCCGCTTGTCGAACTCGGGCGGGCCGACGCCGAGGCCCACGCGGACGAGATCCTCGAAGTCCTAAGCTCGTGATCCGGAAAGCTGCGCGTAGTTCAGCTCGGCGGGCAGCCAGGAATGTAGGGAGGCGCATGCTCGGCCACGATGTCGCTCATCCCGTCGTCCGTCACGACGCGCCGAGCGCGAACCCGCCCCCCGGCATGGATCGCAACGTCTCCGTTGCCCTCGACCCGCACGTTGCGGAGAATGATGTTTTCGAAAGCGACCACGCCGGAGCGGCCGTTGCCTGCGATCACGAGATCACGCAAGCGAACGCGCGTCCCAGCCACCCCACTAGCCGCAAACCCCGTGATCAGGCCCGGACCGACGACCGTGCACACCGTGCCCGTCCGGCAGCGGATTCCTTGGCGCCCGCCGGGATCCGACGGATCTGAACTGATCGTGTGGCCCAGCAGGAACAGACGGCTGCGGTGGCCAAGGACCACGCCTTCGACTCCCGTCCCAGCGCAATCGAGGTCAGTGACCAGGTAGGCCGTCTCTCCGTCGGGAATCTCGAGCCCGCAGCGGTCGATCACCATTGCGGCTCCCGCCGAAGGCGCCCATAGAAACACTAGTAAGAACAAGGTCGACAGGGCCAGCAGCCAGCTCAGGGAATGGGGCGACAGCAGCGGCTGTTGCAGGCGACGGGGCATCGCTCGCGACACCTCCCGGCGGCCGCATCAAAAAAATCTGGAGGCAAGGGTCTTCTCCTCACCCCCAGATCCAGAGCCAGCACCAACCGGCTCGAAGGCCGCCTCAGTAGGACGGTCTACCTCCGACCGGACCGCAACCCCATGGGGGTGGTTCGATCGGCTACCCAAAGCTTAAGACTTCGTGCTGGCGGCTGTCAAGCCTCGGCGCGACCCACCGGCACGACCTCGACGGGAACGCCCGTCAGGACGGCGTTTCCGAGAAGCCCCTCGACGACTTGTTCGTCGGTCAGGTCGTTCATGGATACTCCCGGCCGCCTCGCGGCCACGCCCACACGCGTTCCCGGCCGATCGTGGCCATAGCCGTGCGGTAGGCTCACCACACCAGGCATCATCTCGTCGGTCACGCACGCGGTCACGTTCACCTCTCCCACGCGGCTGCGTACCCTGACGACCGCCCCGTCGGTCACGCCTCTGCCCGCGGCATCTCGCGGGTGTATGAGAAGAGTGCATCGGTCCCGGCCGCTGGCCAGGCTCGGACAGCCGTGCATCCACGAGTTGTTCGACCGCAGTTGGCGCCGCCCCACCAGCAGCAGGCGGGTGCCCGAGTCGAAGCGGCCAGCGCAAAGGTCTTTCTCGAGGCGGTCGATCTCTCCCAAAATCTCTGGGGGCGCCATGTGCAGCCTGCCGTCCTCGTGGAGAACGTGCTCTTCGAGCCGCCCGGGTTGCAGTGGCCCGAGGTCGACGCCCGAGGGGTGTTCGAGCAAAGTAGCCACCGAAAGCTCGTAGGGGCCCGCTGCCAGGAGCCCGTCGATTACGTCGCGCACGCACGCCGAAAATGCTCCGCTCGCGCCGGCAGGCAAACCCGCATCCGGGTCCGCCGCCCGCAACCGGTCGAGCGCAGTCGCAAGCCGGCCGAAGATTTCCCATTCGCTGAGCTCGTGCTCCTGCGGCTCGAATACCGGGAGCGAGAACTTGGCCGTGTTACGAACCGCCAGCCGCTGAAAGACGAGGGAGAACTGATCGTTCTGCAGCGAGTGCCGCGGCGGCAGCACGACGCGAGCCCAGCGCGTGGTCTCGTTGAGGTAGGGGTCAATGCTCACCATGAACTCAAGATCAGCAAGGGCCTCCTCTAGCCGCCCGCCGTTCGGGGTCGACAGGACGGGGTTTCCGGCGATGGTTACCAGCGCCCGCACTTGGCCTGGTCCCGGGGTGGTCATCTCTTCGCTCATCACCGCCACAGGCAGTTCACCGCCGAACTCCGGAATCCCGCGCACCCGCGAGCGCCAGCGGCCGTAGTGTCCGCGCGGCGCCGGGCCGGCAGCAGGAGTGGGAAACGCAACTCCACCGGCGCGATCGAGGCGCCCCGTACATGCGTTCAAGACATCGATCAGGAAGTTTGCGAGCGTGCCAAACGGCTGCACGCACGTACCGATGCGCCCGTATGCTGCGGCGCTCGGCGCGGCTGCGAACTCCTTGGCGAGACGACGAATCGTTGCTGCTTCGATTCCTGTCGCCTCGCTCACGCGGTCCGGCTGAAAGCGCTCGGCCGCCTCGAACAAATCCTCGGCCCCCTCGACGTACTCGCTGGCAGCTCCGAAGTCGACCAGGCCTTCCCCAGCGATCACCGCAAGCATGGCAAGAAGCAGCAGTGCATCGGTCCCCGGCCGCAGGAACGCGTGTTCGCTTGCCAGCCGAGCGGTCTCGGTGCGTCTCGG
>CAYZHO010000022.1:5115-10054 GCA_964478045.1 uncultured Myxococcales bacterium | reverse complement strand
ACCTTACCGCCACGCGCGCGAATGGCGCGCAAGCGCTTGCGCATTCCGGGCGCCGTCAGCAGGCTGCCATTGGACACGACCGGATTCGCTCCGATGACGAGGAAGTAATCGGTGCGATCGACGTCTGGCACGGGAATCGAGAACTGGCCGCCGTAAAAGAGGTAGGCCGCCAGCATGCGGGGAAACTGATCCGCCGAAGAAGCGCTAAAGCGAACTTTCGTACCGAGTGCGCGGATGAAAGGCGCGTTGCCAACCATGGCAGGCAAGTTGTGCACGGAAGGGTTTCCCGCGTAGACCGCCACGGCGTCCTTGCCGTGGCGCCTTTGGACTTCGTGTATCCCGGCCGCCGCCGTTTCGATGGCCTCGTCCCACGAAGCTTCCCGCCAGTCGCTTCCTTCGCGGATGAACGGCCGGCGCAGGCGATTGGGATCTTCCCACGTATCCTTGAGCGCATATGCCTTGGGACACAGGTAGCCCCGGGACAAGGGGTCCTCGGGATCGCCCTGGATCGACAGGACTTGCCGGCCGTCGGCCGCAATGCGAAGTCCGCAGTTGGCCTCGCAGAGGTTGCAGGTTCGGTGGTGCTCGATCATGGCGGGGCATCCTGCCATGGTTTCCCTCCCGCGCACAAGCCTTGCTGGCTCGCTTGCGCTGGGGCCTCCGCTGGGTTTTACTCCTCGCCGTGGCGACGGCAATCACGAGGGGAGTGCGCGTGGACGTTCATTCGATTTTCGTGCCGGAACAGTCCGATCCGGTGCTCGACCGCTACGTGTTCGCCTACCGCATCACCATCACCAACCACTCGGACGCAACGGTCCAACTGAAGCGGCGGCACTGGATCATCACGGACGACAGTGGCACCGTGCGGGAAGTCGAGGGCGAAGGAGTAGTTGGCGAGCAGCCCATTCTCGAGCCTGGCGAGTTCCACGAATATACGAGTGGCGCGGTGCTCGAGGCGCCCACTGGCCGCATGCGCGGAACGTACGAGATGCACCGCGAGGACGGCGCGGTCTTTCACGTCGAAATTCCAGAGTTCGAGTTGGTCATGCCCCGGACCTTGCACTGAGCGAGTGCCGTTCAGCGGCAAGAGCAATCCGGAGCAGCGACGAGCAAGCGCGCCGATGCCCAACCTGCTCGAGACCTCGACCCAGGGCCCCCCGGAACTCCCTGAGTTCTTCCAAAATGCAGTGCGGGCAGCACGCGGGTTGCTCGGCTGGATCGTCGTTCGCCGCGACGGACGCGGGGGCCTGCGCAGCGGGCGGATCGTCGAAACCGAAGCCTATCCGCACGACGATCCCGCCTGTCACGCCTTTCGGGGACGAACCGAGCGAAACGCTTCGATGTTCCGCGAGGCCGGTCACGCCTATGTGTACCGAATTCACCGCTCCTACTGCTTGAATGTCGTAACCGGCCCGCCGGGCCAAGGGGAAGCCGTGCTCATCCGCGCGCTCGAACCGCTGGAGGGAATCGCCCGCATGGAGCGCGCGCGGCGCCGCTTGAGCCCCGGGCGCTGCGCTCCGCCGCGCGACCAACTAACGAACGGTCCCGGCAAGCTGTGCCAGGCGCTCGAAATCGACACGAGCCTCGACGGGTGCTGGTTATTCGACCCTACGGGTCCCCTGTGCCTCGTGCCGGGAACACCGCCGGCGGCCGTGGCTTGCTCGACTCGCATCGGAATCTCCAAGGCGCGCGACGAGCGCCTGCGCTTCTACGAACCGCACAATCCCTGGGTCTCCCGGTAGCGTCCCCGGGCGCGCTAGCTCACCTACTCGGTCAGTGTGACAAACTCCTCGGCGCTCGAAGGATGGATCCCGACCGTGGCGTCGAAATCCGCCTTGCGCGCCCCTGCCTTCATCGCCACCGCCATCCCTTGGATGATCTCGGGCGCATCACGGCCGATCATATGGCATCCGATGACTCGATCCGAGGCACGCTCGACGATCATCTTGATGAGCGTAGGCACTTTTCGTCCCGCCAGGGTGTAGGCCAGGGGAACGAACCGAGAGCGATAGACTCGGATTCCGTCTCGGCCGAAACGTTCGACGGCCTCTTCCTCCGTCAAGCCCACGGTAGCAATCGGTGGGTGCGAAAAGACGGCGGTCGGGATTCCTTCCCAACTCATACGGACGTCGCGCCCGCCGAACAACCGGTCGGCAAGCAGGCGCCCTGCCTGAATAGCAACCGGCGTCAGCGAGTAGCGATTGGTAACGTCGCCAACGGCGAACACCCACGGAACGCTGGTCCGCTGGTCGTCGTCCACCACCACTTCGCCTTCGCTCCCGAGGGCGACTCCAAGCTGCTCGAGGCCGAGGCCCTCGGTGTGGGGAGCCCGCCCGACGGCATAAACGAGAACGGCGTCCGCTTGAAAGACGTCCTCGCCGTCCGGCCCGCGCAAGAGCAAAGCAGTACCCGTAGGGCGCTTTTCGATCCGCGTGACCTCGACGCGCGTGCGAACGTCGACACCGGAGATTTCAAGCGCCGCTAGGAGCTCACTGCGCAGGTCCCGGTCGAAACCCCGCAAAGGCATGTCCCGCCGGATGAGCAGCGTCACATCGGTGCCGAGTCCGCGCAAAATCGACGCGAATTCCACGGCAATGTACCCGCCGCCAACGATCGCCACCCGCGAAGGCGGCTCGGCGAGCTCAAAGAAGCCGTCGCTAGTGATCGCCAACTCGATTCCTTCGATGGGCGGCAGGACGGGTGCCGAACCGGTTGCGATGAGCACGTAGCGCGCCGTGTAGACTTGCCCGCCCACTTCGACCGCGTGGGGTCCTACGAGCCGAGCCGAACCTCGCACCAACGCAACCCCCGCACGCTCGAGGTGCTCTTCGTGAGCTCGCTCGAGGCGGCGAACGGCTTCGTCCCGGCGCCGCACGAGATCGCACCAGTCCAGCGACTCACCGCTTACCCGCCAACCGTGTCCTCGTGCGTCGTCGATCGCCGCCCCCAGCTCGGCGGCATAGACCATGAGTTTCTTCGGGATGCAGCCGCGGATCACGCAGGTACCGCCCACGCGATCACGCTCTGCAATCGCTACACGGGCTCCATGGGAAGCGGCGCGCTTGGCAGTGGCAAGACCGCCGCTACCGGCACCGATGACGAACAAGTCGAAATCGAAACGGGGAAGGCCCGGCTCGTCCATGCCTCATTCTCGGTTGGCTGGGGGTGCAAAAGCAATTGGCAAGACGAGCCGGGCCCCGGCCGGCTCAGTGACGGGTTTCGTGGGCCGGAATCTCGCAGTCCACGCAGTAGTAGCGGCCGCCGAGCAGGCGATAGTCGTGCGCCATCCTCACACTGAGCGCCACCACCCGCTCCATGCGCGGTGGCTTGCCTGGCTCGTACTCCTCGTTGGGTATGTCGATAAAGATCGTGGCCTCGCCTTTCTCGGGGCCGCGCTCGATCTTGAAGACCCCCGGGTACTCGCCGGGTCGCGACGGCAACACGCCGACGAGCGGCAGAAGCGCCGACCACAGAGCTTGCAAGGCTGGCGCCGTGGCCAGCCGGCGCATCTGTTCGGCATCCGGATTGCGCAGATCCAGCGCGGCCTCGTCGTGCTCGGCGAGCGCGGGCGCGTCTTCCGGGGTCTTTTCCCAAACCTTCTCGTCGTCGCGTTTCATTGTCTTATTGCGGGCTCCAGCAGGCACACCGCCAAGCTAACCATCCCGCGGCGCTTGGCAAGAGCCACACCACCAAGGGAGGGCGTTGCTCCGCCAGGAAAGTCCGGCGGAAAACGCCGGCGGCCACATTTATTTTTTTTGATGCGCGCAGACACTCGAATATTCACGCCGCCTTTCGCCGGCTGTAACCGCGAGGCTCCCAGCGCGTACTCGCTAGCGAACTCTATTGGCCGGCTCACCCGGCTAGATTCGAACCAATAGCAAGCGCGAGCGTCGCGCTGGTGACTTATCGGCCCTGCTCGCTGCTGCTTGAGGAACGTTCACAATGTTCGCCTCGATTTGTTCATCACTTAAATCCCCCGCCGCACGAGCCGCGCTGTGCCTCAGCACAATCTTTTGCCTGAGCGGCCCCGCGCCGCCGATCTCGGCTGCCGGTTTTCCTGACGCCGGGGGACTCGAGCCTCCCGCCAGCACCGGCGGCCAAGATTCCCGGCCTGGAGAAACGCGCTGGCGCCACGAGCAGTGGAGCGCTCTTCTTGGCGAGTTCGTCACCTCGGGCCGGGTGGACTACCGCGGCCTGCTCGGACAGCGGGGCCGGCTCGATCGTTATCTTAGCGCTCTGGCCGGTACGTCGCGGGAGGAGATGGCCCGGTGGTCGCGCGCCGATCAAGTCGCCTTCTGGATCAATGCCTACAACGCATACACCGTTCGGCTCATTTTGGACCACTATCCGGTGGACGGGATTTGGCAGGTCACGCCCCTGTGGCGCCGGGCGCTCGGCGGTCCGTTCAAGCTCGAGTTCATCCCCCTCGGCCATCTGGCACCTTGGCTTGGCAAGAAGTCGCTTTCCCTCGACGACATCGAACACGGAGTCCTAAGAGGCCACTTCCGAGAGCACAGGGTGCATTTTGCCGTCGTGTGCGCCTCGATTGGGTGCCCCGCCTTGCGTTCGCAGGCCTACGAAGGCCCGATTCTCGACCGCCAGCTCGACGACGCCGCTCGAACCTTCCTTGCGGATCCGACCAAGAACCGATACGACGCCAGCGCCAACGTGCTGTACCTTTCGCCCATCTTTGACTGGTTTTCCGAGGATTTCGAGCCAGTCGGCGGCCCGGCCGGCTTCTTCCGCCGCTACGGGCCCCCGGCCGCCCGACAGGCCCTGGCCGCGGCGCCCGAGCCGCCGGCCGTGCGCTTCACCGAATACGACTGGTCTCTAAACGAGCGTTAGCCCGGGCCCGTCTGCGCACCGCTGGCTGCTGCCTCAAGAGGTCGATCGCCCCAAAAAAGTTCCGGCGCCCGCCAGGACCCCCAGCGAACGCCGG
>CAYZHO010000022.1:0-5105 GCA_964478045.1 uncultured Myxococcales bacterium | reverse complement strand
AACCAGCTGAAGGAGAAGTGCGCTTCGCTTCTGTCCTCAGAATGCCCCCGACGATCCGCCTGGCCAACCGCATTTTTCGCCAGGCCCGGCCAGCGCCAGCCTAGCGCCCGAGAATTGGGGAGTTTTGCAGCCCAGCGAAAGCCGTTCACCGGGCCGAGAGCTACCCCTCACCGGGATGGTCTCGCGCAAGCCCGCGTCGCGCAAACGAAATTGCGACCGCCTGAAAACCCCGCTCCCGGGCGAGAAAATCGCCCAGCGTAGCGTAAAACTGCCGATTCTACCTGAGATTTCCCGCCCGCATCGGAGCCGGCCGCCGACGCCGGATCTGGGTTGCAAAATTGCACGGCTAGCTGCACACAGGGGCGCCGTGAAAGCCCGAATCGAGGAGCCTGCGGAAGCCTTAGTGGCCCTTTACTTCGCCAAAATCCGGGCCCGTGACCGGGCCGGGTGGGAGGCGATGTTTGCCAAGAACGCGACGATCCACGATCCCGTGGGGGCGCCACCGGCCGAGGGCGAAGAAGGGCGCAAGGAAGTGTGGAACGTGCTGACGGCCCCCTTCGAAAGCCTCGACATCCGCCCCCGGCGGACGTTCTGTGGCGGCGCCGGGGCGGCGGTCCACTGGCGGGCCAAGGCAACGGGAAAGAACGGCGGCAAAGCCACGTTTGAAGGCATCACCGTCTTCGAGTTCGATGCCGAAGGAAAGATCGAAACGCTCATGAGCTATTGGGATCCCGGCGGCGCGATGCTTGCGCTAGCTGGCGAATCCGATTGAACGCCGCTGAAGGGTTCCCGGCCCTTCCGTCTCGCTTTGCCCCCGCAACTCCCCGAGAGCCTACGAGTTCAAACGATTGCCGGGCGCCGCTGGGCGGTGCTGGCGGCATCACAGATGTCGTTGTAGCCGCACCAAGCACAGAGCGGACCAGGTTGAGGCGGGAAAACTGTTGAACGCTCGACCGCCTCGATACGCTCGGCGAGTGCCTTTTCGATCGAGGCGGCCGCACTACGGTCGAGTCGCTCGCGCACGACTGTATCCGAGCGCAGGAACTCAAGCACCAGTTCCACGTGGGGCTCGGCCCACTGCAGGAAGACCGCCAAAGCGTAAGCTCGGAGCTGGTCGGCTTCCTTGCCGGCGAACTGCCGGGGAGCGCGCGCGCCCGTCTTGTAGTCGATCACATAAAGGAGGCCGTCGTCGTCGCGAGCAAGCCGGTCGATGTAGCCCTGAAATCGGTATTTGCCACCGACGGGGACGACAAAGTGTTGCTCGCTGGCTACCGTCTGCAGTGGGTCGTGCAGGTACCGCTCGCGATGGAAGCGAGCCAACATCTGGGCGCCAAGGCGGCGATACTGCTCCAAGGAGCGATCCTCCCTGACTACCCGCACCTCAAGAGGCCCGCCGGCCATCGCTTCGTCCCACAGATCGCAGTAGCGCTCGATCGCTTGGGCAATCGAAACCGTCCTGCCGAGCCGCCGCTCGGTGAACATCCACTCGATGACAGCGTGGACTTGCTTTCCCATGAAGGCTTCGATCCCCTCGAATCCTTCACGGACGCCATCTAGGTAGCGGTAGCGAAACCGCCGCGGGCATTGTTCGAACGTGCTGATGCGGGAAAAGCTGTACGTGGTCCCCATCGCCGCCATCACCACCTCCCCTGCCTTGATACCACCGCCGATCGGAGCGCGCGACGCAACAGTGTGCATAGCGATGGCTCGGCCGCTCCTATAGCGGCGCACCCGCGGTGGGGATTCGGTAGCTAACCTGTCCCGCGCCGCAAAGCGAACACGAACGCGCTTCCCACAACTCGACCGCGCTCGTGAAGGCAACCCCCTCGCGGCCGACCAGGCGGCCCGCGCCGACCACGTCGTCGGTTGCCTCGCGGCTGAAGGCCACTTGGAGGCAAACCGTCGCGCCCGGGCGTCGCCGGTGGATGCCGCCGCCAGCGTACGAGGCGAGCGCGCCGCAAAAGTCCACGAGCGCCGCCAGCATTCCCTCACCCATTCGCCCCGCGGCGTCCTGGTTCCCCTCGAGGGGCATGCGGCCACATACCCACGGCGGCTCGACCGAGAGGATCTCGAGCCCAGCACCGGCCAGAAAAGGGGAAATGGCAAGGCGTGCGCCACCCTTGCGGGCCGTCTCGAGGGCTCCGGCGGAAGGCCGAGCTGCAAAGCCGGCGCGCCCACCTCCGCCACCGCGGGGCTCGATTCCCAATGCCACTTGAGCTGTGGCCACGGTTTCCGAGCCGCCGCGCACCGAGGCGATCACGTGGGCGGTGTCTCGACCGCGGCGCACTACGCGGGCTTCCGCTCGCACTTCACCCCCGCGCACCGCCTCAAGGTAAGCGATGGCCAAACTCAGAGTGCGAATAGTGCTGTCCGCCTGCCGCTCCGTGCTCGCCGCCGCCAGCCGCGCCGCAGCGAGCACCGCAGTAGCCGTGGCGCCCCCATGGAGGTTGCCCCCGCTGTTCGCATTGCCCTCGTGGCAGGGCAACAGCACTTCGGCACCGCCGTCTCGAGCCGAGATCGCCTCGACACCAACGCGTTCGCGCCACGCACTGCGCTCTAAGCGCTCGAGCTCGCGCGCAAGCAGAGTTGAGCTAGCCACCACCGGCGAGTGCTTGCGCGGCGGCGGGGCCCTGTCAAGCAGCCGGAGGGGGGTAGGCTCGGCCTTGCGACTACGACACGCTCGTCTCGACGGTCGGGGCCCGGTCAAGCAGTCGGAGCGGGTTGGGGGAAGCTCGGCTGCTTCAGTGGCAGGCCGAGGACCGAGCCTGCCACTGCTCCTCCTAGGGTTCGAGAATGACCGCGCGCTGCGTCGGCTCGGGAAGCCGCCGAACCAGCATCCCCACCACCGAACACCCGTGCGCGGTTCCCGCCTTGTTTACGCAACGTAGCTCGGAGCCACCGCGGACGACGAAACCGGGATCAAAATGGGTGCAGCTGTACTGCCGGAAGTAACTGATGCGCGAGCCGCTCGGCTCTAGGGTCACGTAGGCGGCGGGACTGTCCGAGCAAACCTGCTTCACCAGCAGCCGGCCTCGCGGCGGAACCTTCACCAGCGTCTCTTGCGTCCCTGGCGATGGCGTCACCGCGTAAGTGACGAGCTCGCCCGGGGGAATGGTGCGTCCCGCTGTTCCAGCGGCAAAGGCGTAAGGCGCTGCGGCGAGCAACGAAAAAGCCAATAACGAGCCCGCGGCCCTGGACAGGAGAGTCCGCGAGCGGCCAGTCGCACGTAAGAGGAAACAAGTCATACCGGAACTCCTCTTTGCGACCGCCTCGGTCCCCACGCCCCATCCCATCAACCGCTCCAGGACCGCGGCGACCGATTCTGCACAGTGACAGTAGGCGCCAAGCGCGCCCCGTGTCCAGAACCGACTGCAGCTTACCCCCATTTGCGCCTTGGTAGCGCTGGCTGGCACTGGCCCAGGCAGGCTCGCGCTGGGCACCACCGAACCAGGCACACGGGCGTGCGGGCCTACCCCGTTTGGGGGCCAGCAGCCGGCCGCCGCGCGCCGCTGGGCCGGATCGAGGGCGGTGCGGCAAAGCCCTCACCGGCCAGCACCGCAGGCCACCGGGGCCTGCCTGGCACGCCTCCTACTTTCGCACCTCCACGGGAATCGGCGCCGCAATCGAGCGCACGTGCAAATCGCGCTGGGGAAAAGCGATCTCGATGCCTGCCTGGCGGAAGGCCTCGTCGATTGCCATCCGCAGCTCGTGCCGAGCGTGCCAGTAATCCTCGAACCTAGCGATGTAGGCCCGCAGCTCGAACTCGAGCGCGTTGTCGCCGAAGTTCTGGAACACGACAGTAGGCTCGGGCTCGCCGACCACGTAAGGACACTTGCGCGCCACTTCGAGCAGCGTTTGCTCGGCCAAACGAGTATCCGAACCGTAGGCAATGCCGACTGGAACGACCACACGGAGCATCTGATCGGAGAGCGTCCAGTTGACGAGCTGCCCGGTAATGAATTCCTTGTTCGGCACGATCAGTTCCTTGCGGTCCCAGTCCACAATCGTGGTGGCGCGAATACGGATGCGGGCTACGGTTCCGTGGACGTCTCCGAGCGTTACCGTGTCTCCTACTCGGATCGGCCGCTCGAGCAAAATGATGAGGCCGGAGACGAAATTCGCGAAGATTTCTTGGAGTCCGAAGCCGAGGCCTACCGTCATCGCCGCAACCAACCACTGGACGTGGCTCCAGCTAATTCCGATCGCAGCAAACGCGAGCACCGCTCCGATCACCCCAATCAGATACCGCGACACGGCGGTCAGCGCGTAGCGAAGGCCTGCGTCAACCGGCAAGCGCTGCAAGATCGTGAACTCGAGAAAGCCCGGCAGGTTGCGCCCAGCCACCACGGTCATCACCACGATGAGCAAAGCGGTGAGCAAGTCTGCCAGCGTGACCGGGATCTCGCGGGTCACCGTCCGATAGGAAACGCTCCCGTTGGTGGCCACTTCCTCGGCAGCCTGCCGGGAGACGTGCCAGAGCTCGACGCGGTCGAAGATCCGCAGCGCCGGCAGCACGTCGCTCCAAATCATCCACAGCCACAGCGCGGCGCCCAGCACCACGAAGCTGCGAATCAGTCGCCGCGTCTGTGCGTTGACAGCCGAGATGTCGAGCGGCGGTTCCTCGACCGGTGCCGCTTCGGCCCCGGCCTCGCTCGCGCGCGGCGGCGCTTCGCCCGCCTGTGCCGCCTGCCTGCGCGCGAGCTGGCGCCGCGCCGAGATCATCCAGCGAACGGCGAGCGAATCGGCCACCAGCAGGCCGAAACCCGCCCACACGGTGGCCTCGAGCTTGCGCGCCAGGTGGATCGCCGCGAACTGATACCCGGCCGCCGCCAGCACCATGAGAGCGGCCGGGGGGAGGACGGCAAGCAGTGGCATGCTTTCGCGCAAGCGCCGGTACCACTGCGAGCGGCTGCGAACGCCGATCCCTTCGAGGATCGCTGCGCTCGGCTGCACGATTCGCCGCCCGTATACCGCAATCACCCCCAGCGAAAACAGAAAGGCAAGGCGCCCGAGCCCGTTCTTCCATGCCTCGTTGGCCTGCGCGTCGAGGCAGGCCACGACGAACATGGCCGGCAGGAGAAAAGCCGATAGCGAGGCCAGCAAGC
>CAYZHO010000021.1:16559-20843 GCA_964478045.1 uncultured Myxococcales bacterium | reverse complement strand
GGCCGAGCCTCCGATTCCGAGGACGATCAGGCGGTCGAACCGTTCTCGGAGCCGCTTGGCGGCGGCCACGGCCTGCGCGATCTGCTTTTCGTCGTAGGGAAGGCGCGCGAACTCAAGCTCGCCCGCCGAGCGGCGCTCGGAAAGATCGCGCACGACGCGCCCGGCGCGCTCCGCAAGGTCCTCGAGCTCCTCCCGGCGGAAACCTCGATCGCCCACCATGTGGGCGAAGAACCCGTTCACATCGAGTCGGATCAGGTCGTTCTCGCTCACGGGGGTCCCGATACCAGCGCCTCGCCTTCGTTACAACGCGCTGCGCGGGCAGGCGGTGCGCAAGCGGCGCAGCCCAGCCCGCGGTTGAACGCCTCGGGCGAACCTGTTAGCGGTATGGCTTGGTATTCGACCGCGAGGTGCAACCAGTGGCTAGGGTGTGTGAAATCTGCGGCAAGCGTCGGGGCGTGGGAAACCACGTTTCCCACGCAAACAACAAGACTCGGCGCACGTGGCGCCCGAACCTCCACAAGGTCCGCGCGGTCGTCGACAAAACGCACCGCACGATCGTGGTATGCACCCGCTGCCTGCGTTCGGGCAAAGTAGTCAAGGTCGCCTGAAACCGTCAGCCGGACTCCCCCACGTAGGCAACAGCGTCGATCTCCACCAAGGCCCCTTTCGGGAGGCTAGAAACCGCAACGGTGGCGCGCGCCGGAGGCGGGTCCCCTACCCAATCGCCGTAGATCTCGTTGAACGCCGCAAAGTCTTCGATCCGTGCCAGGTAAACGGTGGTCTTGACAACGCTGGCCGGTGTCGCCCCTCCTGCCGATAGCACCGCCTCGAGATTTTTGAGGCACTGTCGGGTCTGCTCTGCGATTCCACCTTCCACGAGGCGCCCGGTCCGCGGATCGAGCGGGATCTGGCCGGAACACCAGAGCCACGGGCCAACGCGAACGGCTTGGGAATACGGGCCCACGGCCGCTGGAGCCCGATCCGTTGCGATCGCCTTGCCGCTTTGGCCTTCCGCCATGTCCATCCTCCTTGGCAGCAGCCGGACCCGTCGCCCCTAGAAGCGGCGCCGCCGCACCGACTCCACTCCCGGGATGCGCTGGATCCGGCGGATCAACGTCTCGAGTTCGTCCGCCCGCGTCAGCCGCATCTCGAACACGTTGAGCGCTTTGCCGTCACCCGACGTCCGCACGAAGGCGCGGTCGATATTGATACCGGCCGTGGAAATGGCCTGGCTGAGGGCCGCGAGCAACCCTGGCCGGTCCACCGACGTCACCTCGAGGCGCACGGTGCGCGGCGCGCGAGCTTGCGGCTCCCATTCGACTTCGAGGCGGCGCGATGGATCAGCACCCTGCAAGCGCTCGCATCCGGCCGCGTGGACGGTGACCCCACGCCCCCGTGTCATAAAACCGGCAATGGGCTCCCCCGGCAGAGGCTGGCAGCACTTTGCAAAACGAACCATGGTCTCTTCCGTCCCGTACACGCGAACCTCCGGCTCACTCGGTTTCGAACGTGACGGAAGGGAAAGCCACCGGCGAAGCCCCCTGCGGGTACGGGCTTTCTCGGCTTCGCCACCCGGCAACAGGTACTCGATGACCTGGTGCGAGCGGACCGTTCCCCGGCCGATTGCCTCGAGCAGGTCCTCTTCGCTCGAGCGGCGGAACTTCTTGAGAATCTCGGCCATGCGCCCTTCGCGCCGCAAGCGCGAAAGATCGAGGTGGTGGCGGGCGAGATCTCGCTCGAGGAGAATCCGGCCGAGCTTGAGCGCTTTCGCGCGCTCGTCCGCCTTGATCGCCGCGAGAATTCGCTCGCGCGCGCGCTGGGTTCGGACGATCTTCAGCCACTCCCTGCTCGGCCGCTGGTCCTCTGTCGTAATGACCTCGACTTGCTGGCCCGAGCGCAACACGGTCCGCAAAGGCGCCAGCTGCCCGTCGATCCGCGCGGCCGTGCAGTGATCCCCGATCTCCGAGTGAATGCGGTAAGCGAAATCGATTACCGTCGACCCCTGGGGCAACCGGACCACGTCGCCTTTCGGGGTAAACACGAGAACATCCTCGCTGAACAGGTCTTCTTTGACCGTCTTCAGATAGCGGCGGGGGTCGTCGAGTTGCTTCTGTAGCTCGAGGAGTTGGTGGAGCCATTCGAAACGATCGCGGTCGGCGCCGCTACCGTTCACCGCCGTCTTGTAGCGCCAGTGGGCAGCGATACCGTACTCGGCCACGAGGTGCATCTCGCGCGTGCGAATCTGGACTTCCATTCGCTCGCCGTAGGGGCCGACTACCGTCGTGTGGAGCGACTGGTACCGGTTGGCTTTGGGAAGCGCGATGTAGTCGCGGAAACGCCCCGGCACCGGGGGCCAGTTGCGGTGGATGATCCCGAGCGCGTCGTAGCAATCTCGGTCTGCGTCCACAATGACGCGGAAGCCAACGACATCGGCAATGTCTTCGTATGCCAGTCCCTGCTCCCGCATCTTGCGGAAAATCGAGTAAGCGCTCTTGGTCCGGCCCGTTACCTCCGCATCGATCCCGGCGTCGAGTAGCCGCTTGCGAATCAGCCCGGCCACCTCGCGAATGTAGCCTTCGCGCTCCACTCGCTGGCGCGCTAGATGCCGGCGTAGCTCGGCGTAGTCCGCCGGCCACAGCACCCGGAACGCGGTGTCCTCGAACTCTTTTTTCAGCCAGTTGATCCCGAGCCGGTGCGCCAGCGGCGCGTAGATGTCGAGCGTCTCCTGCGCAACGCGCCGCGCCCTCTCCTCCGGCAGGTGCTCGATCGTGCGCATGTTGTGCGCGCGGTCAGCAAGCTTGATCAGCAAAACGCGGATGTCTTGGGCGCTGGCCAGGAGCATCTTCCCCATGCTTCTGGCCTCAGCCTCTTCTCGGCTGCTGGCCTCGATCAAGCCGATTTTCGTGACCCCATCGACGAGAGCGGCGATCTCATCGCCGAAGGCCGCCTGAATCTCGTCGATCGTCGTCAGCGTATCCTCTACCGTGTCGTGGAGAAGGCCCGTGGCCACGGCGGGCACGTCAAGGCGCAGGTCCGCAAGGATATGGGCTACAGCGAGCGGGTGAACCAGGTACGGCTCTCCCGAAATTCGCTTTTGGCCCCGGTGAACGCGGGCCGAAAACTCGTAGGCCCGCTCGACCGTTTCGAGGTCGGCCTCCGGGTTGTACGCCTTGATCTTGTCGAGAAGGTCGCCAATCTTCGCGGTCGCCATGGCCCTGCCGGCCCCGGCCAAGACTGTACTCGCAGCGGGCACTCGCGCCAAGCGCGCAAGCACCGCCGGTTCGAAGTCCCGCCCGGGTCACTTGCGCGGGGCGAACTCGCTGATTAGCCGCTCGAGATCTGCCCGAGGCAAGCGATCGACCCGACTGCGCTCGGACCGGACGATCGCAACCAGTGAGTCGATCGTTCGCTCGAGATCGTCGTTGACAACGACGTAGTCGTACCGGTCGATGGCGGCGATCTCCCGGCACGCCGCCTCCAGCCGCCGGCTCACGGTTTCCTCGTCGTCCGTCCCGCGCATGCGCAGGCGTCTCTCGAGACTCGCTCGCGACGGCGGCAGTAGGAAGACGGCCGCCGCATCCGGGTACGCGGCCTTGATCTGCGCTGCGCCTTGGACGTCGATGTCGAGTAACAGATCGATGCCGGCGGCCAAGGCCTCCTCGATCGTTTCCTTGGCGGTCCCGTAGCGGTGGCCGTGGACTCGAGCCCACTCCGCGAACCGGTTCTCGTTCACCATCCGCTCGAACGTCTCGTCATCCACGAACACGTAGTCGATTCCATTGCGCTCGCCGCCGCGCGGCGGGCGGGTCGTCACCGAAACGGACAACCGAATGTTGTCGAGCCGGTCGAGCAAGGGACCACACACGCTGGTCTTTCCGGCCCCCGAAGGACCGGAAACAATGATCAGAGAACCACGCCGCCTGAGTTGCATCGCTCGGCCTCGCTTGCCGCTGCCCGCGCCGATCTTATCATTCGACGTTTTGCACCTGCTCGCGCAACTTTTCTAGCTCTGCCTTGCCTTCGAGGACCAGCCGGGTGAGCTCGAGGTCGCCCGCTTTGCTCCCCACGGTATTGAGTTCGCGGTGGACTTCCTGAAGGAGAAACTCGATTCGCTTGCCCACCGGTCCTTCCTGCCGCAGCAATGTCTCAAGCGCGCCAAGGTGGCTGTCGAGCCGCACCAGCTCCTCGGTTACGTCGGCTCGGTCCACTTGGATCGCGACCTCGTGCAGCAAGCGCTCGCGGTCGACTTCCACGTCGCCAAGCGCTTCTTCGATCCGGCTGCGC
>CAYZHO010000021.1:8415-16549 GCA_964478045.1 uncultured Myxococcales bacterium | reverse complement strand
TGCCGCGGCAGCCTTGCGCATCTGGCGCCACAGGCGCCTGAGATGGCGCAGGCGCGCGAGCATGTCCCGGCGCAGGTGGGCACCCTCCCGGGCTCGCTCGCGGGCGTGCGCTGCCAGAGCCCTGGCCAAGGCCAGCTCAACGGCCCGCCGTTCGGCTCGCAAGTCGCTCGGGCGCTCGCGCACCTCGAAGACGTCGTGACGCGAGGCGACCAAGCCAAGATCGACGCCGCCGTCGAGCCGGAACCGCCGCTTGAGCTCGCGCAGCGCCCGTACGTAGCGTTCGGCAACCTCGCGCCGCACAACGATCTCGGCCGGAGCCCGGTCGGCCTGCCGGCCCACCAGCACCTCGACCCGCCCCCTCCCGACGCTCTCGGCCACGGTCCGCCGCAGTTCGGACTCCCACGCCGCGTATTCTCGCGGCACGACAAGTTTTACGTCTAGATGCCGGTGATTTACAGACCGCACTTCAACTGTCACGCGAATGCCCGGAAGCGTTGCGCTAGCGCTTCCGAAACCCGTCATGCTTTTCATCGGTCCTCCCCTATCTCCACAGCGCGCCGCCACTGTGGATCAACCACAAGTTCGCGGGCCCCGCTCGCAAGCCGCATCCCACGAGCACTAGCGAGCTTGACAAGGGACCGCCAGAGCCTGCGGCGGCCGCGCCTGATCGCCCGAGGGCTATTGGGGGCGCCGACTCGTGCCCGGTCGAAGTCGATCAGCCAAATCTGCCCGTCTTGCGCGACCAGAACGTTGTGACCCGTTAGATCGACGTGGTACACGCCGGCCTCGTGCAGGGCCGCTACCGCCGCCGACACGCGCGCGAGGAGCCGGAGCTGCTCCTGCGGGCCGGCGGCCGCGAGGGCATCGACGAGCGCGCGCGCACCGTCGATCGCCTCGCTGAGCACCCAGCCACGGTAACAGAAACCAAGATACTCAATGGCGACAGCAAGGATCTCGGGCACCAGGCAGCCGGCTGAGCGGGCCCTGCGCGTTACCCACATCTCCCGCAGCGGTCTTTCGGGCCTACCGCAGTACAAGTCGCGCACCAGGTGCCGCACCGCGCCACCCCGCAAGCACTTCCGTAGATACGCGCGGCGTCCGTCGGACAGGGCCACCCGCACCGTACCGCCGCGCCCGCCCTCGACCGCCTCGCCGCAGCTCGGCTTCTCGACGAGTGCAGCAACTTCACGGGGGTCGACACCACAGGCGACCACCCGCAAGCGGCCGAACCACCGTTCGGTGGGCTCGGCCGCCGCCCCGGCGCTCATCGATCCGGCTTCACTCGAGCGGTTTGGCCTCGCTAACGATCATGACGGGGATGTCGTCCTCAATCGGATAGCGAAGCTTGCATGCCTCGCAGATCAACGCATCCTGCTGCGGCGTTGGCTTGACCGGCCCCTTGCACGCGGGGCACACGAGGATATCGAGAAGTTCCTTGCTGATGGCCATTTGCGTCCTCCCGTGGGTTGCGCGCAAGCTTCTTTTTACTGTTCTACTGCGCCTTCAGCCACTCGATTTCCCGTTCGAGACCGGCGCGTATGTCGACGCGCGGCCGGAAGCCGAGCACCTGCCGGGCTCGCGTCGTGTCCGCCGCCGTGTGGCGCACGTCCCCTTTCTGGGCGCCGAGTTTTCTGACCCGCGGCCGCCGGCCCACGATCTGCCCGATTGTCTCGATCACCTCGTTGACGGTCAGGCGGCTGCCCCCGCCAATGTTCAGCGTCATTCCTACCGCATCGGCGGTTGCCGCCTCGATGTTCGCATCCACCACGTCATCGATGAACGTGAAATCCCGCGACTGGGTGCCGTCCCCGTAGAGCGTCAGCTCGCGATCCTCAAGCACCGCCCTAATGAAACGGTGAAACGCCATGTCGGGACGCTGGCGTGGACCGTAAACCGTGAAGTACCGGAGGGAAACCGTCGGAACGCCGTAGTTCTTCCAGTACAGCCACGCCAGGTGCTCGGCGGCCAGCTTGGTGACCCCGTATGGCGAGACCGGCCGCGTGGGGCTGTCCTCGCGCATCGGTAGATCGTCCGTGTCACCGTAAACCGACGAGGACGAGGCATACACGAATCGAGCGATCGGCCGTTCCTTGCAGTGTTCGAGCAAGCGCTGGGTCGCGTACACGTTGTTGTCCGTGTATACGCGAAACTCTTCTCCCCAGCTCGCCCTGACCCCCGCTTGGGCCGCCTCGTGAAACACCCAATCGACGCCATCGAGAAGTTCGCCGAGCGGAGCGTCGACGAGACTGGCCTCCACGAAGGTGAACCGCGGATTCGAGCGTGCCGCGGCGAGGTTACGCTCCTTCTGCTCGCGCGGGTAGTAGTCGAGGAAGCAGTCCACCCCCACGACTTCGTGGCCCTGAGCCAGCAGCCGGTCGACAATGCTTGAACCGACGAAGCCGGCAGCGCCGGTCACCAATGCCTTCATCTAAATGACTCCTCACTCCCCCGAGCTTTCGGCCGGCCGATCATGATGGCCGCGGCGGGGCGCGTCAAGCTGGCAGACGCGCTCGAGGATCTGGTCTCCGGGCTCTACATCCGCCGCGATGCGGAGAACCATGAACCGATCGTCGCCCGACGCGAACGGCATCAGCTTCACGGCGTCCTTCTCGGTCGTCACGATCCACTGTGCGCCCGCCGCCCGGCGGCGGATCTCGAGCCAATCCCGCTCGCGGTACCGGTAGTGATCGGCAAACCGGCGGTGGCCAACGATCGTCGCTCCCGCCTGCTCGAGTGCCGAAAAGAAACTTTCTGGTCGAGCGATCCCGGCAAATGCGAATACGCGCCGGCCCGCCAGAGCGCTAATCGGTTCGTCCACCTCGATTCGCTCGGGCCCGCGGACCAAGCCCACGGGGCGGCGCACGAGCGACGGTTCGACCGCAGCACCCCGGCACTCCACTACAATGTCGGCCCGGGCCAACGCCGACGGCGGTTCGCGCAACGGCCCTGCCGGCAGCATGCGCGCGCGCCGATCGTTCGAATCGAGCAGCACGATATCCAGCTCCCGCGCCAAGCGCCTGTGCTGGAAGCCGTCGTCGAGCACGATCAAGTCCGGCGCGAAGGCGGCAATTGCGCGCCGGCATCCGCGAACGCGGTCCGGATCGGTGACCACCGGCGTTGCAGTGCGCAGGCACAGCAGAATTGCCTCGTCTGCTGGAAGGCGCTGGCTCTCCCACCAGCGTTCCGCGACGATCCAGTCCTCGCCCGCCGGTATCGCCACGCGCGGTGGAACCAGCACAGCGGGCCGGTCACCGCCGACCCCACGCGCCACGATGACGACTCGCTTGCCCCGCTCGCGGAGGCGGCCGACCAGCCATATGACGAACGGCGTTTTGCCGGTCCCGCCGACACGAATGTTGCCCACGGCCACCACCGGAACGCCAACTCGGTGGACGCGAAGGCGGCCGCTGTCGTAGAGGGCGTTGCGCAACCGCACCCCTAGCCCGTACCCCCAGGAAGCGGGCGCTAGAACAGCACGGGCCAGCCTCGCCGCAGCACTCGGCGACCACCACAGATACCCCCACGGTGACATTCGCGTGGATCCTTCAAGCCAGGCCATGGCGTTTTAGAACATCCATCGTTCGCTCGAGCGCTCCCCCAGCAGCTTCCGCCGCCGTCCTAGCCTGCCTGCCTTGCGCCGCCGCTTCCTCGGGATGTTGGATCCAGCGACTCCAGACTGCGGCCAGCTCGCGCGCGCCCGCGGCGACAGCCAGGGCGGAACCGAGCGCCGCGGCCTGTTCCCTGACGTTCTCGAGCCGAGGTCCGGCCACCACGGGGCGCGACAGTACCGCCGGCTCCATCAGATTGTGCCCGCCCACGGGAACCAAGCTGCCTCCCACAAACACGCCCGCGGCTTCCCTCATCAAGTCGAACAACTCCCCAACCGTGTCCACCACGAGGACATCCCACTGCTGGCTGCAGCGCGCTTGCGATCGAAGGCAGACTCGCCAGCCGCCGCCCCGGGCGGCTTTCACGACTTCGCCCGCCCGTCGTGGATGGCGGGGCGCAAGGACCAACGAAAAGTCCGCGCCGCCTCGGCGGGCCAATCCATACGCCTCGAGCAGCACCTCGTCCTCGCCCCGATGGGTCGAAGCGGCCACGATCGCCGGGCGCTCGCCGGCGGCCAGGGGAAGCCGCGGGGCGGCTCTAGCCGTGCCCGTTGCAAGAGGCCATCGAGCTTCAGGTCGCCCGTGCAGAACGTTCGCTCCGGCGGCGCACCAAGAGCCAGCAGCCGCTGGCAAGAAGCCTCGTCACGCGCGCAAACGGCGGTAAGTGTTCCCAAGGCCCGAGCCAACAACGCACGAACCAGCCGGTAGCGGCGAAACGAGCGCTCGGAGATGCGAGCGTTCACCATCGCAGCCGGAACGGCCCGCGAGTGGAGCTCGAGCAACAAGGACGGCCAGATCTCCGTCTCGACGAAATAGAACGCGCGCGGGCGCCGCAACTTAAGCACTCGGCCAACGATTCGCGGGTGGTCGATTGGAAAGAAGCGAACCTCCTCGGCCAGGGCCTGCTCTCGTGCCAGGGCCCGCGCGGTCGCCGTGTTGCATGTCAGCAGCACGGGCACGCCCGGGCAGGCTCCTCGGAGAGCTCGGATGAGTGTGCCCGCCACGGCCGTTTCCCCCACAGAGGCAGCATGCACCCACAGTGCCCCGCCACGAGCGCTCGTCCCATCGCCCGGCCACAGACCAAGGCGCTCGCGCCAGCGCTCGCTCGTCCCGCGGGATCCGAAACGAGCCGGCAGCCAAGCGACCAGGCGCACGGCAGTGGCTCCCCCGCGGTAGCAGCGCTCGAGAATCTTGCCGCGTTCCACGGGCTAACACGCCTCCTCCCGGCGGCCCGCCAGCCGGTCTGCCTCCCGTGTGACCTCCGACAGCCGCCGCTCGAGCTCGACTCGCATGCGCTCGCGCCATTGGCGGCGGTCGCCGGTCGCGTCCGCCGCGGGCTCGATCGGACTGCCGGCCACGCACACGACTCGCGCGCCGGGCAGCGGCACCATCATACGGTCCCATGTTGGCAAGCGCACGCACCGGCTCGCGCTGAACGAGAGCGGAAACAGTGGGGCCCCAGCGGCGGCCGCAAGCTCGACGGCCCCAGCTCGAGCCACGCCGGCGGGACCCCGCGGGCCGTCCGGAATCAGGGCCGCATCGGCACCGTCCCGCAAGGCTCTGAGCAACCCGAGAGTGCCGGCGACGGCCCCGCGCCTTGCCGAACCCCGCACCGCCTCGTACCCAAAGCGCCCGAGGGCCTGCGTGATCATCTCGCCGTCCCGGTGCGTGCTGTTCATGATCACGGCCCGCCGACCGCGGTAGGCGAAGGGAAGCATGATCGAGCGCCCATGCCAGAACGCCAGGACGAGAGGGCGGCCCTCGCGCCAGTAGCGATCAAGCAACTCGAACCCGTGACACTCGAGGCGACTGGTGGCCCGCAGAGCCCGGAGGATCAGCCAGATCAACCAGCCGAGGATTCGAGTCTCCCAGCGCGCGTAACCCGGGCTGCGGCGGATACGCCGAATGCCCCGCTTGAGTGGTCCGGCGCGACGTTTCGCTCCGGTCCTCACCGCTCGCACTGCTCGATCGTGGCCCGGCCGGCCGGCACCGTCCATCGCTCGGTCAGTGCGCTCGGCCACCTTCTTCGCCGAGCTCTTCGAACTGCATGTCGTGCAGGCGCTTGTAGAGCTGCCCCCGCGCCAGCAACTCCTCGTGAGTTCCGCTCTCGACGATTCGCCCATCGGCAACGACGACAATGCGGTCGGCACGGCGGATCGTGCTCAGCCGGTGCGCAATCACCAGAGTCGTGCGCCCAGCCATCAGCCGCTCGATTGCTCGCTGAACCAAGCGCTCGGACTCGGCGTCGAGGGCGCTGGTCGCCTCGTCGAGGATCAGAATCGGGGCGTTTTTGAGAAGTGCCCGCGCAATTGCAATCCGCTGGCGCTGGCCGCCGGACAGTTGCACCCCGAGTTCGCCTACGACCGTGTCGTATCCGTTGGGCAACTGAAGGATGAACTCGTGCGCGTTGGCAGCGCGGGCGGCCGCCTCGATCTCCTCTTGGCTCCGATCGAGCGATCCGTAGGCAATGTTCGCGCGAACCGTATCATTGAACAGGAACGTGAACTGGGTAACCACGGCGATATTGGCACGCAAAGATTGAAGATCGATGTCGCGCAGGTCGATTCCATCGAGCGTAATGCGTCCCGCCGACACTTCGTAGAAGCGGGGAATCAGATCTGCGATCGTGCTCTTGCCTCCCCCACTCGGTCCGACCAACGCGACGACTTCGCCCGCTCGAATCTCCAGGCAAGCGTCGTGAAGGACCGGTTCATCTCCGTAGGCGAAGCTCACGTGCTCGAAGCGAATCGCATCGTGCAACCCGTTGATTCGAACGCCCCCCGCCTGGCTCGGCTCCCCGGGCATGTCGAGCAGGTCAAAGATCCGCCGCGCCGCGCCGAGCCCCGTCTGAACGATGTTGTTTGTGCGCACGAGTTTCTTGAAAGGCTCGTAGAGCAACACCAAGGTCGACAGAAAGGCAATGAAGCCGCCGGTCGTGCGGCCGCCGCCGATCACGGACTCCCCGCCTACCCAAAGCACCCCTGCGATGCCGAACGCTGCCAGCACTTCCATCATCGGGGTGGTAAACGCCTTGATCCGCGCCGCCCGCAGGTAGGTCTTGAGAAGTCGCCTGCTTTCCACGTCGAAGCGCTGCTTCTCATACGCTTCCATTCCGAAGGCCTTCACCACTCGGTTGCCGAGAATCGTCTCTTGCACGAGTGCCGATAGGTTACCGAGCGAATCGAGCCCGCGCCGGCTGAGAGCACGCATCTTGCGCGACAGGCGTTGAAGCGGAAGGACGATGAGCGGAAACACGAGAAACGCGACGACCGCCAACTCGAAGTCAAGATAAAACGCCACGCCGACCAGGACGGCGACCGTCGTCGCGTCGCGGATCATCGCTGCCGCCCCTTCGGTCAGCGCCTGCCGCACGAGCAACACGTCCGTCGTAATGCGCGAAAGGATGGTGCCGCTAGCAACCCGATCGAAGGTGGCAACCGGCAGGTGTTGAATCTTGTCGTCGAGATCGCGCCGCAAGTCATAGACGATGTGCTGGCCGACCCACTCGCCCAAATAGGCCTGCCCGAAGTTGACGGCTCCACGGACCAAAAACACGAGCACGATCAGGCCCGGCACTAGCCGCAGCATTTCGCGGTCGCCGCGCGCAAGGACGTCGTCGACGAGCGAGCGAACGAGGTAAGGCACGATCCCCGAGGACGCGCTGTAGAGAACCATGCAGGCGATCGCGGCCGCAAAGTGGGGCCACAGGTACGGCCGCAAGTAGCGAAGCAGCCGCGCGTAGATCGACCGTTCTTTCAACGAGCCAACTCCAGTGCGAGTCGGGCCGCGCGGCCCGCCGCGCCCGGCCGCACCAGCGCCGATCGTACATCGGCCAGCCGAGCGGAAACTTGCTCGCGAAGACGCGGGTCGTCGAGATAACGGCGAAGCGCTGTGGCGAGTCCCTCCGCGCTGGCGCGCCGCTGTATCAGTTCGGGCACAACAGCCTCTCCAAGCAGCAGGTTCGGCATCGCAACGTACGGCACCCGCACGAGCGCTCGCGCGATCGCGTAGGACAGCGCTGACATGCGGTAGACCACCACCATGGGAACACCCAGCAGCGCGCACTCGACGGTCGCCGTCCCCGAAGCCACCGCCGCCACATCGCACGCTGCTAGCAGATTATACGTGTCGCCTTCAACCAGGGCGACGGGCACGCGGGCGCGCTCAACGTGCCGTGCCACGACCGCCTTTTCGAGACCCGGAGCGCAGGAGACCGCAAACGAGACTTTGCCAAGCAAGCGCTCGGCAGCTTGCAACATCACTGGTAGCAGGGCGTCCACTTCGCGGCGCCGACTTCCAGGAAGCAAGGCAACGGCGGGCCGATCGAGAGCCAGGCCGTAACGGGCTCGGGTGCTCTCGGCCGAACGCGTTGCACTCACCCGCTCGGCCAGGGGATGGCCAACGAAGTGCACATCCACTCCGTGCGCTCGATATAGATCCACCTCGAAGGGGAAGAGTACGACCATGCGGTCGACGAGCCGGGCGATCTTGCGAATTCGTCCGCGCCGCCACGCCCACACCTGGGG
>CAYZHO010000021.1:0-8405 GCA_964478045.1 uncultured Myxococcales bacterium | reverse complement strand
GATCGCCCTTGTCGCCGCCGCGCCGTGGCGCGCCCACACCTGGGGACTCACGTAGTAGAAGACCGGCACCCCAGCGCGCCGGGCGACTCGAGCCAAGCGCAAGTTGAAGTCGGGATAGTCGACTAGGACGACCAAGTCGGGCGGATGGTGGCGGATGGCATCGGCCAGCTCCCGGTAGGCCGCCCAGATGCGTGCCAGGCGGCCGCCCAGTTCGGCGAAGCCCATCACCGACAGTTCTGCGCAGTCGATGGCGACCCGGACTCCGGCTTCCCGCATTCGCGGCCCGCCGACGCCGAATATGTCGAGCCCCGGGTCGGCGGCGAGCATCGCCGCGGCCAGCTCGGCCGCCTGCGCGTCGCCCGAGGCTTCACCCGCCACGATCAAGATCCGCCGGCTCACCTCATCACTCGGCCGCGGGCACGTCCATGCTCGCTACCACCCTATCGGCGAGGCGCAGCGCCGCAAGGCCCTCTTCGAGCCCGACTTTGGGAGGCTCGCCACTGCGCACTGCCGCCACGAACGCCTCGATCTCTTCGGCCAGGGGATCCGCTTCGGCAAGTTGGCGCTCTTCCACCGCAATTGCCGACATCGGGGACTCGGACGGTACGGTCTTCTCCCGCCGCTCCGCAATCACGAGCCGGCGATTGTCGAAGTCGATCGAAACGTACGCGTCCGGCTGAAACACTCTCAGTTTGCGCTCGCGCTTGAGCGACACCCTACTGGCCGTCACGTTGGCGATGCAGCCGCTGTCGAACCGCAACCGCGCGTTGGCGATGTCCACGAAGTCGGACAAGACGGGAACGCCGATTGCTTCGACGCCGCATACATCGCCTCCAACCAGGTGGGCAAGCAGATCGAGATCGTGAATCATGACCTCGAAGACCACGTCGGTGTCGCCGCCCCTTCCCGCGTACGGGGACAGACGATGGCACTCGACGAAGCGGGGCCGATTGAGCACTCGCCGCAGCTCCGCGAACACTGGGTTGAATCGCTCGAGGTGCCCCACCTGCACGGCAACCCCCGCCCGCCGGGCTGCCGCAGCGATTCGCTCGCCGTCGGCGAGACTTCCGGCCAGCGGCTTCTCGATGAGCATCGGCCGGCCCGCCGCCGCCGCGCGGCACGCCACCTCGGCGTGGGCGGCCGTGGGCACGGCAATGCTCAGAGCATCCACGCACTCGAGCAACTCGTCCAACTCGCCCGCCGCGGCGCACCCGTATCGGCGCGCGACCGCTTCGGCACGTTCGCGATCGATGTCGTACACCGCAACGAGCTGCACGCCGGGGAGAGCCGCGTACTTGCGAGCGTGGAGCTCCCCGAGGTACCCCACGCCAACGACTCCCACACGAAGCCGGCTAGCTTTGCCCGTCGAGTCGCCCGAGCTCATCGCAACCGATCACTGAAATACCATGCTTTCGAGCCAACTCGCTGGTTCGTTCGGCCTCGAGCATGATTGTCTTACCCGCTTCGAGCGCCAACACCTTCGCACCCGCCCGCGCCATCGTCTCGACCGTACGCGGTCCCACTGCCGGCATATCGAAGCGCAAGTCCTGGCCCTGCTTGGCGGCCTTGACGACCACGGCATGCCCGCGCCCTAGGCGCCCACCCCGCTCGATCGTGGCGTCCGTCCCCTCGACCGCTTCCACTGCGAGCACGACGCCGTCCTCGACCACCACGCACTGGCCAACGTCTAGCGGCCCCAGGGCCCGAAGGACGCGACAGCCGAGGCGAACGTCGTCGAGCTCGCGACGTGAAGGCGCCGGTCCCGCAAGCACCCCGCGGGGAACGACAATCCGTTCGAGGAACAGCGTGGAAGAAACGATTTGAATCCCGGCCGACTCGAACTCTTCAGCGAAGGCTCGCAACAGCGCGTCGTCGCCGCGGCCCGCCGCCCTGCGCAACACCCGCATTCCACGCCAATCCGGTCGCAGGGAAAGCATCGAACGGACCTTGTTCACCCCTCCCGCCATGACCGCTCGCTCGACCCGAGCGCGTTGCAGCGCACGCACGGCACGTCCGACTTGCCCCACCCGCACCCACGTCACTTGGTCCGCTTCGCGCTCGATTTGCGGATCGGTTTCGCCCCGGTGTGCCACTGCAACGACGCGAGCACCGCGCTCGCGCGCCGCCCGCGCGAACAACACGGGAAACCTCCCGTTGCCTGCAATCAGGCCGATTCGTTCTCCGCCCACGGACGCGCCTCAGCCAGGCCGTCCAAAGCCCGCCGGCCTCGCCAGTGCAACCCGCCCGACAGGGCACCGCCGATCAACGGCAGATCCCCCGCTGCGAGGACTCGATGAAACGCGCCATCTGCTCGACTCGGGGCGAGTTCGGATAGCGGCTGCGCAGCTCTGCCAACGCATCACGCAACTTGAGGGAAGACTGGAACAAAACGCGGTAAGCACCCCGCAGATCGCTGATCGTCTGCTTGTCAAAGCCGCGGCGCTGAAGCCCGATCACGTTCAGTCCGTGCAAGCGCGCGCGGTCGCCGGCGGCAATGCAAAACGGGGGCACGTCGAGGCTGACCATCGCGCCTCCGCCGAGCAGAGCCGATTCGCCGACTCGTGCGTGCTGGTGGATGGCCACCAGGCCGCCCACGATTGCGTAGTCTTCCACTGTCACGTGGCCCGCCAGCGTCGCGGCGTTGGCGAGCACCACGTGATTTCCCACGCGGCAGTCGTGGGCAACGTGCGAGTAGGCCATGAACAGATTGTCGTCTCCGACCCTCGTGACGCCGCCACCGCCAGCGGTCCCCCGGTTCATCGTCGCAAACTCGCGAATCGTGTTGCGGTCGCCGATTTCCAGCCGCGTGGCTTCGCCCCGGTACTTGAGATCTTGCGGGTCGGTGCCGAGGCTGGCAAACGGGAACACGCGGTTGCGCGCCCCGAGGGACGTCTCTCCTTCGATCACCACGTGGGCGCCGATCCAGCAGTCTTCGCCGATCGAGACCCCCTCACCGATCACCGCGTAAGGACCGATCCGGGTTCCCCTGCCGATCCGTGCTCCCTCGGCAACGATCGCCGTGGGATGGATCTGGACATCGCTCTCACTCACTCTTGTTCTGTCTTCTTCTGTTTCTGCTGCTCGTAGGCCTTGTCCGCAGCGGCAACGATCTCGTCGGTAATATCGGCGGCTTCGGAGAAGTACAGCGTCGCCGAGGCGTCGAGTACGACGTCGTAGCCGTGGCTCTTGCCGTAGTCGATGATCACCTTGGTGAGGAACTTGTTTACTTCGGTGAGCTTCTTGTTCTCGGTCCGCTGAAGGTCGCGTTCGAGGTCTTCCTTCATGCGCGTCGCCTCGCGCTGGCGCTCCTCGAACTCTTCCCGCGCCTTGGCCTTTTCGTCCTCGCTGAGTAGCATCGCCCGCTTGGCCAGGTCGTCTTGCAAGGCCTTGAGCTCTTCGGCCTTCTTGTCGAGCTTGGCCTGAGCGGCATCCTTCTTCTTGCGCAGCTCTTCCGCCGCCGCCTTTCCGATCGCTGTCGCGGTAAGCAGCTTCGGAGTAACAACCACGGCGATCTTGGCCTGCGCCCGCACTGGTCGGGGTACGGCCAAGACCGCCAGGACCGCCAATACCGCCAACCACGAAGACACCTTCGCTTTCCTCATCTTCTTTCTCCCGTCACAGCGGCGCCCCGAAGGAAAACAGGACGACACTCGAGCTTTCTCCTTTGCGCCGATCGAGCGGGTACCCGACCTCGATCCGCAGCGGCCCGAAGGGCGACAGCCACCGGAGCCCCCATCCTACCGCATAGCGCAGCCCGGTGAAGTCGATGCCGTCTTCGGCCAGGAACGCATTGCCCGCATCGAAGAATACCACTCCCTTGATGCCGGCATCTGGTATGAGCGGAACGATCAGCTCGTTATTGAAAATCAACTGCTGGCTTCCGCCAGTCTCCGAATCGACGCAGGTAGCGCCCGTCGTATCACAAACCTCCTGGGTGGGGCCGAGGCTTCGAGTTTCGAATCCCCGCACCGAGTTGATCCCGCCCGGGAAGTATCGCTCGAAGACGGGTAGTTCCTTGCCACTGCGGCCGCTGTCACCGAGTCCGTATCCAAGGTTGCCTCCGACCGAATAGACCACCGTTCGCTTCGTGCCCAGTTTGCCAATCGGAAAGAACCACCGGCTCGACAGCTCGACCTTCACGAAGTCCGTTTCGCCCCCGAGCCCGGCGAATTCGGCCGAGAAGACCTGCCGGGAACCGCGGGTGGGGTCGAACGGATGATCGAGCGTGTTGCGGATCAACTTCGGCGTGATGCTGCTCGTCAGCCGCGTGCCCTCTTCGGCCACCACGTCCGGAGGCGCAAACCGCCCGAGCCCATCGATGCGAGCTCGCTCGAGCCGGTATTCGAGCCCCGCTCGCACTCGTTCCAGCGAACGCCCGTAGAACGACTTGAGTCCCAAGTCGGCGAGCGGATAAGACGCCCGCACGGAAAACCCCCGCCCGCCGCGGCGAAACCGGTCGAATTCCAAACTCCAGTCGAAGACGTCGAAGCCAAGCGACAGCGGCCGGTTGGCAAACCACGGCTCCGTAAAGCTGAACTGAAAGTTCTGGCGGATCTGCCCGAAGTCCGCGTTGAAGATCAACCGCTGCCCCCGCCCGAACAAGTTTTGTTCGGCGATGCGGGCGTTGAACAGAAAGCGGTCGGCCGAACTGAACCCGGCGCCGGCTGCGAAGGAGCCCGTTCGGCCTTCGACGACCTTGACGATCAGATCGACCTGATCTTCGCGATCCGTTCGGCTGGTCGTCAACTCCACTTCGTCGAAGAAACCCAGGCGCCGAACGTTCGCCTTGCTGCGCCGCAGGCCGGATCCCGAAAACTTCTCGCCCTCGTGCAGCTCGAGCTCGCGCCGAATCACGTAGTCGCGGGTCTTGGTGTTACCGCGAATCTCGATCCGCCGAATCGTAACCACAGGCCCCGCCTTGATCCGGAAAACCACGTCTACCCGCCGGGCCGCTTCTCGGACGCGAGTATCGGGAATCGCTTCGGCAAAAGCGTAGCCCAAGTCGCCGTAGGCTTCGGTCACGGCAAAGATCGCATCGCGCAGCGCGCTGGCGCGGAACACGTCGCCGGGGCGAAAGCCGATCATCGAACGCAGCCGGTCCTCTTCGATGAGTACGTCGCCTTCGAAGGAAATGTCGCCAACGTGGAAGAGGGGCCCCTCGTCGATTTTGATGGTCACGACCAAGCCGTCGCCCACGCGCTCGATCTTTGGTTCGTCGATCCGCACGTGAATGTAGCCGTGGTCGTAGTAATAAGCGGTGAGGCGGTCGACATCCGTCTTTAGCTCGTCCTCGTTGAGAATGCCGGCGCCGGTCAAAAACGAGAGAAACCACCTCTCCCTCGTAGTCATCAGCTTTCGCAGCTTGCTCTTCTTGAAGGCTTTGACGCCTTCGAGTCGGATTTCTCGAATGCGGACGAGCTTGCCTTCCTTGATATGGTAGTGGACGACAGCCGTGTTTCCTTCGCGCCGTTCGAGCGAATATTCGATGCGGGCGTCCGGGTAGCCCTCCGAGCCATAAAACTTGCGTGCCGCCTCGAGTCCTTCCCAAGCTCGGCGAGGATCGAAAATCGCTCCCGGAACGATGCCTACCACTCCCTCGAGGTCTTCTTTCTCAACGTGCTTCACCCCGTGGAAAACGACGTCCGTCACGTACGGCCGCTCGGCAACGTGGTAGGTCAAGATGACACCGGCCGGCCCGTCCTCGGCGGTCACCCACACGTGGTCGAAGAACCCTAGCTGGTAGATTTCTTTCACGTCCTTGTCGATGAGGCGGCGGTCGAGAACCTGGCCTGGGCCGACGTGAACGTGGGCTCGGATCGCCGACGTCTCCACGCGCTCGTTGCCGTCTACCCGCACTTCGGCAATCCGCTGGGCGGCAAATGCCCCCCGGGCCGCAAGGACGGCGGCCAAAACCACGAACATGCGACCGAGCCGCCCGGCTCTCACCCCCGGTCCTCCTCGCACAGCACCCCGCCGCTCAGGCGCAGCGCGCGGTCCATAGCCGCCGCCAGAGCCGGGCTGTGAGACGCAACCACCAGGGCCGCCTGCTCTTCCTGTTGCAGCTCGACCAGTAGTTGCTGGACGCCGGCTGCCGTCGCCGGATCGAGATTGCCCGTAGGCTCGTCAGCCAACACCAAGCGCGGCCGCCCAGCCAGTGCGCGGGCCACCGCGACTCTCTGTTGCTCGCCCCCCGAGAGCTCTCCCGGCCGGTGGGACAACCGATCCGCCAACCCGACACGTTCGAGCAACTCGATCGCCCGGCGCCGCGCTCGCGCGCGACTCCAGCCCGCGATGAGCAGCGGCATCATCACGTTCTCCACTGCGTCGAAGTCCCCGAGCAAATAATGAAACTGAAACACGTATCCGATCGCCCGGTTGCGGACGGCCGCCAGCTGCCGGCCTGTCAGAGAAAGCAGATTCTGGCCGTCGAGGACGATCGTCCCCCTGTCGGGGCGATCGAGTACGCCGAGAAGGTGGAGCAATGTGCTCTTTCCAACGCCCGACTCTCCGACAATGGCCACGCTCTCCCCGCGCCGCACGACCAAGTCCACGCCGCGCAGCACCTCGATCACCCGCCGGCCATCGTCAAACGACCGGCGCAGGCCGCGAACTTCGAGCACCACCGGGGATCGCTCACTCATAGCGCAACACGTCCACCGGAACGACGCGTGCTGCCTTCCATGCAGGAAAGATGCACGCCGCAAGACAGATCAGAACCGAGGCTGCCGAGACTAGCAGGAAGTTCGATGGAACGATACGGACCGGAAGAGTCGAAACGTAGAACACCCCTTCGGGCAGGCCGATCAGGTGGTAGCGATCGAGCGCTTCGCAGATGCCATAGCCGGCCAGGGCGCCACAGGCGGTTCCGAGGATCCCGATCAGCAGGCCTTTCGCGACGAAAATCGCCGCGATGCTCTGGTCGGTCGCGCCCATCGCTTTGAGCACGGCGATGTCTCGGTGTTTCTCGAGTACAACCATGTAGAGGGTTGCCACGATCGTAAAGGCGGCAACCAGGATGATGAGCAGTAGGACGAGAAAGTAGACTGTCTTTTCGAGCCGCAGTGCCTGGAAGACGTTACGGTGCACCTCGGTCCAGCTACGCACCCAGTACGGCAACCCCAGCTTCTCGCTGAGCGACTCGGCAACCGCCGGAGCCGCGTAGGGGTCGTCGAGGACCGCCTCGACCCCGGTAGCCGCGCGCCCCAGCCCCAATAAGGCCCGAGCATCGTCGATCGAGCAGTAGACCAAACCAGCGTCGTACTCGACCATGCCCGAATCGTAGAGAGCCACCACTACGAACCGCCGGCTGCGGGGCAGAAGGCCGAGCGGGCTGGCCGCTAGAGCCGGTACCATCAGGCTGACGCGCTCGCCCCGGCGCACGCCGAGCCGCCGGGCTAGCTCCCTGCCGATCATCAGCGAGGGCAGCCGCGCCCCGCCGACTTCCACCCGCTGGGCGAGCTGCCCCGCATCGCCCTCGACCACGAACCGCGCAATCCCATGAACGCCCGATGTCCGGTCCGGCTGCACGCCGTGCAAGTACACCCCGAACATCCGCCCGTTTGCCGCTACCAGTACTTGGGCTGCCACCACCGGCGCAGCTGCCACCACATGCGGCTCCTCGCGGGCAACCGCGACGATGTCTTCTGGATGGCGCAGCAGCCCCCCAAGGCGATCCTCAATGCGAATGTGGGGGTTGAGCCCGAGGACGCGGGCGCGCAGATCTTCTTCGAACCCCGTCATCACCGACAGGACGATCGTCAGGACCATGACCCCGAGCACTACGCTCAGCGTGGAAATGACCGTGATGACCGAAACGAATCGTTCCTTGCGCCGCGAACGCAGGTAGCGCAGCCCAACCAGCAGCTCCCACCCCATCACGGTTTCAGATCACTCGCTCCTGCGGGGGCGCATGTGGGGAAACAGGATCACCTCGCGAATCGAAGTTGCGCCGGTCAGAACCATGACGAGCCGATCGATGCCAATCCCCTCGCCCGCCGCCGGCGGCATCCCATATTCGAGCGCTTCGATGAAGTCCTCGTCCATCCGGTGCGCCTCCTCGTCCCCGGCCTCTCGCTGGCGAAGCTGAGCCAGGAAGCGCTCGCGCTGCTCCTCCGGATCGTTGAGCTCCGAGAACCCATTGGCGATCTCCCGGCCGGCTACGAACAGCTCGAAGCGATCCGCGAGTGCCGGATTGTCGTCGCTGGCGCGAGCCAGTGGCGAGACCTCGACCGGAAACCCGGTGATGAACGTCGGCTGCACCAAGTGTTCCTCCACCGCTGCCTCGAACACGTCCGCAAGCAGGCCGAGTCCCGGTTTGCGTTCGGCCCGATCGATTCCGAGATCGTCGGCGAGCCGCTCGAGCGCGCGCCGGTCGGTGGCCTCAGTCACGGACAGCGGTGTGTGGG
>CAYZHO010000020.1:8708-20963 GCA_964478045.1 uncultured Myxococcales bacterium | reverse complement strand
CGAACCCCTCGAGCGTGCGGCGCCGCGCTCTTGAACGAATGCCGCTGTGGACCAACAAGCGCGCGCCCGCCCTGCTGCTCTTGGCGTTCGTCCTCGGCGGGCTGGCACGGCCAAAGGGCGCCGCTGGTCTCGACCAAGCAGAGTTCGCCCGGCAAGTGGCCGTCCTCGAGCGAGAAGCGAAGCAACGCGCGGCCGCGCCCTGGAACTACCAGCGCGAAAAAGCCCTCACCGAGCGCATCGACCAACTAGCTGACGCCTTCCACCGCCTCGCCGACCAAGCCCGGGTGCCGGCGGGTGCGGCATGGCGACTCATTGTCACTGCCGAAAGCGTGCGCCGGCGCTACACGTCCGTGCTCGAGCAAATGCAGGCTGACGTGATCGCCGAAGACGGTGATCTCGAAGCCGTCCAAGACTCGCCGGCGTGGCGCGAGCGCGAGCTGCTGGCAATGCGCCTGCTCTACCGCCTGAACTGGCTGCGCTACGACTACGCCGTCCGTGTGGAACGAGACTCTGCCCGCCGCCGCCGTCTGCTCGAAGCGGCGCGCGACGGCTTCGCGGAGTTCCTCGGCGCCACCGAGCGCGAGCTGCGAATTGAAGCCCTGCTCGGGCACGGCCTGGCAGCCAAGGCGTTACGCCAGTACGAGGCGGCCGTTGAAGATTTTCGCAGCGCACTCGAGGAACGGCCGGACCCGGACATGGCCGAGCGGTTGCGCATCGCGTTGGTCGAGGCGCTTCTGGCGAGCGGACGCCGCCAGGAAGCGCTCGCGCTCAGCCGCGACCTCGTGGCCAGCGGCCATGCCAGTGCTTTGGCATGGTTCACGCGCGCCAAAGCCCTCCTTACCGCTGTCGATGCGGGCCAGCGATCTTTCCTTCCCGCGGCTCGCCACGCTCTTTCCAAACTGGCCCGCCTCGGCAAGACGTGGCACGACGCCGCCCAGCGATTGATCGATGCGAGCCAAACCGACCCCGTTCTCCTCGCTGATCCGGACAACGCCCCAGAACTGACGCTCTTGGTCGCCGATTCGCTTCGGCGCCGCCGGCGCTGCCAGGAAAGCGTTGCCTTGTACCAAAAGCTTGCATCCCGCACGCGCTTGCGAGCCGCAGCCGCCTACGGGCTCGGCCACTGTGCCCTGATCGGCGGACGCCCCCGGGAGGCCCTCGAGCAGTTTGAGTTCTTCCTGGCCGCCGCCTCTCCCCGTGATCCCCGGCGCCAGCGCGGCGCCTACTTGCTGCTCAAGGCCGCCGAACGTGCTTACGCAGCCGCCGGCCGGCCGCTTGAGGGCGACTTGGCCGAGCGCTACCACCGCGCGATCGAAGAGTTTCTGAAAGCGGCACCCGAGCACCCGGCCGCCCACGAAGGGTGGTTCCGGCTTGGCGAGTGGAACCGCAGGCACGGCCTCTTGCGCCAATGCCACCAGGCCTTCGCCCGGGTGAGCGGCCCCCCCGGCATGACCCTGGAAGCCCACTTCCTCGGCGCTCAGTGCCTGGCCGAGCTGGCCGAAGACAGCGGCGACCCCGCCGATGCCAGCGCTGCCGTTGCGGCGCTCGATGCGTTCGTCGCGGAGTTCGAACGCCAACGGCGGGCCGCCGCCGAAGCGCCCTCGGAGCTAGCGGCCAGAGCTCAACTCATGGCGGCAGTGCTCGCGCCCAAGGCTAGTGGCGGCGAGCTCTCCGGCCGGCTCAAACGCTTGGCCAACTACGAGGAGCGCTTCGATCCGCCCGATGCTCTTGCCGCCAGAGCAGCCATGCTACGCATCACGACCTTGCAAGCGCTCGGCCGGTGGCAGGAACTCGCCGCCGCGATCGAGACGTTCCTGCGCACCGAAAGCAGCAAAACGATAGAAGCCGACACGTGGAAAAAGCTCGCCGTCGATCTCGTGCGCCAGGCCGCCAGGCTCGCCCCCACATCACCCGGCGAGGCGCGCACGCTGCGCCAGGCCGCAGCCGCCGTGTACCGCTACTTGCTCGACCAGGCCGAGCGCGGGCACCTCGAGCTCGACGAAGCAACCAAAAGAGCCACCGAAAGGCTGGTCGACCAACTCGAGGGAGCTAGCCTGCCGGATTAGAACTCGACGAGAAAACCCTCGAGCTCGCCCGTCGCTACGTCCGTAAGCGTCACGCGCGCGCGGTCGTAAAGACCCGTGTCGAAGTACAGAAACCCCTCGAGCCGTGCACCGGGCCGGAGCTTGGCGGGACGCAACGCTCGGTCCACGACCAAGCGAACGGCTGTATCTATGTCCCCGATCCCGTCCTGCTCCCCCGCTCGTGCTTTCGCGCGGCGCAACCGTTCGACCACTACTTGCGGCGAAAGCGCCCGCACGCGCCGCCGCGTACCAGCGGCACGCAGAACGATGTCCGAAGGATCCATGCGATAGGTCCGAGCGCTTTCGTTCGCCACCAGGACTTTGACGGGAAGGACGCCCACCGCACTGAGGTCCGCCTCGAAGTCGAGTATTGTCGCAAACCCGCGAATCGGCTCGAGCGCGAGGCGCACCGTGCCTCGAGAACGCCGCCGGGCTTCGCGCGCCCCTTTCGCCGCAGTGGCCGCTTGCGGCTTCACCGCGGGTTTGCGGCGCCGCAGCCGGCCTCCCTCCGAAACCAGGCCAGTGCGCCCCGTAACCGACAAGAAGATACCCCGCTCGAACTCGTGGCCGCCGCCGACGCCCGCCTCGTTTGCTTCGATATGCACGCCGTCGGCCTCGCACCGAATCGTAACCTCTCCGCCAGGGTTTCCTTGCTCGCTTCCCGCCGCCTCGATTTTTCCCGGGTGTCCCGGGCGTGCCGGCTCAAGAGAAGTGACGGTGAGCCCCATGTCTTCGATGGCCGCATAGACGGCGCGGTTGGCCTCGTCGCATGTCAGGTCCTCGCTGTGAATCTGGTAGCTCTCGGAGACCGGCGTGCACGAGGCCGCCACCAGCAGGAATGAGGCGCAAAACCGCAGAGCGCATCGCCAGGCGAGCACTCCCAAGTCATAGCGCGGGCAGACCGAAAGCGACAGTAGAAGTTAGCCGCGGCGATCTCGACCCAAAGCCGCGGCCAGCGCCAGCAGCAGATTGTCCACCGCCGCGGTTATGTCGAGCAACACTACCGTCAGGAATGCGGGTTCGAGCACCCACGGGCCCAGCCGCACCCCCGGCAGTACGGCGACGGCCCCGGTCACAGCAAGCGCCCAGTTGGCGACGCCGGCCTGGCGACCCCGGGCCGACGGTGCGAGCGAAACACCGATGGCCCGGCACAGCCCCCAGCGCGCGAAATAAGCGCCAAAAGCGGCCAGGGTGGCAAGCAGGGGCAACCAGTTTACGCCTGACCAGTACCGCACGGCTCTTCCCCAGTGCGGATCGCTCCAGACCGCGGCGCGCCCGAATCCGTAGAAGGCGGCACTCAGGAATGCGCAGTCACACAGGTTGTCAACTAGGCGGCCAGCTTCGCTCGCGCAGTCGCCGGCCCGGGCCAAGCGGCCATCGAGCCAGTCGCTCAGGACGGCCATGGCCGTGGCTGGCAAGGCGAGCACGGTTGCCGGATGGGCGGGCAGCCACGTAAGAAGCAATATGCCTAGTGCCGGGCGTAGGAGGCTGATGCCCCACGGCAGCAGGGCGGCCCGGGCAAACCGCTGCGGACGGCGCCTAGCCACGGGCTCATCGAGTGGCCCCGTCCCAGCACGCGAAGTGCCCGCCGGCCAGCCTGCGCGGCTTTGCATCTGCCTCCATCGGCACGAGGTACACGCTGCTGTCCCGCCGGCCGGGGCGTAAGCCCTCCTCGGCCAACATCCCGGCGAAGGCCAGCGTTGTTCCGTCGGGCGACACCAGCGGGTGGGACGGCCCGAGCTGGTCGAAGAACCAGCAGTAGTAGATAAGTTCCCTGCTCGGATAAAAGCGCGGGCTCAGCCGCTCGAGCGTGCCGCGCACGTCGAGAACCGACCACTCCATGCTTCCGTCGTCGGCAAACCCTACGAGCACCAACCGCTGGGAGCACGGTGACCACAGAAACCCGACGATGTTCTCGGTACCGACCACTTCGGTGCGACCGGTACGCGCGTCCACCAGCGTCACGCCCGTGAACAAGTGCGGCGTCTCGCCCAGGGCCTCCGAGTATGCGAGAAAGCGTCCGTCGGGCGACCAGGACAAGGCGCAGTGGCCTTCGACCGGGCACACGAGCTCCGTCACTCCGTCGTCGAGGCGGTAAAACGAGAGGTACTCGCGGCGCGGATCGCTCGCGTCCACATAGGCCAGGCGACGGCCATCCGGCGACCACGCGGGACTGCGGAACTCTCCCGGCGCCAGCCGCGCGATCTCCCTGCAACCATCGTCCGTGGCGAAGATCGAAAGCCTCGCAGCGTCGGAAACCGTTAGGCTCCCGCCGGCATGCACGGCAATGAAGCGCTCGCGCGGCGACCACGCCCAGAACAGCGGAGAGCCACGATCGAGCGGAAAGCTGCGCCCGGGCCGGTCGACGTCCGCCAGCTCCAGCCGCAGCCCCGTTTCGTCCTGCAATAGGAGCGCGATTTGCCTCGAATCCGGCGACCAGCTCTCGCAAATCGGCGCGGCTCCGGTCATTCGCCAGAGCTCGTGCATCTTCACGCCGTCGTCCGTGACCGCGTAGAGCCCGGCTTCCGGCGAGCGCCCAGGCGCCACGCCAAAGCACGCGACCATCGACCCGTCCGGGGAGTAGGAGGGCCAGACGTACTCGAGACGCCCCTCGCCCTTGCCGCTATGCCAGCCCCAGGTCAGCCGGTCGGAAGAGTGTCCGTCCTGGCTTTGGTAAAGGTCCCCGTCGTCTCCAACGTATACGAGACGTCGGCGCGATTCCCGCGTTGCCATGACCGCCTCCACGACATCCGCCACTTCCGGCGCCGGAACCCGGCGCTCGCCACCTCGGGCCACGGCCCACAAGCGGGGCGCGCCCGACTGCACCGTTCAGTCGCCGGCCCCGCACTCCACGTCGATGCGATTCTTACGCGAACCGTGCCGGCGCAGCAAGACGTAGAGTGCACCGATTCCCCCGTCACAGGCCCGCGCGCTCGCAAACGCGAGTACCCTTCGCGCGCTCGGCCCGCGGGCGAGCCACCGCGGGATCTGATCATGGAGAACACCTTTCTGGCACGGTGAGTTGCGCCCCTTGCCAGTGATGACAAGCACGCACCGCTTTCCTTGCCGGTGGGCATCGGCCAGAAACCGATCCACGCACTCGCGCGCATCGGCCACCGCCATCCCGTGCAAGTCGAGATGAGCCTGAACCGAAAACTCGCCGCGCTCGAGCCGCCTGAGCGTCTCCCGACTGACCCCTCGGGCCCGCGCTCGGATGAAACCTTCGGTAAAGCGAAGGTCGAACGGGTATCCCTCAAGCTGTTCGGCAAACGATGGCTCCCCAGGCGCAACGGCGGCCGCCGGAGGCCGCGGGGGCACGCGGCCGGCACCTTTCCCGATCGGCACTACGTCCGAAAACTCCCGGCCGAGCGGGTCGCAATCCGCTTCTTGCGGGGAAGGCGCCGGCCGGGCCCTCTCGACTACCCTCGTTCGCTTCAGGTGCTTCCTCAAGCGCCGCATCTCGGCAGCGAACGGGTTGTTGAACGGGGCATTGCCGTCTCCGCGCCGCGATCCCATGGTGGCTCCGACGACCACGATACCGCGCGTCCCGCCGGATTTCACCTGCGTTTGTCAAGCCGGCCAGGTTCGCTTATGCGACCAAAATCGCCGCCATGGAACGGGCCAGTGCTTACGTGTTCCTCCCGCAGATCGGCCAGAGTTACCCGGTTCTGCGCGAGCGAGCCCGTCTGATCGAACGCCTCGGTTTTGACGGACTTTGGCTGGTTGACCACTTCTGGGCGCAGGGGTATCCGGAAGCGGATTTTCTCGAGGCATGGACGGCGGTCGCCGCCCTCGCCGAGGCAACCAGCCGGTTGCGCCTGGGCGTCCTCGTTACGTGCAACTCCTACCGCCACCCCGCAGTTCTGGCCAAAATCGCCGCCACGGCCGACCACGTTGCCGGAGGGCGGATCGAGCTAGGAATCGGAGCCGGCTGGATGGAGGAAGAGTACCGAGCCTACGGGATCCCGTTTCCCCCGGTCGCGCAGCGGCTCGAGCAGCTCGGCGAAGCGCTGGCCGTTATCCGCAGTCTCTTTCGAAATCGGCGCACGACATTTGACGGGCGTCACTACCGGCTGCGCAACGCGCCGTTTCAGCCCAAGCCAGTGCAAGAGTGCCTGCCGATCACGATCGGCGGCTCAGGAACACGCATCATGATGAGACTCGTGGCGCGCTACGCCGACCGCTGGAACTGCCCCATGCCCGCCGCCCCCAGGCTGTGCGAGCATCTTGCGGCACTCAGGCGTTATTGCGCCGAGATCGGGCGGCCGCCCGAAGCAATCGTGATCAGCGAGCAGGTCGCTGTCGTCGTCGGAGCCGACGAAGGAGACGTGCGCGAGAAACGTGCCGAGGCCGAGCGAACGATCGGCGGATTCGTCGATCTCGATACGATGGCGGTCACCGGGACCCCCGCCGCCGTGGTTGAGGTGTTGCGCGAGCGCATGGCTTTAGGGGTTCGCGACTTCGCCGTGCTGTTCGGCGACCTCGCTGGCCCCGATTCGCTCGAGTTGTTCGCCCGAACCGTGTTGCCCAAGCTGACCGTCGCTACTTGAACAGGCCGGCGTCAGGCGCCACGCTTGGGCGCCGCCCCTTTCTCGTGCCCGGCTCCTCGCTGCAAGTATTCGATGAACTTCTCAGCAGCCGGGCTGAAGTGTTTACCCGTGCGGTGGATGATACCGATCGGCCGCGTCAGCGCGCGCTCGCCTAGCTCGACCTTGACGAGCGATCCGCCTGCCACCTCGTGCACGCACGCCTTCTCCGGAATGATCGCTACTCCAGCCCCAACTTCCACCAGGCGCTTCACCATCTCGATGTTGTCCAGCTCGGCCACGTATTCCACGTGGATCCCGCGTTCCTCGAACATGCGGTCGAGCGCCTGCCGGGTGGGAATTCCTTTTTCGAATCCGACGAACTTCTCCCCGTCGAGCGCCTCGAGGCGCACCTCCCGGTGTTCGGCTAGTGGGTGGTCGGGAGCGCATACCACCACCAGCCTGTCCGTACGAAATTCCAGTACGGTGATCCGCGCCCGCGCGGTCGGGTACGCTACGATGCCGAGATCCACATTGCCGCGCAGCACCTGCTCGTATACGTGGCTCGCACGGTCGTACTCGAGATAGACGTTGACGTGCGGGAAGTCGGCGAAGTATGCCTTGAGTGGCTCCGTGAGCAGGTAGAGCCCTACGCTGTGGACCGTGCCGACGCGCACGCTTCCTGTGACCACGTTGCTGAGTCCTTGCAGCTCGGCCTCCATTTCGTTGAACAGGTGCAAAATCTCCCTGGCGGCTCGGTGCAGGATCTCCCCGGCGGCCGTGGGACGCACGCTGCCGCGTCGCCTTTCAAGAAGCCGCTTGCCGTAGCGCTCCTCGAGTCCCCGGATTTGCTGGCTCACGGCGGACTGAGTGATGTAGTTCTGAGAAGCCGCCTGCGAGAAGCTTTGGTTCTCGACAACGTCGCAGAAAATCTTGAGAGTCTCGATGTGCATGAAAAGACTCCGGAGCCTTGGATTAAGGATATTTGATCACGCTATTGCATCGAACATCGCAGCTAATCCTGCCCGAACGCTTCGGCCATGCAAATCGACCTGTGGCACACCGTGCCATATCCGCCGAAAGCCTAGCTAATCCAGGCAGGCGTTCAGCCCGCCAGACTGTGCGCCCTCAGGCCGCGTTTCCTTACGGCGAGGCCGTCGCAGTGGTAGACAAGGGACCGTGAGCACCAGCAGGCAGCGCGTCCTCGTGATCATGGGCGGGCGCTCGGCTGAACACTCGATCTCGCTCAGGTCCGCCGCCTCCGTCGTTCCAGCACTGCGAGAAGCCGGCTATTTCGTGGAGACGGTCGCCATCGGGCGCGACGGCGTATGGCGCTGGGGAGACCACGGCCCCCTGCTCGAGCGAGCCCGTACCGAACTGGTCGAGGCCGGCGCGGACGCGGGCGTGGCCGTCTGCCTGTGGAGCGACCGCGGTAAGGCGCTCCTTCGGGAAGACAGCGCGAAGGCCCGCCCCGTAGCTCCGGGGTGCGACGTTGTTTTTCCCCTCGTCCACGGTCCCGGCGGGGAGGACGGAAGTCTTCAGGGATTGCTCGAGATCCTAGGCCTGCGGTTCGTCGGAGCCGGGTGCGCCGCATCGGCTGCGGCAATGGACAAGCTACTGATGAAAGTGCTGTGTTCCGGTGCCGCTATACCCCAGGCAGACTTCCTGCCGGCGGAAACCGCTTCGCCCGAACGGCTAGCCGAGCAAGTGGCAAGGACCTTCGGCTTTCCCTGCTTCGTAAAACCCGCTCGCCTCGGTTCGTCGGTTGGAATCAGCAGGGTCTCTTGTGCGGCAGAGTTGGGCCCAGCTCTCGATCGAGCCCGTGGCTTCGACGAACGCGTTCTGATCGAGCGCGCAGTGGAGGGCAGAGAGATCGAAATCGCCTTGCTCGGCTCGCAAACTCCCGAGGTGTCGCCACCGGGGGAAATCGTCACTCCCAGCGGTTTCTACGACTTCGAAGCCAAATACGTTACCACCGGAGCCCAGTTGCTGGCGCCTGCCGAGCTCGAACCCCACGTGCTTGGGCGCGTGCAGCAGCTTGCGGTGCAGGTATGGAAGCTCATCGGTTGCCGCGGCATGGCTCGCGCGGACTTTTTCGTAGAACGGGACAGCAACCGGGTACTGTTCAACGAGATCAACACCATTCCCGGGTTCACCGAAATCAGCATGTACCCGCGGCTTTGGGCTTGCGCGGGCATTCCGCTCCCGCGTTTGGTCGATCGCCTGGTACAAATCGCCTGAGCCGGCGCCGAGGAGCGGGCTCCGTTCAGGATCCGCGCAGCCGCTCCCGCAGCACCCGGCGCAAAATCTTTCCGGAAGCAGTTTTGGGAAGCGCTCCCACGATTTCGATCGCCTTCGGCTTCTTGTAAGCGGCCAACTGTCGCCCGACGTGCTCGATCAGTTCACTCGGCTCGGCGGCCGCGCCTGGTTTGAGCACCACAAAGCCGTGGACGGCCTCTCCCCAGTCGGGATGCGGCCGCCCGACGACGGCGCACTCGAGCACGGCGGGATGGCTTGACAGAGCCTGCTCTACTTCACGCGGGTAAACGTTGAAGCCCCCGGTGACGATCATGTCGTGGAGCCGGTCCACGATCGTAACGAACCCCTCGGCATCGCGAAAGCCGAGGTCCCCGGTGTGCATCCAACCGTGCGCGTCGAGTCCCTTGCCAGCCTTGTCTACCGCACCGCCCCAGTATCCCTTCATCGTGTTGCGCCCGCGCACCCAGATCTCCCCAACCTCTCCGGGGCGCGCGTCGCGCCCATCGGCCGTCACGATGCGCAGCTCTCCCACTTCCGTCGGGCGCCCGCACGACGCCAGCCGAGCATGCCATCGCTGGGCGCTCTCGCCGGGCTTGCGCACGTGGTCGGACTTGGCAAGTGCGGTCACTGGCCAGCTCGACTCGGTCAGACCATAGATCTGAACGAAGACGGGCCCGAGTCGTTCGAGCGCCGCCACCAGCCGGTCCACCGGCATCGGAGCCCCGCCGTAAACGATAGTGCGCAGGCTTTCGAGCGACCGCGGATCCTCGAGCGCGTCGAGAAGGCGGACGAGCATGGTTGGCACCAAGAACACGGCCGTTCCGCGGTAGCGGCAAACGAGCTCGATGAAGCTTTTGGGCTCGAAACGCTGCAGGAGAAGCGCCCGCGCACCCGCGAGCAAGTGCGGAACGAGCATGGCCCCGGCGGCATGGGTCATCGGAGCGACCTGCACGACAGTATCGTGCGCTTCAATCGGTCCGAGGACGCTGGTGACCGCCTCCACCGAGGCCTCGTAGTTCGCTCGGGTAATAACGGCCCCCTTGGGAAATCCGGCGGTGCCGGAGGTGTATCGGATTCGAACGGCCTCATCCCCCCGCAGCAGCCTCCTCTCTCTTGCGGGGCTTTGCCGTCCCGCAAGGATTTCCCGCTCCCTGCCCTCGACCACCAGCACCCGGCGGCAGCCTGCTGGCAGATCGATCGCCTCGGCGAGCTCACGGTGCCGGGCCGCCGCCAGCAACAACTTCGGCCGGCAATCGGCCAAGATCGCGCTGCACTCGGCCGGAGACCAGCGCGGGCTTAGAGCAACCCATATTCCGCCGCCAAACAGACACGCCCACTCCGTGGCAACGAGGGCCAAGCTGTTGTCGAACAGCACCGCCACGCGATCGTCCGGCCGCAACCCGCGGGCGTGCCATGCCGCGCGAACCGCCAGAGCAAGCTCGTAAAGCTCGGCGTAGCGGACCCGACGGTCGCCGCCTTCGCGGTGCTCGATCAACGCCACGCGATCCGCGAACCGCCGGCACGCTCCCTCGATGGCCTCGCACAGGTTCACGCGCAACGTTCCGCCAGCCACTCGCGCCAGACCGCATCCACGCGCGCCTCAAGCTCTTCCAAGGTGCCGTTGTTTTCGATCACTCGGGTCGCAACCCGCCGGCGCTCTTCATTGCTAGCCTGCGCAGCCAGGCGCAGGCGTACGTCTTCGGGCCGCATGCCCCTCTGCTTGACCAGCCGCTCGACGACAACCTGCGGATCCGCGATTACGACCCACAGCTCGCCGGCTCCTCCCCGCCAGCCGGTCTCTACCATGAGCGCTGCTTCAATGACGACCACCGAGTCGGGTTCTTCCCGGTCGATCGCGAGCAGCCGCTGGGCTATCTCCTTTCGAACCAGCGGATGAATGATGGCATTGAGATCCTTGAGTGCCGCTTGGTCGCCGAACACGAGACGCCCTAGTTTTCCGCGGTCCACGCGCCCGTCCGAGCCGAGGATACCGGTTCCGAACCGATCCACCACTCGCTGGTACCCTTCGCTGCCAGGCTCGTACACTTCGTGAGCGATCCGATCGGCGTCGATCACGCGGGCACCGCGCTTGGCAAGCATGGCCGCGACGGTCGATTTGCCCGCCCCGATTCCCCCGGTGAGTCCGAGAATTTCCGCCATCGCGCCATTTTGTGCGACGACGACGCCGACGGCAAAGAGCCCGCTTGGCGCCTGGGGATGACTGCGGCATCCTGGCCGTCGTGCAAGGCCGCATGCCGTATCGGGCCGCCCTGGCTGCCATCATCCTCGCAGCCCTTTTCATGCGTTGGTACGGGAGCACGTGGGGCGCACCCTACGGGTTCCATTTCGACGAGCCCTTTGTGGTCAAGCCGGCGTTGCGGATCGTCGCGACCGGAGATCTCGACCCTCGATTCTTTCGTTATCCGTCGGCGATGATCTATGCGGAGGCCGCCGTGGCGGCGGCGTGGCACTTTCTCGCCGGGATGCCGGTTCGCATTCCTCACGGCCCGGCCTATGGGCCCTCGGACCTCGGACCCTGGACGTGGCCTGCCTTGATCACGGGCCGCCGTCTCGTCGGCCTCGCCGGCGCTCTCACATCCCTCGCGGTGGCTGCGCTGGTGCTTGAGTCGACGGGCATCCCAGGCGCACTGGCGGCCGCAGCGCTCCTGGCGCTGGTTCCCCTGCACGTAGAACACTCTCATTATCTGACCACCGACGTCCCGATGGCGGCGCTAGTGGTCTTGGCGTTCGCGCTAGCCGCTCGAGCCCGGTCCCGCGCGGGCATCGCCGCGGTAGGGCTGGCCGCGGGGGCTGCGGTTGCGACCAAGTACACCGGGGCGGCAGCCCTACCGGGCCTCCTCGCTATCGCTATCCTGACTGCTCCAAACGGCGAGCGTCTCAGCCGCGCGCTGGTGCTCCTAGGCGCTACTGCCTGCGGCTTTGTCTTGCTATGCCCGTACGCCGTTCTCGACTGGCGACTGTTCGTCGCTGACCTCGCGGTCGTGCGGGAACACTACGCGTCCGGTCACTTAGGAGCCGAGGGCAGCGCCAACTGGCTATGGTACATCGAGCGGCTGCGAGAAAGCGGCCTTGGGACCTGGAGTTCATTTGGATACGGGTTTGCGTTCCTCGCCGGTACGGCGGGGCTGCTCGTTACCACCAAACGCCGGCCCACTCAGCCAGCCTGGGCGCTTCTCGCCGCCTCCCTTACCGCCATTGCGTGGTTCGCCTGGCTCGGCGCGGTACCGGTGCGCTTTGAGCGCAACCTTCTGCCGCCTCTGGTACTCGCCACAGCCGTGGCGGGAGATGGCATCGCCCGCCTCGCTCGAATTCCCGGCCGGCCGAGGCTGTCGGCGGCGTGTGCTCTTCTGGGAGCGGCCCTAGTG
>CAYZHO010000020.1:0-8698 GCA_964478045.1 uncultured Myxococcales bacterium | reverse complement strand
GCCCTAGTGTGCGTGCCCGCTGGCCGACTCGCCTGGCATACGGCCCGCCGCTTTGCCGGCGGAGACACTCGCTTGCGTGCCGCCCAGTGGATCGAGCGCCACATACCCGCCGGTTCGTTTATCGTCCGCGAGGAGTACGGACCCCGGCCCGACCCGGACCGCTATCGAGTCGAATACGTATGGTCGGCCGCTTTTCGCGAGCCTGGCTGGTACCGGCGTAACCGCGTCGACGCCGTTGTTCTGTCGAGTCTCGTCTACCGGCGCTTCCTCAAAGATCCTCTCCACCGCTATCCCCAAATCGTCGAGCGCTACCGGCGCATGCTCGCGTGGCCCCGCCTCGTTCGCATCGTTCCCCGCCGGGACGAGTTGGGCCCTGCCATTACTATCGTGCGGCCGCCCCGCTCGCGGCGAAACGTTCGGTAGGATTGGCCGTGCGCGATCGGGCTATCTCTTTCTCGGTTTTCTTGGCCGCCCTTGCGTACTTGTGCTGTTTCAGACCGCTCCACAGGCCGGTTCTCTTCGACCCTGCCACTTGGGACTACATGAGTTCGGCACTGCTCGACGGCTACCTGCCCTACCGCGACATTTTCTTGCACAAGACCCCAGGAGCAGCGTTCTTGGGCGCTGCTGGCGCATGGCTGGGTGCCGAAGCCGGCCTGACCCGAACGGCGGGCGCGCACCTGCTGTATCTCTTCTTCGGCGCCCTCGCACCCGCTCAACTTTTCCTGCTTGTGCGCCGCCGCGCGTCGGTCGGCCCTGCCCTCCTCGCCAGCCTCCTGCTCATGGGCTACGAGCAATGGCCTCTCGCCGCCATCGAGGGCGTCCGGCCGAAAGTAGCAACGGTAGTCCTCGGCCTAGCCTGCCTGCTAGCCGGCGATCGCCGCGCGTGGCGCTGGTCTGGCTTTTGGGGAGCCGCCGCTGCCCTGTGCTGGCAGCCCGGTCTGGTCTTCCCCGTCGCCGTGGCGCTCGCCGCGCGCGATCGCCCAGCCGCGGCCGGCGTGCTGCAAGGAGCCGCCATTTTGCTGGCCGTATTTTTCGCATGGCTCGTAGCCACCGGGACCACTCAGGCGTTCTTCGCTGACGCCGTCGTTTTCAACCTCTGGTACGTGGAGCGTGGCCTGCGAACGCCGCTCGGAACACTCCGGCGGCTGTGGCGGCTGCTTGGAACTTGGGACCGCGATCTCCTGCCGCTCGGCTCAGCAGCGTTGCTCGGAATGGCGATCGGCCGCCGTCGAACGCCGCTGCCGCCCGCGCTTACCATTGCAGGTCTCTGCTACCTTGGGCTGACATTCGCCAGCTTGCAGGCCTGGCCCGACACGATTCTCTTCGGGCCGCCGTTGGCCGCCGCAATGGCTGGGGGATTGGTACCTTTGCTCGAACGGGGACCGCGCCACTTGAGAAAGCTGGGATGGGCCGCCTGCTTCGCGGGTGCCCTGGCCGCTGCGGCAAGGCCGCACAGCGATCGCTTCCGGCCTCCCACAGACTTTTCGACCCAAGGAAAAGCAGTGCGCGCCCTACTCGAGGGAGTCGGCCCCGACGAACCCATCTTGGTAATCGGGGCTCCCGAAGTACTCATCCACAGCGGGCGCCACAACGCCTGGCCGTGGCTTTACATGTGGTTTGGTGTCGACGCCTTCGCCGCGGCAAAGCAACCGGGCGGCTTCGATGCTCTCCTGGCGTCCCTTGAGCCGCGGCTTCCCGCTCGGATATTCCTCGCTCGGCGCTGGCGTGGCCCGTACCGGCAACGTTTCGAACAATGGGCGGCGCAGCGATACGAGCGCCACCGCGTCGAGGTCTTCCCCCACACGACCCGGCCGCTTCTGGTTTTCGAACGGCGGGCCGCCTCGAAACTTCCGGTGGCGGCTCGAGCGGCGATCAGAACTCGTCCTTGAGCTTCCGTGTTGCCGCGAAGATGGCTACGTCATCGCCGGTTACGCCCGTACGCTCGGCAACCGAACGCCGCAGCTCGGGCGAGGACGTGCGCAAGAAAGGGTTGGTTGCTTTCTCGAGCGCAATCGTGGTCGGCACGGTGGGATTGCCGGCCGCCAACGTCTCAGCAACCTCCCGGCGCCTGCGAGCCAAGGCCTCGTTCGACGGCTCGAGCATTGCCGCAAACTCGAGGTTACGCTCGGTGTATTCGTGGCCGCAGTACACGCGGGTTTCGTCGGGCAGCGCGGTCAGTTTGGCCAAGGAGCGCATCATCTCGGCGGCGTCGCCCTCGAAGAGTCGCCCGCAGCCACCGGCAAACAGCGTGTCCCCAGTAAACACGACTCCTTCGTCGGGAAAGTAATACGCTAGATGCCCGCGCGTGTGCGCCGGAATGAAGATGGCGCGCCCGCGCAGCTTGCCCACTGCGAATTCTTGCCCGTCGGCCAAAGGGCGTGTCAGCCCCGGAATCCTGCTGCGGTCGCCCTCAAACCCGAACACTTCCACCCGGGCGGGCTTCAGGGCCTCGATCAAGGCCTCGTTGCCGCCCACGTGATCAAAGTGATGATGGGTGCACAAGATCGCGCGCAGCCGAACGCCTTGCCGCTCAGCTTCTCTCAGTACAGGCTCGGCGTCGGCCACATCGACCACCGCGGCCTCACCGTCCTCGTCTGCAACCAAGTACGCGTAGTTGTCGGCGAGTTGCGGAATGGGAACGACTTTCACTGTGTCCCGGCCTGCTTACTCGCGCCCTCGCTTTCCTCCTCCTCATCCGAGGCGGCCGGCGGCGCATAAGGAATCTCGTTGGTAGTCGTTTTCACGACCTTGCCGGTCTCAGGATCGAGCTGTTCGTGAGTGACGGTCATTACTTCACGATCGTTGTCGTAGGAGAAAGATTGCCGGGCAATGACCCGAGCCTGCGCATCGTAGCTTTCCTGCTTGGTGAACCACAGCAAGCCGTCCTGGTCTCGAAAACCGACCGACTTCTGAACCGGCCGCCCATTGACCCATGTGCGGTACTCGAAGGTGCCGTCGTCGTTCTCTTTGAACCCGATCAGCAGTCCCCGACTCGATGGCGCCGTAATCTGCCCGTTAAAAGCGGCAATGCGCAACCGGCCCCACTTGTCCGGCTTCATGACCGGGCCGCCAACGTAGTAGCGCATCCCCTCGATTGGCTCGATCTTCGGCAGGCTCGCCCTCTTGGCCGTGCCCGTTGTCTCGCTGCCCTTCTTCGAGCAGGAAACCGCCGTGCACGCGCACGCGAGCAAAAGCGCCGTACCAGCAGCAAGTGATCGCTTCCAACCGCTCATAAAGCTCCCATCGCGAATCATCCCGTCGCTGGTGCCGACTCGCGCCGGTTGGCCACACGCTGTTCCGGCGCTTTGCGCGGCCGGCCGAGCGCCGCCGACAACCGGTTGTCGACACTGGCGACGTGTCTCGTCAGGGCGTCGAGCCTGGCGCTCTTCGCGCGAACCTCTCTCGACATCTCCGCCGCCCGCGTTTCCAAGCGCCCAATCCGGTCACGCAGAGACTCGAGCGTTTCGATCAACCCCTGCGCTCCCGTCGCTTGCATCCTCTTCAAGTCCGCCAGTCGCGTTTCGATTTCTTCGAGTCGCCCGCGGGTCTCCTCCAGCAGGTGTCCAGGATCCGCCGCTGCCCCGTTTTCCTCGAGGCGGCGAGCAAGCCTCTCGAGCTGCGCTCGCTGCCCCGTAGTGTCGCGAATCAATCGAGTAATGTGGTCATCACGGCGCCTGGTCAACCGTTCCACTCGCTCCAGGTTCCTTGCCTGCAGCTCCAGCCGCGCCGCCGCCCTGCCCTGCATGCGGGCCAGAGCGCCTAGGGCCGCGTTCAGGCGGTCGCCCGCCGCCTTGAGGCGAGCGATTTGGCCCTCGAGCTCGCGGCTGCGGCCGTTTTCTCGCTCCACCCGCTCGGCCAATGCCTCGAGATCTCGCCGCAGCGCTCGCAGCGACTCGGCGTCCGCAAGACCGGTAAGCCGGGCGATGGCCTTGGACACTCGCCGTGGAGAGGGTCTCAAGAGCTCACCCAGGAACTCCCTGACAGGCCACGCGCCCAAACCTGCATGCAAAGCGTCGAAACCCAACTCCCCGGAACGCTCGAAGAGGATTTCCGCCTCGCGCTCGAAACCACGTAGGATCTCGATGAAGCTTCGCAGGGATTTACCCAAGCCGGGCGAGCCGTATGCCTCATCCACCACCATACACACCCCCTCGTCACCCACTCGCTCGCGCGCGGGGCTTCCGGCGCTAGTTCAACATACTATCGGCTCGACGAGCGAGGCAACTGTTCGGGCACGTGCTTTGCACGCGCCGCCTGGCTTACTCGGACACTTCTCGGAGCAACGCCACCAGCCGCCGGACTCCTTCGCCAAGGGCGGCGGTGCCGATACGTTCGTTCGGAGCGTGCATCGTCTCCCGCTGTTCCGCGCTCACCAGCAGCGGAATGAACCCGTACGCGGCGATGCCCTTTTCTCGAAAGTAATGGCTGTCGGTGAAACCCGTCAGGAGTCCAGGGAGCACGACCGCACCGTCCGGCTCCGCGGCTGCCAACCTCTCGACCGCTGCGGTCAGGGCGTTGTCGAGGGGCGATTGGGACGACGGAAACACGACATTGGTCGGTTCCACCCGGACGTGTTCGCTTCCTATCCGCCTTCGCACTTCGTCGAGAAAAGCGTCGCAGCGATGGCCCGGCAGAAGCCTGCTGTCTACTTCCGCGATCGCCTCGGCCGGGACGATGTTCGTCTTGCTACTGCCGACCAACACGGTCGGCGTAACCGTATCTTGCACCAGCGCCGCGTTGGCAGGCTTGCTGAGAAACCAGCGCCGGAACTCCAGGTCCTTCAGCGACCGCTCGAGTTGGCGCAACTGCCTGGCGTGCTGTTCGTCGAGAGCCGCGTAGGCCGCGAAATAGCCCGCGACCACCGGGCCGACCTCGAGCGGCCGCTCCCACCGGACCAAGTGATCGAGCGCCGCAATGAGTCTGGTGACGGCCGTCTCCGAGGCGGGGCGCGAGGCATGGCCCGGCGGCCCCGTGGCGACTACCCGAAACCAACAGGGTCCTTTCTCGGCCACACTCAGCTCGTAAAGCACCCGTCCGTCCGGGGCCCTACGCAGGAATCCGCCTTCGTTCAAGAGAAACTCGGCGTCGCCGAACAGATCGAGCTTGTTTTCCACCAGCCACCCGGCGCCAAGACGCCCGCCCATCTCTTCGTCGGCCGTCGCCAGCAAGATAATGTCGCGGTCCAGCCGCAAGCCCGCGCGGTGAATCGCCACCACCGCCAAGAGCTCGGTGATCCCGACCCCTTTGCAGTCAAGCGCTCCCCTTCCCCAAACCTGCTCGTCGGCAACCACTCCCGCGAAAGGATCGTGGCGCCACAACTTGGCGTCGGCCGGGACCACGTCGATGTGACTGAGGAGGATGACCGGACGTTTCTTGCCGGTTCCCCGCAGGCGCGCATACAGGTTGCCGCGTCCCGGGGCAGACTCGAACACTTGCGCCTCGATTCCTTCGCCAGCGAGCACGTCCGCGAGGAACCGAGCGCCGGCGGTCTCATTCCCCGGTGGGTTCCGGGTGTCGACGGAGATGTATCGGGCAAGCAGTTCGGGAGCCTTCTTCGCCGCTTCGTCGAGCGCCGCCGCAAGAGCGTGTTCCGTCGAGTCAGATCCAGGCGCTGCAGCAATCACGCGGGCCCCGATGACGAGCCGGAACAAAACCACCGCGCTTAGCAGCAGTAGCGCAACATGGCGACGCGACCGCGCTCCTGGCCGCCCTGCCGCCGCCCCGCGTGTTTGGCGTTCCCCGCTACGGCGTAGCGCCTTCATCACTCGTTCCTCATCGGCTCTTCGCGAGCCCGGCGCATTTTACCGGCGCTGGACGACCATGCCACCGGGCCTGTTGCACTTAACTCGCAACCCACAGCACCAGCGGAGTGGTAACCACCGAGGCGCAGGTGCTGGCCACCACGGCCATGGCAACTTCGGCGGCCTCGTTTTCGTACCGCTCCGCAAAGACGAAATTGACGACGGCAGCCGGCATTGCCGACGCAAGCACGAGACACCCGCGGGCGGTACCAGCCAGCCCTGCTAGTTCCGCAAACGACAACCCGAGCAGAAATCCGCCAAAAAGCCGTACGCCGGTGATGAATAGCGGCCGCCGCCATGATCCACCTCGAACGAGGCGCAAGCGCGAGCCCAAGGCGATCAACATCAAGGGAATTGCCATGTCTCCGAGCAGGTTCACGGGGCGCGCAAGTACCGCGGGGAGGTCCGCCCTTAAGACGCGCACCGCCAGTGCTCCCAATAGGGCATAGAAATAGGGCAGTCGAAAGATTTCCATCCATGTCCAAGTGCCTGTGGCAATGGCCACGCCAATCGTGCTGTGCAGCGCCACGACCACGACGAGGATGATCGCCGCACGCTCGAGGCCTGCCTGCCCGAAGGCGAAAAGACTCAACGGGAGCAGCATATTGCCGGCATTCATGAACATCGCCGGCAAAAGCATGGCGCCGAGGCGAACTCCAAGGGCGCGCGTGGCCAGCACCGCCAATCCTCCACTGCCGATGACGACGGTGATTGTCCCGGCAACCAGCTGCGCGGTCTCCCGCGCGCCCACGTCCGCTTCGACCAGTGCCCGAAACACCAGCGCCGGGCCTCCGAGGTAGACGACCACGTCCGTGAGCGTTGCGATGTCAACCCGCCGCCAAGCGCTGAACCCTGCGCCTAGCGCAATCAAAGCAAAGACGGGAGCGACGGTGGCCAGAACCGCCAGGAGGCTCACTCTGGCCGCCCGCGATCTCGCCGCAAACCGCGCGCAAGCGCGTAGATCTCGGCGCTTCCCTTGCGTGTGGATGGGGGCCGCGTGGCCTCTACTCGGGTGAAGCACCGCTCGAGTAGCGCCACCGCTTCGGCTTCGACGGGAGAAAACAGTTTGACGAGCAAGCAGCCCCCCGTTTTGAGGACCTCGAGCCCGGCAGCGATCGCCGCTTCTACCAGCTCTAGCTGGCGCTGCGCGTCGGTCACCTGGATGCCGGTAAGTTTCGGGGCCAGGTCGGCCAGCACGACATCGGCCGGACCGCCGAGCGCCCTTCGGATGGCCCGCCGTACGTCTTCGCGCCTGACGTCACCCTCGATCAGCAGCACATTGGGCAAACCCAAAGGCTCGACCTTGCGCACGTCCACGCCTACTACTTTGCCCGTCCGGCCAACCCTTTGCGCGGCGACTTGAAGCCACCCCCCGGGCCAGCACCCAAGATCCACAACGCGCTGGCCTGGCCGGAACAGGCGGAAACGCCGGTCGAGCTCTTCGAGCTTGATCGCCGCGCGCGACCGGTACCCGCGGTTGCGCGCGTCGCGGTAGGCCGAATCCTGCGGTCGATAGCGAGCCATCGTTCACTCTAATAGACAAGACGCCGTCGTGGGCAAAGCAACCTTGCCCCCTTGGCCCGACTGCGGCAGCATCGCCCGGCATCCGATGCAGCTCAATCCCGAACAGCGCCTAGCCGTCGAGCATACCGAGGGTCCCTTGCTCATCCTCGCGGGCGCCGGCAGCGGGAAGACCCGCGTGATGGTGGCCCGCATTGCTCGGATCCTCGACGACAAGCTTGCGCGGCCCGACGAAATCCTGGCCGTCACGTTCACCAACAAAGCGGCACGCGAGTTGATCGACCGCTGCCGCCGCTCGGTCGGATCGGACGCACAGCGGTGCTGGGTCGGAACGTTCCACGGTATTGCAGCTCGTCTCCTACGCCGCCACGCCGACCGGCTCGGCTACCCGCCAGGGTTCTCCATCCTGGATCCGGAAGACCAGCTGCGTGTCGTGCGGGGTCTCCTCAAAGAACAGGGAATCGATCCTCAGCGCGTCGATCCAGCCGCCGTGCTGGGATTCATCGACGCAGCAAAGAACGAGGCCCGCGGTCCGGGCCAGTGTCGCTCGGACGGCGCAGACCCGCTTGCCGAAGAGTACGCGCAGCTGTACGCGCGCTACCAGCAGCAGCTCAAACGATCGGGCGCAATGGACTTCGGGGATTTGATCCTGAACGTGCTCGAGTTGTTTCGCTCCTGCCCAGACTTGCTGGCCTACTACCGCAGTCGATTCCGCTATATCCACGTGGACGAATACCAGGACACGAACCACGCGCAGTATCTGCTCGTCGCGGCGCTGGCTGCAAACCACCGCAACATTTGTGTAGTCGGCGACGACGACCAGTCCATTTACACGTGGCGGGGTGCAAGCATTCGTAACATTCTGGAGTTTGAGCGGGACTTTCCCGGCGCTCGCGTAGTGCGCTTGGAGCGCAACTACCGCTCCACCCGGAACATCATCGACGCCGCCGCAGCCGTCATTGACCACAATCGCGAGCGCAAGCACAAGCGCATGTGGACGGACGCGGCGCCGGGAGCTCCGGTCCTCGTGTATCGAGCAGCCGACGAGCGCGACGAAGCCGCCTACGTGGCGGAACGAATTCGCGAGCTCCGCAAGAGCGGAAGCGTCGCGGTGTTCTACCGGACCAACGCTCAGGCTCGCGTGATAGAGGAAGCCCTCGTTCGCGCGGGGATCGGGTACGTCGTGGTGGGCGCCGTTCGTTTCTACGAGCGCAAGGAAGTCAAGGATGTCCTCGCCTACCTGCGTTTCGTGGCAAATCCGGACGACGACGTAAGCCTTTCGCGGATTCTCAACGTTCCACCACGCGGAATCGGAAGCGCGACCGTAGCGCGGCTAGTCGAGTGGGCGCGAGCGCGCGGTACTTCCATGTGGG
>CAYZHO010000019.1:20786-21329 GCA_964478045.1 uncultured Myxococcales bacterium | reverse complement strand
TGCCGGCGAGGAGGGGACCCTGTATTTGCTCGCCGACGAGCAAGGTCGCCCGAAGCCGGTCCCGTACGTGGCGTGGCACCCGCGGCGGCCATCTAGCAATCAACCGGCGGGAGTTGCCCTCGAGCTCCTCGAGGTCGAGGTCCCGCTCGATCCCGCGCGCCCGATCGTGCGCTACGAAACAACCCAGACGACCACGGCCTCGGCCCTCGGTAGCGGCTTCGAAATCGTCTATCAGGGGATCACGGTGGATCAGCGCGGGACGGTTTTCCATTTGCTCTATCGCGAGTTCGGCCGAACCACGCCGACTGTTCCCGTCCACGTCCAGGACCTTGAGTTCGTCGGGACGCCGCAAACGATCGATCTGCTCGGGCTTCGCCTGAGGGTGCGCGCGGTCTCCGACGATCGGATCGAGTACGCGGTCCTCGGTGACTGAGCGGGCAGCGCCAGAGGCGATCGCAGTGCGGCCCGCGCGCCGCGGGGATGTCACCGAGATCGTGGCGATGATCGGCGAGCTGGCCGAGTACGAGCGGCTTTCCGATCAAG
>CAYZHO010000019.1:12271-20776 GCA_964478045.1 uncultured Myxococcales bacterium | reverse complement strand
GAGCCTCCTCGAGCAGCACCTGTTCGGCCGGCGGCCGCTCGCCGAGGCGCTGGTCGGAGAGCTCGGCGGGCGAGTCTCGGGATACGCGTTGTATTTTTTCAGCTACAGCACGTTCCTGACCAAGCCGGGAATCTATTTGGAAGACTTGTTCGTGCGGCCAAAGGCGCGAGGGCGAGGCCTGGGACGGGCTCTACTGGCTGCGGTAGCCGCGCGTGCCGTAGAGCTCGGCTGCGCTCGACTCGAGTGGGCCGTTCTCAACTGGAACCAGCCGGCGATCGAGTTCTACCGTAGCATCGGGGCGCAACCCCTCGAAGAATGGACCACGTACCGCTTGACCGGCCGGGCACTCGCGGAGCTGGCCCGCCGGGCAACCGTTCGCGCCGGCCACTGAGCTGGGGCTATACTGGTTCGCGCTCGCGCGAGCGGATCAGCTTACCTGGGTGAACAACGACGATGTCGAACGAGGAAGCTCACAGGCAGCTCGAAAAGATTATCGACGCGGTCGCGGCTAGCTACGATGCCGGCCGCCGCATCGACAACCTCGAAAGTGCAGCGCTCCCGAACCAGCGCCAGGTGATCGAAGCGCTGCGCCATCTGCAGCACGTGCTCTACATGGGGTTCTACTCCACCCGGCCGCTCAATCGAGTCAACCTCCGGCAAGCGGTGGGGGAGCACCTCTACAGCGCCTTCGAGATCCTCTGCCAACAAATCTCGCGGGCAGTCGTCTACGCTCGGGTGGGTCACGGCGCGCCATCGCCGCAGGACGTCGAATGGAGCGAGCGCGCAATCCTCGACGTTTTCGCAAAGCTTCCCGAGATTCGCGAGACGGTGGCGCTCGACGTCGAAGCGGCGTATCAGGGCGACCCGGCGGCCAAGAGCATCGAGGAGGTGATCTTCAGCTACCCGGCTGTCGAGGCAATCAGCATCTACCGAATTGCGCACGAGTTTCACTTGCGTGACGTCCCGCTGATCCCCCGGATCATGAGCGAGTACGCGCACGGGCGTACCGGAATCGATATTCACCCCGGCGCTCAAATCGGCAAGCACTTCTTCATCGACCACGGGACGGGCGTGGTGATCGGCGAGACCACCGTGATCGGCGACCGCGTGAAGATTTACCAGGGCGTGACGCTCGGTGCCCTTTCCCTACCCCGCGACGCCACCGGCGAGCTGATTCGCGGCCGCAAGAGGCACCCCACGATCGAGGACGACGTGACCATATACGCGGGCGCTACGATCCTCGGCGGGGAGACCGTGGTCGGAGCTGGGTCCGTGATCGGCGGGAACGTCTGGCTGACCGAGTCCGTTCCGCCCGGGTCGCGGGTTACGTACTCGGTGACGGGAGCAACGCAGCGAACCACCGTACGGGGCAGGGCCAAGCCCGAGCGGAGCAGCCAGTGAGCCTTTTCGATCCGACTCCCGAGCATGCGATGCTTCGTGAGACGGTGCGGCGCTTTACCGAGACCGAGGTGGAGCCGCAGGCCGACGAGCACGACCGCACGGGCGCGCTCAACACCGCCTTGCTCAGGCGTTGTGGCGAGTTGGGTTTGCTCGGACTCACTGTACCGGCCGAAGACGGCGGCGCCGGGATGGACGCGGTGGCGGCGGTCATCGCCCACCACGAGCTCAGTAAGTCCGATCCGGGTTTTGCGCTGGCCTACCTGGCGCACGCGATTCTCTTCGTCAACAACTTCTACAACTCCTCCACTCCCGAGCAGCGCAGGCGCATTCTCCCAGGCGTATTGAGCGGCGAGCGCATCGGCGCGATGGGAATGACCGAGCCAGGTGCCGGCACGGACGTACTCGGGATGAGTTCGACCGCAGTACGCAAGGGGGATCACTATGTTCTGAATGGGCGAAAGATGTTCATTACGAACGGGCCGGAGGCCCACTACGTACTGACCTACGCCAAGGTCGATGGCCGCATCACGGCGTTCGTTGTCGAGCGAGGCACTCCGGGTTTTTCGACCGGAGAGCCAATCGACAAGATGGGAATGCGCGGCTCGACGATGTGCGAGCTTATCTTCGAAGACTGCCTCGTTCCGGCCGAAAACCTGCTGGGGGAGGAAGGCGGCGGGCTGGTGTGCATGATGCGTAATCTGGAAATCGAACGCCTGTGCCTTGCCGCGATCAGCCTCGGGATCGCCGACCGCTGCCTGGCGACCATGATCGACTACGCCCACGAGCGGCGCGCCTTCGGAAGGCCGATCGCCGAGTTCGGCCAGATTCAAAAGTACATTGCGGAAAGCTACGCGCAGACCGAAGCTGCGCGGTGCCTTATCTACCATGTCGCCGGTCGCGTGCGCCCCGACCAGCGTAACCGACTTGGCACGGACGCGGCCAAACTATTCGCGGCCCCGGTGGCCAAGCGCGTCGCCGACGCGGCCGTGCAAGTGCTCGGCGGTTACGGCTATACGCGCGAATACAAAATGGAGCGCTTCCTGCGCGACGCCAAGCTGAACGAAATCGGCGGCGGAACGCTCGAAAGCCACCACAAAAACATTACCCGCGAGCTTGCCCGCCAAGGCTGGCGTCCATGATCAAAGGGCAGGGCCAGCCCGGGACCTACGCCTAATCTTCGCCCCATATCGCTGTTAGCGCGGTGCGGCATTCGGTTTGCCCCCGCGCGCCGACTCGACCAACATGGCAGCTCGCTCGCGGCGCGAGCCCTGAGCCCCCACGAAAAGAGGAGAGTCGAATCCCATGGCCGAGGCAGCGATCAACTTCTTCAAGGCAGACCTTAGATCCCTTCAGTTCACTTTGTACGAGCACTTTCAGATACAGCGCTTGTTCGAGTACGACTATTACTCGCACATGTCGCGCGAGGAGTGCGATGCCGTCATCGACCAGTGTTACCGTTTTTGTAACGAGGTGCTCGGACCCCTCAACCAGATCGGCGATCGCGTAGGCTGCCGGTTCGAGAACGGTCAGGTCAAAACGCCGGAAGGGTTTCGCGAAGCGTGGAAGAAGCTCTACGAGCTCGGCCTTCCCAACTTTCCTGTGCCGATGGCGATTGGCGGCTTCCAGGGGCCGGTTTCGGTGCACGTCATACTGCAAGAGATGCTGAGCGGCGCCAACGTCGCGTTCAACATGTATCCCGGCCTGACCCACGGCGCCCTCGAGCTGATCGCGGAGTTCGCTCTCGAGCGTGAGAAGAAGCTGTTCCTCGAGCCGATGATGAATGGCCGGTTTTCGGGAACAATGTGCTTGTCCGAGCCACACGCTGGCTCTGACGTCGGGGCCCTCACGACGAAGGCCGTCCGGATCGAAGGCAACCGTTACAAGATCCAGGGTACCAAGTGCTGGATCTCCGCCGGGGACCACGACCTCACGGAGAACATCGTTCACATGGTTCTGGCTCGGGTTGAAGGGGCGCCGCCTGGTACCAAGGGCCTTTCGCTCTTCATCGTCCCCAAGATCCGAGTCAACGACGATGGCAGCTTGGGTGAGCCGAACGACGTGGTGACCGCTTCGATCGAGCACAAGCTGGGCATCAACGCGTCGGCCACCGCGGTGCTCAACTTCGGCGAGAACGACCGGTGTGAAGGTTACCTCGTGGGCGACCAGGAGAACGTCGGCATGAAGCAGATGTTCCAGATGATGAACGGCGCCCGCATTGCGGTCGGCGTCCAAGGCCTCGCCGTTGCGAGCACCGCGTACTTAAACGCGCTGGCGTACGCGCGCGAGCGCAAGCAGGGCAGCTCCGTCAAGGCATTCAAGGATCCGACTGCGCCGCGGGTGCCAATCATCGAGCACTCGGACGTGCGGCGAATGCTGATGGAGATGAAATCGAAGGTCGAAGGCATGCGCGCGCTCATCGTTCGCCTTGCCTTTCATCAGGACCTCGCGCGGGCCTTGGCCGAGAAGGATCCGGAGGCGGCCGCCTACCACAAGGGACAGGTCGATCTGCTGACGCCGATTGTCAAAGCGTATTGCTCGGACCAAGCCTTCCGGGTCTGCGAGCTCGCGATTCAGGTCTACGGGGGAGCCGGCTACGTCAAGGACAACCCGGTCGAACAGTACCTGCGCGATTCGAAGATTTTCTCAATTTACGAGGGAACCAATCACATTCAGGCGCTCGATCTCGTGGTCCGCAAGCTGCGCGGGCGTTCGGGGCGCGACCTAGCCGATTTCACGGGGATGATCAGCAAGTTCGTCGAGCAGCACTCGAGCGATCCTGCGGTTGGTGCCGAGGTCCGGCTGCTCGGGCAGACGGCGGCGCAACTCCAGGAGGCCGGCACCGCGATCATCGAGTACATGATGACGAGCAAGCTTGACCAACTGACCCTGTGCGCCAGTCCCTTCCTCGACGCGATGGCTACGGTGACGGTCGCCCAGCTCCTGCTCGAGCAAGCGGTGATCGCCGAGGAACACAGGACGCAGGACGAAGAGCAGAGCCAAGAGGAGTTCGACTTCTACGCGGGCCGGGTAGCCTCGGCGCGCTTCTATGCGAACTTCATGCTCCCGCAGGCCCAAGCCACATGCCGGGTGATCAAGTCGGGAGACCGCAGCGCACTCGACATCCCGGATCGGGGTTTTTCGACCGTCTGGTAGAGCACAGGCGTGGCCGGGGCACTCGAGGAGCTCGTCGAGCTTCTCGATCTCGAGGAGCTCGAGGTAAACATCTTTCGCGGCCGCAGCCCCCGCGATGCCCGCGAGCGAGTCTTCGGGGGCCAGGTGGCGGCCCAGGCTCTGGTCGCGGCGGGCCGTACGGTCCCTTTTGACCGCCGGCCGCACTCGCTCCACTGTTACTTCCTGCGGCCGGGGGACGTGGGTAGCCCGATCGTCTACTTCGTGGATCGGATTCGCGACGGGCGCTCGTTCGCCACGCGGCGGGTGGTTGCAATCCAGCACGGCGAGGCGATCTTCAACATGTCGGCCTCATTCCAGGTGGCCGAGGAAGGACTGCGCCATCAGATGCCGGCGCCGGCTGCCCCGGATCCCGAGTCCCTGCCCACGTTCGCCGAGCGAGCGCGCCGGATGTTTGGGGAGAGAGCGCCTCTCTGGATCGACCGGCGGCGCGCGATCGACATGCGCTGGTGCGAGCCGGCCAATTGGCGTCCTGCAGTTGGCGAGCCCCCCGAGCAGCGCGTGTGGATGCGTGCCGACGGGCGCTTACCCGACGATCCTGCCGTCCACCGGGCTGTATTCGTTTACGCTTCCGACTATACGCTCACTGAAACGGTGATGCGCCCGCACGGCGTTCACTGGATGGACGGAGGCGTTTTCAGTGCGAGTCTCGATCACGCGATCTGGTTCTACGAGGATGCCCGCGCCGACGAGTGGTGGCTGTACGTGCAGGATTCACCGGCCGCGGCCGGCGCGCGGGGCCTGGCGCGCGGCACGATCTACAGCCGGGACGGGCGGCTGATCTGCGCTGTGACCCAGGAGGTCTTGTTACGGGTAGCCGGACGCCGCGCCGAAGTCTGAAGCAGCCGCGCGTTCCTCAGGGACTCGGTTCGCCGACTTCTCCGGCGCCCACTCTGGTCGCTGCCGCACGCCGGGCCGAGTCGATTCCGACGATCAGCTGCCCGTACGTAATGAGCGAGGTGAGGCCGAGATAGCACTCGCGCACCCGCTCGCGTGCCGCTTCCCCGAGGCGGCGCGCTCGCGCCGGATCGGCCAGGAGGGTGCGAACCAAACCAGCGAACGCGTCGAGGTCGCGCGGGTTGCGAAGGAGAAGCCCGCTTTCCCCGTCGACAATCTGATCCTGAATTCCTCCCACGGCGCTCGCTACGACCGGCTTTCCCTTCCACATTGCTTCGGTGACGGTCAGGCCGAAGCCTTCGCGGATGCTCTTTTGGACAACGACTGTGGCGTGACGCTGCAAGGCGTTGACGATCGCGGCGTTCTCCTCAATGTCGTGCATCGGCAAGGAGGCCAAGTGGATCCGGTCCCGGACCGCGTGGGGCAGGCCGCGCCAGGCCGCTTCGACTTCGCCGAAGACTTCCGCGCCCTCCGGATCGTCGGCGACGGCCTTCACGTTCGGCCCGGCAAGGACGAGATGCGCCCCCGAGCTATCGCCACCGGCCACGAGCCGGGCGAAACCTTCCATGACGCCGATCGGGTCCTTGAGCCTGTCCCAGCGCGACACCTGAACGACGAGCGGGGCGGTCCACAAAGGCGCCCTGCCAAGCCGAACTACGTCCGCCCGGTGCTCGACTCGCCCGGGGGAGCCGTCGTCTCGAATGAAGGTGCGTTCCTGGCCGTTGGGCCCTTCCACGAGACCGGTATGAACCAGGATCGAATGGATCGTTTTTTCGTCCATTTCCTGGTTCTTCGGCGAGAACGGGTCGATGCACGGTGGAATGACGACCGAACGGCCGTGGTCGCAGTACTCGGGAATGTAGGCGGCGCGCGAGAACACGTAGCGGTCGGCCCGTGCCAAGTAAGGGGCAAGAAACGCCCAGCCTCGTTCGACCTCTTCATTGGTCGTGTCTGCGCCGATGTGGCACCGCCATATCACGATGGCGCCAAGTTCCGCCAGATAGGGAATCAAGCCGGCCGTTTGCGGGTCGTGCAGGATGACTACGTCGGCCGGAGATACTTCGGCCAGAAGCTCGGTGGCGTTTTGGTGAAGCACCCGCTCGTAGATCTTGCGCTGCTCGTCGCCCAGCGGGCTCCCGTCGCCGCGCTCGCCGTGCAGGGCGTTATGGAGCCGTTTTGTGATATGGAAGAACTCCGGTTCCCCAGCGATCACCGCCCAGCGCGCATCCACACCGGCTCCCCGGGCGTAGGCGACTAGATAGCGGAGCATCTCGGCGACGCCGCCCCCGCGCGCGGTCGAGTTGATGTTCCAAATCACCCGGCCCGCAAAGTGCTCGCGCACCATTTCGGCGATTCGGAGGCCTTTGCGAAAGCGCTCCGGGCCCACGATCGCTTCGAAGCGCTCGAGGGGACGGCTTCCAAGTTGAACGAGCTCGAGTCGGGTCACGGCTTTCTCCTCTCGGGGCGGCGAGCCGGCAATCTTGCCTGCGTTGCTTTGGGCAGTCCAGCAGCCGGCTCCATCGCGCCCTTTCGGAGAAATTCTAACGCACGCCGCACGCGCGATGTGTAAATCGCCACCGAGAAAAATCTCTCCGGGTGAAAAAAAGAGGGCCGGGAGCGCGGGCGCTCAGGCCGGCCGCAACGCACTTGCCGTGCCGACCACGACCTTGGTCCCGTCGTCCTTTTCAGCCCACACGTCCAGGTGGCACCGCAAGCGGTCGGCTTCCGGGACCGCCTCGCGCAGCTCCCCGCGGGCGTGGATCGTCTCGTTGGCCCACAGAACGTTGACCAGGCGCACGTCCATCTTTCCACCTGCAAGGTAGCCGCGGCCGAAGCTTGCCGTGAGAAGCTCGGAGATCAGACAGATCGGCAGCATTCCTTGCACCACGATGTCCGGAAAGCCCAGGGCGCGGGCGGCCTCACGGTCGGTGTGGTAGTTTACCTCGGGCCCCGAAAAACGCCGGCACATCCGTTCGTCGACCCTGCGGCTAAGCGGCCCGAAGGCCTCGCCTCCGCGGCCGCCGATCTCGAACCGCCGTCCCGGGTCCTTTTCCCGCTCCTTCGAGACGACCTGGCCCCCGCCCTGGCCGGTCTCGATGAGGAAGCTCTGGTGCGTTAAGCCGCGGTTCATGAGACGGCCCGATTCGTCGAGAACCCAGGTTTCCTTGACCACGTAATCGCGGTTGCGTTTGCGGTAACGGTCGCAGACGAAGCCGCGCGTGCGAACGCGCTGGCCGATCTCGAGCGGGTGGAAAACGTCCCACTGCTGGCGCGCGTGCAGGTTGCCGTAGAGGTTTGCCAGGTACCAGTCCAAGTTACGGAAACACTCCGAGTGCAGAACAAGTGCCGGGGCAAACTCTCGATATAACGGATGCTCCACTTCGAGGGTCTCGAGGTAGTGCGCGACGAGATCCCGGGAGATTTCGAGCGTGCGCCCTCCAAAGTCACGGCCTACGTAGACTGGTTCTCCGTTGATATTCATCCGTTTCTCCGCTTCTCGATTTCTTGTTTTCCGCTTTTCGGCCTCTTGCGCCTCGCCGGGGCAGCTCAAGGCTACGCGTAACCACTAGCCGCCGCCTTGCGGCTGCGCAATGGCCGTGCGCATGCACTGGTGGGCAGGCGTTGTCTAGCCACAAGTTCTCCCATAATGTCTCGGACCCGAGGTGTGGCGATGGAGTACGGAATTTGTACGTTTCCGACCGAGTACGGGATTCAACCGGGCGATCTCGCTCGGGCAGTCGAGGAGCGCGGGTTCGATTCACTGTGGTTTGCCGAGCACACGCACATCCCCTGCTCCCGCAAGACTCCGTGGCCTGGGGGAGGCGAGCTGCCGAAGGAGTACTATTACTCCTACGACTTGTTCGTGGCGCTGACCGCGGCGGCGACGGCCACCACGCGGCTTAGAATCGGCTCGGGCGTCTGCCTCGTCGTCGAGCACGACCCGATTTCGCTGGCCAAGGCGGTTGCCACTTTGGACCGGATCAGCGCGGGTCGCTTTCTGTTCGGAGTGGGCGGTGG
>CAYZHO010000019.1:0-12261 GCA_964478045.1 uncultured Myxococcales bacterium | reverse complement strand
TGGCTGGAACGTCGAGGAGATGGCCAACCACGGGACGGACTTTCGCAAGCGCTGGAAGCTCCTGCGCGAGCGGATCGAGGCCATGAAAGCAATCTGGGCCAACGAGAAGGCCGAGTACCACGGCGAGCTGGTCGACTTCGAGCCGATTTACTCGTGGCCGAAGCCGGTGCAGCAACCGCACCCGCCGATCTACGTCGGCGGTGCCGCGCCTTGGGCCTTGCGGCGGGCCGTTCGCTACGGGAACGGCTGGATTCCAATCGGGGTGCGCGACGAGGTTCTGCCCTACATTCCGGAGCTGAAGCGGCTGGCGGCCGAAGCCGGCCGCGATCCGCAAGAGCTTGCGGTCTTGGTTTACCTTGCGCCCCCTGATCGCGAGACGCTCGAGCGCTACCGCGAGGCAGGCGTGCAGGCGGCAATCTTTGGCGTGCCGGCGGCTCCGCCCGAACAGGTTCTTCCGATGCTCGACGACTACCGGCGGCTCGCCGACGAGGTCGGCTAAGCCGATGGCCCGGCCGTCCTACCGCACGGCAGAGCTCGAGGAGTTTCGGGCGGCGTTTCGCGCCTTCGTCGATGCGGAAGTCGCGCCGCACGTCGGCGAGTGGGAGCGGTGCGGGGAACTGCCTCGCTCGTTTTGGCGGGCGATGGGACGCTACGGCTACCTGTGTCCCTGGCTCGACGAGTGCTTCGGCGGTACGGCGGCGCCGTTCGGATATTCGGTAGTTATTTGCGAAGAGCTCGGTCGCGCGGCGATGGGCGTGCAGACGGCCGTTTCGGTCCACTCGGACATTGCTGCGCCGTACTTGGCTCGCTACGCCCGCGACGATCTCAAGCGCCGCTGGCTTCCCGGCTGCGCCAGCGGTGAACTGGTCACTGCAATTGCAATGACGGAGCCAGGCGCTGGATCCGACCTCGCCGCCATTCGCACGGTTGCCGAACGCCGGGGGGACGAGTACATCTTGCGCGGGCAGAAAACCTTCATCACGAACGGCATGTCGTGCGACCTCGTGGTGGTGGCGGCCAAGACCGATCCCAAGGCTGAGCCGCCGCATGCCGGCATCAGTTTGCTTGCCGTTGAAAGCGACAGCGCCGGTTTCGTCAAGTCCCGCAAGCTCGAAAAAATGGGGCAGCGCTGCGGGGACACGGCCGAGCTTTTCTTCGACGACTGCCGGGTGCCGGGCGCCCATCTGCTTGGAGAAGAAGGAGCCGGCTTCCGTTACCTCATGGAAAACCTCCAGCGGGAGCGCTTAATGATTGCGATCGCTGCTCAAGCGGCGGCCGAACAAATCCTGGAGAAGACTTTGCGTTACGTCCGCGAGCGGCGGGTGTTCGGGCGTCCGGTGGGCGCCCACCAGCACAACGCCTTCAAACTTGCCGAGCGCGCCACCGAGGTCGAGATTGGCCGCGCGTTTGTCGATGCGGTGATCGACGAGTTCATCGCAGGAGAGGACGTCACTCGTCACGTCTCAATGGCCAAATGGTGGACGAGTGACTTGGCGAACCGGGTGGCTTACGATGCCGTCCAACTGCACGGTGGCTACGGCTACATGGCCGAAGTTCCGGTCGCGCGGGACTACGTGGACGTGCGGGCCATCCCGATCTACGCTGGCTCGAACGAAGTAATGAAGTTGATCCTCGCCCGCATCCTCGGGCTTGCTGACTGACGCGCAGGGAGGGACGAGATGGGAGTTGCCCACCGCAAGCCGAGCAAACGGGATCCGAGCCGGCCCAAGCCTGGTCCGCACGACGTAAGCAGGGCCAAGCGCGTGCAGGACTATGCGTACAAGAAGCGCTTCTACCAGAGCCGGGAAGTCGCCGAAGACTACGATTTTCACCGCTGGGGAACGCCCGAGCGCGCGCGCCGCAATCTCAAGAAGTGGCGCACTATCCTAGCTGCTTTGGCACAAGCCGACGATATTCACACGATCCTCGACCTACCCTGCGGGACGGGACGCTTCACGGGCAGCTTGGCCGAGAGCGGCTACGAAGTGGTCGGAGCGGACATTTCCCTGGAGATGATGCGGATCGCTCGCCGCAAGCTCGGTCACGTGGACGGGCTACATGGCTACGTGCGGGCCGACGCCGAGATGCTGCCGCTTCGCGATGGCGCTTTCGACTGTGTGATGTCGATCCGCTTCTTGTTCCACCTCGATCCCGAAACTCGGGTACGCGTGTTGCGAGAGATGGCGCGCGTCGCCTCGCGCTGGCTGATCCTGGATTACCGGCACAAGTACAGCTACCGCTACGCCACCTGGAAACTGCGGTGGGTACTCGGCCTGACGCGGGTTCCTCTAGTTCGCGTCAGCCGCGCGCAAGTCGAAGAGGAGCTCAACGCTGCCGGTCTCGAGCTCGTGGCCATTCTTCCCGTTACGAGAGTGTTTTCGGACAAGTGGATCGTACTAGCGCGCAAGCGCGGCTGAGACGGCCGCGAATGCGGTCCTGGGGACACCGGCGTCGCCAAGACTATCCCGAGCGCAAAGCCGGCGGGCTCGAGCTCACGGCTTTCGGCGATATCCGCATCGACGGCCGGATCGGCGAGGGCGTCACGTGCGTCGTCTATCAAGGGTGGTGGCGGGGCCGAGAAGTCGCTCTCAAACTCTATAAGGCAGGGGCGATCGAGCGCCATTTCCGCCTGCTTGGCGAGGAACTCGTCGAGTTCGAGTACCGGCGCAATCGCGCTTTTTTCGAGGCGCCGGGTTTGTCCCGCTACGTTGCCGAGCCACTAGCCTTCCTATCGAGTGGGGGAGTAGCGGCCTTCGTTCAGGAGCGGCTGCACGGCGAGCTATACTACCATTACTACCGGCGCCGCGGGGGGCGAGTGCCTAGCGAGCTGTTCGGCCACGTGCGGCGCATCGTTGAACTCGCTCACGCGGCTGGGCTCTACGACGTCGATCTCCACGCCGGCAACGTGATGGTCGTCGAAGACGGGGGCGAAACGATTCCCAAGCTGTTCGACTTCAACTTCATCCCGTTTTACGTCCATCCCCCGAACCCGCTGGTCGGCATAGCTCTCAAGCTCGGCATCATCGACCTGCGTTCGCGCGACCTCCGCAAGCTCGAGCGCTTCCACGACTTTCGCCGCTTCGAGCGCAAGTTGCAGCGCTTTGGTCCTTCAGGGGGCGAGCCGCTGCGGCGGTGAGCGCGAAGCCGCAACCCGCTGGGCCGGACGGTTCGGTGAGGATGCCAGGCTCTACCACTGGGGTTCCTTTCTGGTCGAAGCGATCGAGGCGTTACGCTGCACGGTTGGTCCTGGCGTGCGTGGTTGCGGGAGCTGCGGCCCCTCTGCTCGAGCTCGACCGCTGGCGCCTGGGAATCTTGTTCGTCTATCCGCCCAGGATCGCAATTGCAGCCGTCGCGCTGGCCCTAGCCCTGGCTTGGCCCCGGCGAGCCGCCCGCGTGGTGCTTGTCGCCGCGGCGTCGCTCGCCGCATTCGAACTCGAATGGGGCGGCTGTACTTTCGGCGCCTGCGCGGGCGGACGCACTTGCGGGCTAGTGCTCGTTTCGTTCAATACGCACAACGATGCGGCGGCACTCGACGGGCTGCGCGGTCTCGCCGATCGCGTGGGAGCCGACTTCCTGTCGCTGCATGAAGTGCGACTCGGCCGCCGCCGGGAGCTTCAGGCGCGCTTTCCCGAGTTTCGCTTCCTGGCGATGACGCCGCCGCCCGCACCCGCAAGTACCGGGGTCTACTCCTCGGTCGTCGGCGTGCGCAAGGAGCTGCTCGGGCAAGACGCGGCGGTTGTACTCGAACCGTCGATTACCGGCTACAGAACGTTTGCGGTTCGGCTCTCGCTCGGCGGAGCGCCGCTGTGGTTGGTGGCCGTGCACTCGACCAAGCCGCTGTGGCTCGAAAACGGGATGCTCGTCGCCGTGTGGCGCGCGCCTTGGAGCAGCGGCTGGCACCGCGAAGAAGCCGAGTTGCTGGCTGCTTGGGTGCGAGGCCACCTGGACGGCAGCGCGATAGTGGCGAGTGGCGACTTCAATGCTCCGGCCGTCGCGCGGGCCACCCGCCTGCCGGGCCTCCGCCACGCGCACGCGGCGGGTGGAAGGGGCCCGGCGTTGAGCTGGCCTCGCTGGCTTCCGCTTTGGGACATCGACCACACGCTGGTTTCCGCGAACGTGCGGATATGCCGGAGCCGCTTTGTGAGTGTCGGCGGCAGCGATCATTTAGCCCAAGTCGTCGAGTTTGACCTGGTGGCCGGCACAGCCCGCGACACGGTACCCCCGCACTAAGAGCAGCGGCCGCGTTCGGCCGCGTCAGGGACGCCGCGCTCGGCGGGGGTCGCCGCGCGTCAAGCCGACCATGGCGGCTGCGAGCTGCTCGCGCAGGCGCTGATCGCTGCGTTCGTCCCATCCGAATGCCGACGTAAGCAGCGGCCGCATCAGGGTAAAGCCGAGTACCGCGCTCCACAAGAGCGTGGAAATGACTGCTACGTTTTCGCGGCACGACTCGGGCGCCTCGCGGCGGAACTCCTCGAGCATGGCCTCGACGGCTTCCCGATCGGCCTGGAACTCGTCGGTGAGATCCTTGGCACTGATGAGACCCGTCAGCAGTCCCCAGGCGCAAAGCCGCGCCATTCCCGGCCGCTTGACGAACGTGTCGAACACTAGCAAGACCGCCGGTGCTTCGCGCCGCCAGAACGTGCCGTCTTCCTGAAGCCGGCGGATCTCACGCCCGACCTCGCGGAGTGTCCGGCGCAAGACGGCCTTGAGCAGGCCCTCCTTGCCGCCGAAATAGTGGTGAATGAGCCCGAACGAAACTCCGGCCTCGCGGCCGAGCTCCGCGAGGCCGAAGCCGTCGGGCCCTTTGCGCTCGACGAGCTTTTCGGCCGCGTCGAGGATTGCCTTGATCGTTCGCTCGCGGTCGCGCCCGCGGCCGCGGCGTGGCCGGGCGGCCGCCTTGCTCACGCCTTGATCGTCGCCCGGGCGTTCTTGATGACCTCCACGTCGCGTTCTTTGACGCGGCCGCGCAGGATCAAGTCCGTGTCGGACTCTTTCCAGATGTCCGTCACGATCGTCTCCCCCGGGTAGACGGGACTGGCAAAGCGCACCTTGATCGAGCGAAAGCGCGCCGGGTCGCGGTCGCACATCGCGTCGATCACCGCCCGGCCGACGTTGCCGAACGTGCACAGGCCGTGCAGGATCGGGCGGTCGAAGCCGGCCATCGCCGCCATCTGCGGGTCGATGTGCAGGGGATTGAGATCGCCCGAAAGCCGGTAGATGATCGCTTGGTGCGGCAGAGTCGGGTATTCGACCGTCGCGTCCGGCGCGCGGTCGGGCGGCTCGTTGCCGGCGGGTGGGCCCGAGGGGCCTCCGAAGCCGCCCTCGCCGCGAACGAAGATCGAGAACTCGTTCTTGAACAGGGGCTTCCCGTCTTCGCTTTCGGTTGTCGTCTCAATGATCACCAGGGCGCCTTTGCCTTTGTCGTAGATATGCGCCACCCGCGCCTTGGTTACGGCCTTGGCGCGCACCGGAATCTCCTCGGCGAGGATCTCAAGGTATTGCTCGCCGTGAAGGATCATCATGGGATTCACGTCGAAGCCGGGAATCTCGAACAAGCCCCCCATGCTCGAGAAGGTGGGAATGACCCCGAACGTCGGCAGCGCCTTGAGCCCGTTCTCGTAGGTGTACTTGAGCACTTCGGGGTCCGTCGGCGACTGCCCCACGCCGACTCCCACGCCGAGCGCGTACAGGATCACGTCCTTTTCGGTCCATTCGCACTTGGCCGGCGGAAACTCCTTGCCGAGAACCGCATCGACATCGATTGGCATCTCGCTCCCTCCGTTACATGCAGTGAGCCAGCGTTGCTGCCGTCGACTCGCCGATCGCCCGAATGATTTGTGCGTCGGTCATGTCGTTGATCTTCGCCCAGTTTTCGGCGACGTCGTCTACCGTGATTTCACGATCCGGCTTGATCGCGGCGCCCTTGGCCCGCAATAGCTCGATCCGGCAGAACGCGCCCGCGCCCACTTCGTAGATTTCGCCGTTGGCGTCGCACTGCTCCGAACACAGGTAGACGACGAGCGGCGAGACGAACTCCGGCTTGATCAGGTCGTGGATGTTCGGCGGCATCAGCGACTCGGTCATGCGGCTGACCGCCACCGGCGCGATGATGTTCGTGCGGACGTTGTACTTCTCCCCTTCCAGGGCGAGGGTCTGTCCGAGTCCGACCAATGCCATCTTGGCCGCCGAGTAGTTCGCCTGCCCGAAATTTCCGTACAGGCCAGAGGCCGACGCGGTCATCACAATGCGGCCGAAGTTCTTTTCCCTCATGTGGGGCCATGCTGCCTTGGTCACGTAAAAAGCGCCCTTGACGTGAACCGCGAAGACGAGATCCCAGTCTTCCTCGCTCATTTTCAAGAACGACTTGTCGCGCAGGATCCCCGCGTTGTTCACCAGGATGTCGATCGAGCCGAAGGCGTCGAGCGCGGTCTTGACCATGTTTTCGGCGCCAGCCTTGTCCGCCACCGAATCGTAGTTCGCCACGGCGTTGCCTCCGGCGGCCTTGATTTCCTCGACGACTTTGTCGGCCATGCTAGTAGTTTTGCCGGTTCCGTCGGGCTGAGTGCCGAGGTCGTTGACGACCACATTGCACCCATGCTTGGCGAACAGCAGCGCGTGGGCGCGTCCGAGTCCCCCACCTGCGCCGGTAATGAGCGCCGTCTTTCCCTTCAGTCCGTACTTGTCGTCCGCCATCGAAACACCTCCATCAAACAACGGTTGGCGGATGATATGCAGGCTCTTGCAATAAGTAAACCCTCGCCGGGCCTCCTTGTTTCACCGCCGCCGGAAATCTACGCTCGCCCCGCATGGGGCTGCGGCTGTACTCGACGACATACTGCCCCTACGCGTGGGCGACGCGCATCGTCCTGCACGAGAAGGGCGTTCCGTTCGAAATCTGCGAAGTCGATTTGCGCAACAAACCGAAAGAGTTTCTGGCCGTATCCCCGCGAGGGCAGGTGCCGGTGCTCGTCGACGGCGATCTCTGCCTGACCGAGTCGATGGTCATTGCCGAGTACCTCGAGGAAAAGTATCCAGAGCCGAACCTGCTCGGCCGAGACGCGCGCGAGCACGCGCTGGTTCGCTCCGCACTCGTGGATTGCCTGTGGGTGAGCAGCCAGCCGCTGGCCAAGCTCGCGGCGATGCTCTACTACATGCGCGAGCGGACTCATCCGGAGCGTGTCGAACGAGCGCTCGGACGGTGGCACCGCTATCTCGACCACCTCGACCGCTGGTTTGGGGAGCACCGCTGGCTGGCGCTCGACCGAATGACGTTGGCCGACGTTCACCTGTTCCCAATGGTGGCCGTCAGTCGAGCGCTTGGTGCCGCCATCGGACCGCGGCGGCCAGCGCTGGCCGACTGGTACCAGCGCATGGCCGATCGCCCGGCCGTACGCCGTTCGATCGAAGAGGCGGCGGGCGCGCAGAGATAGGGAGCGTTTCTCGGCCGCACAGGCGGCCACAGCGAGCAAGGAGGAAGCAAACCAATGGGAGAAGCCTACATCATCGACGCCGTGCGCACACCGCGCGGCCGTGGAAAGTCCTCGGGACGCCTGCACGAGATTCACCCGCAGGAACTGCTTGCGACTTGCCTCAAGGCGCTGCCGGAGCGCGTCGACTTCGACCCGAAGGAAGTCGATGACGTGATTGCCGGGTGCGTGATGCAGGTGGGCGAACAGGGCGGAGCGATTGGCCGCTTTGCCGCCCTAGTAGCCGGCTGGCCGACCGAGGTGACGGGGCTATCGCTCAACCGCTACTGCGGCTCGGGCCAGCAAGCCGTCAACTTCGCGTTCATGGGCTGCGCGGCGGGTTTCCAAGACCTCGTGGTGGGAGGCGGCGTCGAGAGCATGTCGCGGGTGCCCATGGGTTCGGACAAGCACGGGCTCGACGGCCACAATCGCCACTTGCGCGAGATGTACCCGCTGGTGCCGCAGGGCATTTCGGCCGATCTCATCGCCACCCTCGAAGGGTTTTCGCGGGAAGACTGCGATCGGTTCGCATACGAGAGCCAGATGAAGTGCAAGCGGGCAGTCGAGGAAGGGCGCTTCCGCAAGAGCCTGATTCCCGTCAAGGACGCCGACGGCAACGTCGTGCTCGACCGCGACGAACACCCGCGCCCGGACACGACGCTCGAAAAGCTTGCCTCGCTCGAACCCTCGTTCGTGCAGCTCGGGCAATACGTCCAGGAGGGGGACGAACTCAGCTTCGACCAGAAAGCGCTCAAGGTCTATCCCCAGCTCGACCACATCGAGCACGTCCACCACGCCGGCAACTCCAGCGGGATCGTCGATGGGGCCTCGGCGGTGCTGGTGGCCTCGGAGCGGTGGGTGAAAGAGCATCCGAGCGTAAAGCCGCGGGCGCGCGTGGTCTCGATGGCTACGGTGGGCGATGAGCCCGTCATCATGCTCACGGCACCGGCGCCGGCTTCGAAGCGCGCGCTCGAAAAAGCCGGGATGACCTGGAAGGACATCGACCTCATCGAGGTGAACGAAGCGTTTGCTGCTGTGGTGTTGAAGTTCCTCAAGGAAACCGGGGTGGACCCGGAAATCGTCAACGTCAACGGTGGCGCGATCGCGCTGGGTCACCCGCTCGGGGCTACTGGCGGCATGCTGATCGGTACGGCGCTCGACGAGCTCGAGCGGCGCGACCTTCAGACGGCGCTCATCACCATGTGTATCGGCGGCGGGATGGGAATCGCCACGATCATCGAACGCGTGTGAGGCGCTTCACGCCAGCTCGGCCATCAGGTCGAGCAGCGCCATGATGTCGGCGCTACGGTCGAGTTCTCCGCGAAACTCGCGGTACAGGGTGTCGACATTGACGGCAATGCGCTCCCGATCGGGCAGCGTGGAGAACCGGCCGCGCGCCAGCTTGCGCGCAGCCTCGTCGGCTGGCACGCCGGCATCGAAAAGCTCACGCGCCTCGGCGGCGATCGTGGTCAGGTAGTCTTTCACCTGTTCGACACCGGAGCGGTCCGTGATCGGTCCGTGTCCGGGCACGATCACCTCCGGGTCGAGTTCGAGAATCAAATCGCAGGCGCGGATCCAATTGCCGACCGGGCCTCTCCACATGATCGGCGTGCCGTCGATGAACAAGATGTCGCCCGTGAACACCACTCGGGCGCCGGGAACGTGAACCAATACGTCGCCGGCGGTATGTGCCGGGCCGACTTCGATCAGCTCGACCGCCGTCCCTGCAACGTCAAGGGTCAGGCGCCCTTCGAACACGCGCGTTGGTGGGGTAACGGTAATGCCGCGGAAATCGAACGGGCGCATGCGCGCGCGCAGGTACTCTGCACCCGGTCCCAGGCCTTCGCTTTCTTGCAAGGCGGCAAGCGTGGCCGGCTGGAGTTCACTGAGCATTTCCTCCCGGCAGGCGCGCGAGCCGACGATCTCCGCACCGGCGAGGAGCTGATTCCCCCAGCAGTGGTCGCCGTTTGCGTGCGTGTTGACGAGCGTGCGGATCGGTGCGCCGGCGGTAGCGTCTTTCATGGCCTCCAGCATTTCGCGTGTAAGCCGCAGATCGAAGAGCGTATCGACGAGCAGCGAGCCATCCTCGCCCCGCACTAGGCCAGCGTTGCTCCAGCCGAACGACCCGTCGGGCTGCAGCCACGCGAAACAGGAGTTGCCGATGTCGTGGAGCCCTCTCGTGTAGCGCCAGCGTTGCATCGGCGTATCGCTAGCAGGAAACGCGGCTCACCGGAAGCGGTCCCCGGGTTCCGGCTTGTATCGCACCGGCGGCTGTAGTTGGTTGGAGGCGGACCGGGTGCGCAAGGGCCCCGTCTCGGGAAGGTGCCGCAGGAGGTCTCTTGAGTCATGAGGATCGGTGTGATGCTTCAGTTTGGCGGGTCGACGTCCATCGAACAGGCCGTCGAGCGCTTTGCGAGCGCCGAGCGCGAAGGGTTCGCCTCGGCGTGGGTCGCGAACATATTTGGCATGGACGCGCTCACGCTTCTGGCGCTGGCCGGGCGGGTGACGAGCAGAATCGAGCTCGGAACCGCGGTGGTTCCCACTTATCCCCGCCATCCACACGCTCTGGCGCAACAGGCTGCCACCGTTAATGCCGCCACCGGCGGCCGCCTGGCCCTTGGGCTCGGCCGCAGCCACCAGATCGTGATCGAGTCGATGTTTGGCCTTTCCTACGAGCGGCCCCTCACGCACATGCGCGAGTACGTAACGATCGTGCGCGATCTTACGCGCGATGGGGCATGCACGTTCAACGGCAAGATGTACAAAGTGAACGCTACGCTCGAGGTCAGCGGGGGAGGCCCGTTTCCGATCTTGATCGGCGCGCTGATGCCCAAGATGCTACGCCTGTGCGGGGAGCTCTGCGACGGGACGCTGACCTGGCTGTGCGGTCCCAGGTACGTCGCCAATACGATCGTTCCAACGTTGGCCGAGGCCGCTGAGCGCGCGGGGCGGCCGATGCCGCGAGTCGTTTGTTCCCTGCCGGTTTGCGTCACCAACGACGCAGAGAGAGCGCGCGCCGTCGCAGCCAAGCAGCTCGAGCACTACGGCATGCTCCCCGTCTACCGTGCCTGTCTCGACGCCGAGGGCGCGAGCGGTCCGGCCGACGTTGCCGTGGTGGGCGACGAAGAAGAAGTTCGCAAGCAGCTCGAGCGCTTGCGCGATGCGGGCGCGACGGATTTCTACGCGGCCGTCTTCGCCGACGTTCGCGAGCAGGCTCAAGCTTGTCACGAGCGGACCCACGCGTTGCTCAGGAGCCTGGCGGGGTCGTTGTGAGGGCCAGCGATGCCGGTTGAGTACATTCCACGCACTCGGGAATTGTATGCGCCGCTTCCTCCATACCGGTGGGCGGACAATCGAGGCAAGCCGGTTCCCTGGACTCCGCTCGAGCGCCCGCTCGCTGAGTGCAGGGTGGTTCTAGGGTCTTCGGCCGGAATCCACCGTTTCGATCAGAAACCGTTCCACTTCAAAGACGATACGTCGATCCGTCTGATTCCGGCGGACACCCCGGCGGCCGCGTTGCGCGTGGCGCACTTCGGCTACCCGACCGAAGACGCTGAGCGGGATCCAAACTGCGTGTTCCCGATCGACCGGCTGCGGGAACTCGCTGCCGATGGCGTGATCGGGGACCTCGGGCCGAGGGCGATCTCCTGGATGGGCGGGATTTACTCGCAGCGCCGGGTGCTCCGAGAGCTGGCTCCGGCCGTGCTCGAGGCCGTGCGCGATCAGGAGGCGGACTTGTTCTATATCGTTCCCGCTTGACCCGTGTGCCACCAGACCGTGGGTCTGGTTGCGCGTTTCGTCGAAGCAGCGGGGATTCCCACGCTTACCATGTCAGTGGGCCGCGACATCACCGAGCGCGTCGTGCCGCCACGGGCCGTTTTTCTCGACTATCCGATGGGAAACGAGATCGGGCGCCCGCATCAGCTGCAAGAGCAGCGGGCGATCATTCGGGCGGCCTTTGCCGCGGCTGCCGAAATGAAAGAGCCGGGCACGATCCTCGACCTGCCCTTTGCGCTGGAAGCCACGGACGAGCAAGGCCGCGACTGGCGCGAGTGGGTCTACACGAAGGGCTTTCGCGCGCGCCACATGAAGACGCGCGAGGGCGGCCGCTGGCCGGATGAGTCCCGGGCCCCTCAGGCGGACAGCTCGCGCACGACGACGAAGTAGGTATCCAAGGGACGGCCTCTGCGGGTCGCCTGGCCGATGAAGACGTCCCGGGCGAGGCGCCGCACGTAGTCGATCGTTCCGTTATAGACGAAGCGCGAAAGACCGGCCGCATTGGAGCGCACCGGAGGCCAGCCAGCCAGTCCTCGTTCGGGCAGCACTGTGTAGTCGAACGCGCACGCGCCGAAACTGGCTCCAGGTGTATCGCGCACCACGTAGTAGCCAGGCCCGATGAAGACTTTCGCCGGAGTCTCGTTATATCCCCAAAGGCAGTCGGGAGGCGCTCCCTCGGGGCGAAAGCATATTTTCTCGAAGCTCGTGAACGCAGGTAGCGAATTCTTGCCGTGAAAAACCGCCGGTTGTTCGGGCGGATAGTCGGGAGGAACCAAGTCCGTTACCTTTACCGGCGGGTTGGCAGCGGCTACGCGCCAGAGCGCGCGCTGCACGCGGCGTCCACGTAGGCTGCGGACCGCCGCGATTTGTTCGGCTAAGTTGAGCGAGTCGAGCAGGGCTGCGATGCGCTCCGGCTGCGGCGATTCGGCCGATATCAGCCGCACGAGTTCGGCTGATGCCCCACTCACCCCGCAGATCCTACCACGCTCGACAGGGATAAGTACAATTTCCAAGTAGT
>CAYZHO010000018.1:11207-21520 GCA_964478045.1 uncultured Myxococcales bacterium | reverse complement strand
CTCAAGCTCGAAGTCGCTTACACGCTGCCGGTCGACGAGGCGACGGCGATCGTGGCGGCGAACCACGGCAAACCGCTCGAGAAAGTCAATCCACGAAGCCCGCTAGTCGAGGCAATCGAGGAAATCGCCAAGTCGGTCGCCGGCGAAGCGTCGAAGACCCGGCCGAGCCGCGGCGGGCTCTTCGGGCGGTTCTTTTCGGAAGCGAGGGCATAACCGATGGGACTCCTCGATCGAGTTCGCGATCGTGAGAGTAGCGAACCGACAGGGCCTGCTAAAGCGAACAAGCTCGGGCCTCGTCCGGACAACGGCAACTCGGCCGGTCTAGCCGAGCCCTTGCGGCCCGCGCCTAGCCGGCCGGGGATTGGAGCGGCTGCGCCACAACCTGCGGGTACCCGCAGCCGGCTCAAGCCGCAGCGGGCTTCCTCGGAGCACCTCAAGCAGCTAAAGGTCAAGATTCATTCGGAACTCATCGAGCGGCTCGACTTGGCCGCGCTCGGCTCGCTCGAACCGAATCAGGCCAGCGCCGAGATCCGCTCGGTGATTGCGCAGCTCCTGGAAGAGGGAGGCCTTCCCCTCTCGCGCGAGGACCGGCGCCGCCTGGAGGCTGAGATCACCAGCGAGGTGCTGGGATTTGGCCCGCTGGACCCGCTGCTAAAGGACGACACGGTCTCCGACATTCTGGTGAACTCGGCCAAGCAGGTCTACGTGGAGCGGAACGGAAAACTCGAACTCACGGACATTACTTTCCGCGACGACGATCACCTGCTGCAGATCATCGACCGTATCGTTTCGCAAGTAGGAAGGCGGGTAGACACCGCGTGCCCCATGGTTGACGCGCGCTTGCCCGACGGCTCCCGCGTCAACGCCATCATTCCGCCGATCGCGCTCGACGGACCGGCCCTGTCGATTCGCCGCTTCGGCCGCGACCCGTACCACATCCAGCATCTGATTGCCTTCGGTTCCATGACGCGGGAGATGGCCGAGTTCTTCGAGGCGATCGTGAAGGCCCGGCTGAACATCATCGTCTCGGGCGGAACCGGATCGGGTAAGACCACGCTTCTCAATTGCCTGTCGAGCTTTATTCCCCACGATGAGCGCGTGGTGACGATCGAAGACGCGGCCGAGCTGCAACTACAGCAGCCGCACGTCGTCCGGCTCGAAACGCGACCGCCAAATCTCGAGGGGAAGGGCGAGATCACCGCTCGAGACCTGGTTCGCAACTGCCTGCGAATGCGGCCCGACCGGATCGTGGTAGGCGAGGTGCGCGGCGGTGAGACGCTCGACATGCTCCAGGCGATGAACACCGGCCACGACGGGTCGATCACGACGCTGCACGCCAACTCGCCGCGCGACTGCCTGAGCCGGTTGGAGATGATGATCCTGATGGCAGGCGTCGATCTGCCGGTGCAAGCCATGCGGCAGCAGATCAGCTCGGCCGTGAACATCATCATCCAGCAGGCTCGGCTGCGGGATGGCACGCGTAAGGTCACGAAAGTGACCGAGATCACCGGGATGGAAGGCGACACGATCAGCACCCAGGACATCTTCGAGTTCGTCGCCACCGGGATCGACCCGCACGGCAAAGTCGAGGGGTATTTCCGCACGACGGGCATCCGGCCGAAATGCGCGCCAACCCTGGCGGCCGCTGGCTTCGACCTCGGCCCGAACTTCTTCGCGGAGCGCCGACTGTGAGCGAGCCAGTCGCCATTGCGATGATCATGTTCGCTGCCGTCGCGCTCGTGTTCCAGGGAGCGTGGAGCTGGCGGCGGGAAGACGCGGCGCGCGAGCGGCTGAAAGACCGGCTCGAGGGGAATGCCGCACGGCAGGCCGAGGTGTCGGCCGCTGCGACCATTCAGTCGGTCATTCGCGAGACCCGCTTCAGCGACATCGAGTTCATCAACAAGCTGTTCGAGCGGGCTGCGTTCGCCGGCATGATCCGGCTATGGCTGTTGCAGGCACGCGTGCGCACGAGCCCGGGCGCGATCCTCCTGGCGACAGTGCTGCTATTCGTTTCGGGCGCGGTGATCGGCTCGATGGCATCCGGCAGCCTGGGCGTGGGGTTGTTCGTGGGAGCGCTGGGCGGAGCGGTGCCTCCGGGGATCGTCGAGTGGAAGCGGCGCAAGCGCTTCGACGCGTTCGCCCGGCAGTTGCCGGACGCGCTGACGATGATGAAGAACTCGCTCCAGGCCGGTCATACCCTCGACAAAGCAATGCAAGTCATCTCCGAAGAAATGCCGGATCCGATCGCGCTCGAGTTCCGGGAGACAGTCGAGGAGATTCACCTCGGCATTCCCGTCAAGCAGGCGATGGAGAACTTTGCCACCCGAGTAGTAGATGAAAACCTGAACATGTTCATTGCCGCGCTGCTCGTGCAGCGCGAAGTCGGTGGCAACCTGAACATGCTCCTCGGCAATCTGGCTGCCACGATTCGCGAGCGGTTCCGGATGCAGCAGGAGGTCAAGGCTCTGACGGCCGAGGGGCGCATTTCCGGTTACGTGATCGCGGCGCTGCCGCTGGCCCTGGGCGTGATCATCAACGCGATGCAGCCCGCATACTTGAAGCCCCTGGTGACCACCGACATCGGCATCACGCTGGTCAAAGTTGCCGTCGTGCTCGAGCTGATCGGCTTCTATTTCATCCGGCGGGTTTGCCGCGTGAACTTCTGAGGTGGCGCCGTGGCGGAGTTGATCGCACTCTCGGTTTTCCTCGGATTTGCGCTCCTTTTCGTTGGTGCCGTCTACGTGACCAGCGGCCGGCGAACGGTGGCGGCAAAGCGCCTGATGGCGGTGACGGCCGATCGCGCGGGGACGCTCGGTATTCGCGACGAAGAAGAAGTGACGGATCGCCGGTTGCGGCTGGCCTATGCTCTGATCGAGAAACTCGGTTTCTGGTCGCAAGCCACGTTTCAATCCGACGAGAAGAAGCGCGTCGACATCCTCGAGCTCCTGTCTCATGCGGGCTTCCGCGGACCGAAGGCTCTGCCGCTGTACAATGGCATCCGCCTGCTCTTGGCACTCAGCACCACGCCCACGAGCTACCTCGTAGCGCGGCACTTCACCGAGGGGACGGCACCCGTGAGCATCGCTGCGCTAGCCACGCTTGTCGCTCTTTACTTGCCGAGGTTTTATCTCAACTGGCGAATCAACCGGCGCAGAACGGCGATCGTCAAGGCTCTGCCCGACGTGCTCGACATGCTGACGATCTGCGTGGAAGCGGGCCTTGGCTTGAACGCGGCGATCGACCGGGTGGCGAAGGAACGTACCCGAATGGGCAGGGATGTGCTCGGCATGGAGCTCAAGTACATGACCTACGAGCTGCAAGCCGGGCTGTCGCGCGAGCAGGCGTTTCACAACCTCGGCAACCGCAACGGGGTGGAAGAGCTCAAGGCGCTGGCGGCCTTCATGATCCAGAGCGACAAGCTCGGCGGCTCGATCGCCGAAGCCCTCAAGGTTTACGCCGAGGAAGTGCGCAATCGGCGGCGCCAGCGAGCCCAGGAGATGGCCAACAAAGCGGCCGTGAAGCTCCTCTTCCCGCTCGTATTCTTCATCTTCCCCACGATGTTCATCGTGATCCTGGCGCCGGCCATCATCCAGCTCAGCCGGTCGATGAGCACTCTTACGCCGTAGCAGCCTGCGGTTCCAAGCTGACCGAAACCAAGCGGAGCGCGAGGCGGCCGCAGCCGGGCGCCTGGGCTGCGGCCGATCGGGGGTGCTGCCTTTGGGAAGGCGGTTCGACCCGGCAAGCGCCACAAGCGGTTGATAGCGCGCACCAGCGGCCCGCAGTAAAGTAGTGTCAGCCGGCGCCTGCGGCCCGGCGACACGAGATGGAGAGAACGGGTCGCTTCAAGTTAGTCACCGATTTCAAGCTGGCAGGTGACCAGCCCCAAGCCGTCGAGGCTTTGGTGGAGGGCGTCCGGGCAGGCCAGCAGCACCAAGTTCTGCTTGGCGTGACGGGCTCAGGAAAGACCTTCACCATGGCCAACGTGATCGAGCGCCTCAATCGGCCGACCTTGGTTCTGGCCCCCAACAAGACGCTCGCCGCCCAGCTCTACAACGAGTTCCGGCAGCTTTTCCCCGACAACGCTGTCCGCTACTTCGTCTCGTACTACGACTACTACCAGCCCGAAGCGTACGTGCCGAGCACCGACACGTACATCGAGAAAGACGCCTCGATCAACGACGAGATCGATAAGCTGCGGCACTCGGCCACCCGGGCGCTGCTAGAGCGCAACGACGTTCTCATCGTCGCCTCTGTTTCGTGCATCTACGGGCTCGGTTCGCCGGACGAGTACTTCGAGCAGCTGCTGTTCCTCGAGGAGGGAATGCAGATCGATCGGGACGAAGTGCTGCGCAAACTCGTGGCGATTCAGTACCGGCGCAGCGACCTCGATTTCTACCGCGGAACGTTTCGAGTGCGCGGCGACATTGTCGAAATCTTCCCGGTTTACGAGGACCGGCATGCGCTGCGGGTAGAGTTTTTCGACGACGAGGTGGAGCGGATCAGCGAAGTGGATCCCCTACGGGGAACCGTTGTGCGCCGCCTCGAGCGGATGTGCGTGTATCCGGCCAGCCACTACGTGACTTCGCGCGAGAGGTTGCGGCGCGCGATCGAATCGATACGCCAGGAACTCGGTGAGCGGCTGGCCGAGTTGCGGCGCGAGGGCAAGCTGCTGGAAGCCCAGCGGCTCGAGCAACGTACTCTGTACGATCTCGAACTGCTGTCCGAAATGGGGACCTGCCCTGGGGTTGAGAACTATTCGCGCCACCTGACGGGGCGCCGTCCCGGAGAGAGCCCGCCGACGCTCTTAGACTACTTCCCGCCGGGATTCCTCACCTTCATCGACGAGAGCCACGTGACGATTCCACAGGTGGCGGCGATGTATCGCGGTGATCGCTCGCGCAAGGAGACGCTCGTAGAGTACGGGTTCCGCCTGCCCTCAGCGCTCGATAATCGCCCCCTGACGTTCGCCGAGTTCGAAGCGCGACTGGGACCCGTGATCTACGTCTCGGCCACACCCGGCGACTACGAGCTCGAGAAGTCGGGCGGCGTGGTGGTCGAGCAGCTCGTTCGGCCGACGGGCCTGGTCGATCCGAAAGTGGAGGTGCGGCCGGCAAGCAATCAAGTGGACGATCTGCTTGCCGAGATCCGCCGCCGCGTTGCCGCGAACGAGCGAGTACTCGTGACGACGCTCACGAAAAAGATGGCTGAGGACCTGACGGACTACTACAGGGAAGTTGGGGTTCGAGTGCGGTACTTGCATTCGGACATCGACACCCTCGAACGTGTCGAGATCATCCGGGACCTGCGCCAAGGGGTGTTCGACGTGCTGGTTGGGATCAACCTGTTGCGCGAGGGGCTCGACCTGCCGGAGGTGTCCCTGGTTGCGATTCTCGACGCCGACAAGGAGGGGTTCCTGCGGTCGACTCGGTCGCTCATTCAAACGATGGGCAGGGCGGCGCGTAACGTGAACGGAACGGTGATCCTGTACGCGGACGAGGTTACAGATTCGATGCGCCGAGCGATCGAGGAGACCGAGCGGCGGCGCCGCGTGCAGCAGCGCTTCAACGAGGAGCACGGGATCGTGCCGCGCACAGTAACGAAAGCGCTCGATGATCCGATCGTTCGGATGGCCGAGGCCGACTACGGGCCGCTGCCCGAGGTGGCCGAGGGTAGGGCGCTATACGCGCGCGGCGACGTGCGCCGGGAGATCGAGCGCCTGCGGAAGGAGATGCGCGCGGCGGCGGCGCGGCTCGACTTCGAGCGCGCGGCCGAGCTCCGCGACCAGGCGTTGCGACTCGAGCAAGAGGAACTAGGAGTCCATGGCTGAACAGGCCGGCACGGCCGCGATCGGCTGGCTCGAACAGCGCTTGCCGAGCATCCCGCGGCGACCGGGTGTCTACTTGTTCAAGGACAAGCGCGGGAAAGTCCTGTACGTGGGCAAGGCCAAGGATCTTCGCGCGCGCCTACGCAGCTACGCCGGCGCCGGAGACGGCCGCTACCACGTGCGATTCCTGATGGAGCGCGCGGCCGACGTTGAAACCCTCGTCACCGCCAGTGACACTGAGGCGCTGATTCTCGAGAACAACCTGATCAAGCAGTACCGCCCCCGCTACAACATTCGCCTGAAGGACGACAAGAGTTACCTTTCCGTCAAAATCACCACCAAGGACCGCTGGCCGCGGATCTATGCGACCCGCCACATTGTGCGCGACGGCAACACGTATCTCGGACCGTACGCCTCCGCCAGCGGCCTGCGCGAGACGCTCGAAACGATCCGGCGGATTTTCCCGTTGAGGACGTGTTCGGACACCGTGTTCCGCAATCGCACGCGGCCGTGCCTCGAGTACCAGATCCGCCGCTGCCTCGGGCCATGCGTTCTCGACGTCGACGAAACCGAGTACCGCCGCCTGCTCGAAGCCGCGATTCGACTGCTTGAGGGCAAGACGGACGAGTTGGTCGAGCAGCTCCGGCGCCAGATGATGGAAGCGGCGCAGGCCGAGCGGTTCGAGGAAGCCGCACGCCTGCGGGATCGACTCTTCGCGATCGAGAAGATCGCTGAGAAACAAGCCGTGGTCAGTCACGGTGGCGGGGACCGGGACGTGTTCGCCCTGTGCCGGGAAGGCGGTCTCGTCGAGGCCCAGGTCCTCCTGGTGCGTGCCGGCAAGCTCGTGGGCCACTTGTCCTACCACTTCGAAGACTTCGAGCTGCCCGAGGAGGAGCTGCTCTCTTCGCTGACTGCTCGCTTCTACGAAGGCGAGCGCTTCGTTCCGGACGAGGTGCTGCTGGCCGCGCCGATCGACAGCGCGGATGCCCTGGCCTCGTATTTGAGCGCAAAGAGAGGCCGTGCGGTTCGGGTTCTGGTGCCGCGCCGGGGCGAGCGCCGCCGGCTCGTCGAGCTTGCCATGGAGAACGCCCGCCAGGGGCTGCGCGAGCGGCTCGACGACAGCAGCCGCCGCGAGCGCGTGTTGGTGGAAATCGGCCGGCGGTTGGGGCTGCGCGATACGCCCAAGCGCATCGAGTGCGTGGACGTCTCTCACGTGCACGGAGAGGCGGTGGTGGCCTCCCTGGTTGCGTTCGACGAAGGGGTCCCGGATCGGTCCGGCTACCGCCGGTATCGCTTGCGAGGAGTGCAGCGCAACGACGATTTTGCCGCGATCAAGGAAGTGATCAGCCGCCGCTTGGTTCGCGGCCGCGATGAAGGGGGGCTGCCGGATCTTCTTCTGATCGACGGCGGGCGGGGGCAGCTTGCAATGGCCGTCGAGGCCGCCAGAGAGCTCGGGGTGACGGGGATCGAACTGGCGGCGATCGCCAAGGAGCGTGTGATCGGCGATGCACGCGCGGCATCGGTCGAGCGCGTGGTCGATCGGGTCTTTCGCCCAGGGCGTGCCAACCCGGTTTCGTTCAAGCCCCATTCGGACGCGCTCCACTTGCTCGCCCAGATTCGCGACGAGGCTCACCGCTTCGCGATTAGTTTCCACCGCAAAGTGCGCGCGCGGCGGCGCCTGCGCTCCGAGCTCGATAGGGTTCCAGGGATCGGCCCGGCAAAGAGAAAGGCTCTGCTGACTAGATTTGGCAGCATCCAGGGTGTGCGCGAAGCCTCACTCGACGATCTTTGCCAAGTGCCAGGGATCGGCCGCGAGACCGCCCGCCGGATCCTCGAGGCATTAAAGGCAGGCGCAGAGGCAGCTGCGACCGGCCCTTGCGAGTAGCCCTGTCCGGGAGGAGCCCCCGCCCGCTGGCGGCGAGTGGCCGGACAGGTGAGCAAAAAAAACACGCCCGTCATAACCAAGTGGGAATGGGAGGCGGTCGCACCCGTTGCCCCGCGCATTCGCGCCCGTCAGGGTCGAATGGGGAGCGACGGAGAGCGGTGCAGTGAATCGCCAATCCCCTCCCGCTTGCTTACCGATCGCAGTGGCGGCGGTCCTCGCCCAGGCGCTAGCGCCCGAACTCGGACGCACGGGAGCGCTGCTGCTGGTGGGCGGACTAGTGATCCTATATGCGGCCTGGGGCGCTCGGCGAGTAGGGCAACTGCGGCCGAGCGGTTGCGCCGCGCTTGCGGCGCTTGCGGCGGCCGTTTTGGCCACGCGATCGCCGGCGTCGGCGCCCGCGTGGGTGAAAGAGCGAGCGCTTTCGTGCCAAGCGCGCAAGGCGCGCTGGGGCTGGCAGGCCGACCTCCTGGAAGCGGGCAAGAACGGGCGCCGGGGATGGCGGGGGCGCGTCGTAGTGCGAGCTCTGCGCAAGGGGTCCTCGTGGCAGCCGGCGAGCGGTGGGCTGTGGCTGAGTGTACGGCACCCGCCGGCCGAGCCTTGGCCCCTGGGTAGCCGTCTCAGCTTCGAGAGCGCCGCTCGTCCTATCGAGAACTACGGCAACCCGGGAGAGTTCGACTGGCGGGGGTTTAACGAGCGCCGAGGCGTATTTGCGTCGGCCTTCGTCTGGGATGGGACGGACGTACGCGCCGAGGCGGCGCAGGGACTGTGGGCATGGTGGGCTCGCGTGCGCGGGAACGCGGCTCGGGCCGCCAACCAGGCGGCCGCCGGCCAGGGCGGCGCATTGGTCGCGGCGATGGTGGTAGGCGACCGAAGCTATCTGGACGAGGAACTGATTGCGGCAATGCGCGCGGCCGGACTCGGTCACCTGCTCGCAATATCCGGACTCCACGTGGGACTGGTCGCAGGTGCGATGTGGATGCTTGTTCGTGCATGGCCCTTGCGAGCCCGGCTTGCCACTTCCGGCCGCGACCCCGAGCGGGTGGGGGCCGCCGCCGCGGGCGCCGCAGTCGGTGCCTACGCGGCACTCAGCGGAGGTGGAGTCTCGGTTCTACGTGCCGTGCTCATGGCCGCGGTGGCCACAGTGGCTCTCTGGCGAGGTGCCCGCGCCAATCCGTGGGCGGGCCTCAGCGCGGCCGCGGTGATCCTCGGGGTCTTGCGTCCGGGGATTGCCCGGGAAGTCGGCTTTCAACTGTCTTTTGCCGCAACGGCGGTTCTGATCGCTAGGAGCAGGAGGCCTCCACCGCTGGCCAGCCGGCCGTGGATATGGTCGGCCGCGGAGATTTCTCTGTATTGTTCACTGGTTACGTGGCCAATCTTAGCGCATTCGTTTTATCGGCTCCCGCTGTGGGCCCCGATTGCCAACCTCCTGGCGACTCCCGCAGCTGCTGGGGCCGTTGCCGCCGGACTAGCGGGCGTATGCTTGTTGCCTTTGGCGCCGGGAATGGCCCGGCTACTTCTGGCGGCAGCCGGGATCGCAGGAAGCGGTATCGCTGCTGTGGCCAACGGGGTCGCCCAGCTGCCGGGCGCGCCGGTTTCCGTAGTGGATCCTGGCCCAGTGCTGACGTGGGCGCTGGTTGCCGCAGCTCTGCTGGTAGCGGCGCGGCCTTCGGGTTGGCCCGTGTTGATTTCGCTTCTGTTGATTGCGGGCGGCGCCGAGGGCCTGCGGCTGGCACACCGCCGGTACGACTCAAGCAAACTCGAGGCCGTGTACCTGGCCGTGGGACACGGCGACGCGTCGGTCGTTCGCCTGCCCGGGGGCAAGGTCGTCGTCGTCGACGGCGGGGCGGTTGGGCGCGGTCGCTCGGTCGTGGAGCCCGTGTTGCGGCGCATGCAGGTGGGCCGCATCGACTATCTCGTTATTTCGCACGTACAGGCGGACCACTGGCCAGGGGCAATCGAACTAGCTGACGAGTTCGAGGTAGGCGAGCTTTGGTACGGCGGCGGCTCGTGTCCGGACAAGCGCTTCGAGGCGGCTCTCGAGCGCATGCAAGCCGCTGGAACCAGGATCGTTGTGCCGGGTGCAGGCTCCCTGCCGTGGGCTCGCCGAACGGGCGCGGAGGGCTGGCGGCTGGCCGCCTGGTGGCCGCTAGCCGACAGTGGCCCTTGCAGCGACAACGACCGTTCCGTGATTCTCACTGTCGACTTTGCGGGCAGGCGCCTTGTGTGGATGGGCGACGCTTCCTCGCAGGTGGAAGCCGCGTTGGCCGGGGTTCTCGGCCACGCAGACGTGCTCAAAGTCGCCCACCATGGAAGCGCCGGCTCTTCGTCGCGCGAGTGGCTCGAGAGCATAAGGCCTGAGTGTGCAATTGTCTCGGCGGCGCGCTGCGATCGCTTCGGGCTGCCCCGGGAGGAAACGCTCGTGCGACTGGGCGAAGCCGGAGCTCGCGTTTGGCGCACAGACCTCGATGGAGCCGTCTCGGTGCGCGTTGGCCGCAACGGCCGCCTTGACGTGCAAGCTGCACGCCGCCGTTGACTATTTCGGGGTCTCGTCGGAACATGCCGGGAATCGCCTTTCCGAAGGGATTCCCGACTCGTGGCAGTTCG
>CAYZHO010000018.1:7150-11197 GCA_964478045.1 uncultured Myxococcales bacterium | reverse complement strand
AGTTCGTTCCGTCAAGGGGTTTCGCGATGTGCTGCCGGCCGAGGCCGCGCGGCGCAGGCGCTTGCTCGAGGCGGCGATCGGCGTGCTCGAGGCTTACGGTTACCGGGAAATCGAAATTCCTTTGCTCGAGCGGGGCGAGCTGTTCGAGCGTTCGGTGGGAGCCACTACTGATATAGTTCAAAAAGAAATGTACGCCTTCGAGGATCGCGACGGCACCCTCGTGGCCCTTAGGCCCGAGGGGACAGCATCGGTCGTGCGGGCCTACCTCGAGGCTGGGCTCAGCCGCTCGATGCCGATCGCGAAGCTCTACTACGTGGGGCCGATGTTTCGGCGCGAGCGGCCGCAGAAGGGAAGGCTGCGGCAGTTCACCCAGATCGGGGCTGAGTTCCTCGGCCGCGACGATGCCGAGGCGGATGCCGAGACCGTTTGCCTAGTTGCTGATCTGTGCACTGCGGCTGGCCTCGAAGGGGTGCGCATCGAGCTCAACTCCCTTGGCGACAGCGCATGCCGGCCAGCCTACCGGCGGGCCCTGGTGGAGTTTGCCGAGCGGCGCAAACAAGATCTGTGTGCTGACTGCCGGCAACGGATTGAGCTCAATCCCTTGCGGCTGCTCGACTGCAAGGTCGAGCGGTGCCAAGAGCTGATGGCCGACGCGCCGGTCGTGCTCGATTATTTATGCCGGCCATGCCGGGCCCACCACGACCGCTTGCGGGCCCTGTTGGCCGCCGAGGGAATTGAAGTGGTCGCAAATCCCCGGATGGTGCGGGGCCTCGACTACTATTGCCGAACGGCGTTTGAAGTCGTAGCGCCGCAGCTCGGAGCGCAGAATGCAGTCGGCGGCGGAGGCCGCTACGACGGTTTGGTTGAGCAGTTGGGCGGGCCTGCGGTGCCTGGCATTGGCTTTGCGTTCGGGTTGGAGCGCATGGAGCTGGCCACGGCCGAAGCTGCTCCGGAGCCGGTGGCGGCCATTTTGGTAGCCCCGGTCGGAGAGCGGGCGGCAGCGGCCGCTTTGGGGCTGGCGCGCCGCCTGCGAGCGGTCGGCATCGTTGTCGAGCTCGGCTCGTCCGCAAGGCGCCTGAAAGCGCAGCTTAGGCGCGCCGATAAAGACGGAATCCGCTTCGTGGCGGTGGTGGGAGAAGAGGAACTAGCCAGGGGGACGTTCACCATCAAGGACCTCCGCGGGCAGGGGTCCCAGCAAGCTGTCGTGCGGCTCGACGCCCCGGCCGAGGAAATCGTAGCTGCGATCGAAAGGATGAAACGCTGTGAAGCGTAGTTGTTACTGCGGCGAAGTTCGCGAGGACAGTTGTGGCAAGCGCTTGGTCTTGACCGGGTGGGTGGCCACTCGCCGCGATCACGGTGGCGTCATTTTCGTCGACCTCCGGGACCGGTCGGGGATCGTACAGGTCGTGTTCAATCCGGCCGACAGCGGGGACGCCCACCGGCTCGCCGGAGAGCTGCGTAACGAATACGTCATCGAAGTCGAAGGCGTTCTGCGGCGGCGCAGCGAAGAGACGGTGAATCCGAAAATACCAACAGGCACGGTCGAGCTTTTAGCGGACCGGCTCGAAATTTTGAACGCCGCCAAGCCCTCGCCGTTCGCCATCGAGGACGACGCGCATGTGACCGAGAATGTGCGCTTGCGGTACCGCTATCTCGACTTGAGGCGGCCACGCATGCAAAGGAACTTGGCAGTGCGACACCAGGTGTGCCGGATCGCCCGGGAGCATTTGAGCGATCACGGCTTCATCGAGGTCGAGACCCCGATGCTTACGCGCAGCACCCCAGAAGGTGCGCGCGATTACCTCGTGCCGAGCCGGGTGAATCCGGGCAAGTTCTTTGCGCTGCCTCAGTCGCCGCAGTTGTTCAAGCAGTTGCTCATGGTCGCGGGGGTGGATCGTTACTTTCAGATTGCACGGTGCTTCCGGGACGAGGACCTCCGTGCCGACCGCCAGCCCGAGTTTACCCAAATCGATCTCGAGATGTCGTTTGCCGGGGCAGAGGATGTCATGGACATCGTCGAGTCGCTCTTGCGGCGGGTCTTTGCGGAACTCGCGGGGCTGGATCCCGAGACTCGCTTTGCCCGCATGAGTTACGACGAGGCGGTTTCGCGGTACGGAACGGACCGGCCGGACCTTCGATTCGCGATGGAGCTTACCGACGTGAGCGACGTCTTCCGGGACAGCGAGTTCAAGGTGTTCCGGGCAGCCCTCGACGGTGGCGGGGTGGTCAAGGTCCTGCGGGTCGACGGGGGTGCGGCGATGTCGCGCAAAGAGATCGACGACCTGACGGCGCTAGCCGGGGAACTCGGTGCCAAGGGCCTGGCGTGGATCAAACGAAGCGGCGGAGATTGGCAGTCACCGATCGTGAAGTTCTTTTCTGAGGGCGAGCGGCAGGCTCTGGCCGAACGAACCGAGTTTGGCGAGGGGGATCTCTTGCTGTTTGGAGCAGACCGCCCCCGGGTGGTCCACCAAGTGCTGGGGACGCTCCGGTGCCGGGTTGCGGAGGCTCTCGGCCGCATCCCCGAGGATCGCTACGCGTTCGTCTGGATTACCGATTTTCCGCTAGTCGAATACGACGAGGAAGAACAGCGCTACCAAGCGCTGCATCACCCTTTCACGGCTCCTCGCGAGGAGGACCTCGAGCGCCTGGAAAGCGAACCACTTTCGGTTCGGACCGACGCATACGACGTGGTCCTCAATGGAGTAGAGCTGGGGGGCGGATCGGTGCGAATCCACCGCCCGGACGTCCAGCAGCGCGTGTTCGCGCTACTGGGGATCGACGCGGAAGAAGCCCAGGCAAAGTTCGGATTCTTGCTCGAAGCGCTCTCCTACGGGGCGCCCCCGCACGCCGGCTTGGCGCTCGGATTGGACCGGCTGGTAGCGATGCTGGTCGGTGCACCCTCGATTCGCGACGTGATTGCGTTTCCCAAGACGCAGCGGGCTGCCTGTCTCCTCACGGAGGCGCCGGCTCCGGTTGACCCGGCCCAGTTGCGCGAGCTGGGCATTCGGCCAGCATGAGAGCAAAGCTGCGGGGCTGGGCGGCGCTTTGCTGCTCGCTCGTCGTCGCGGTGGGGGGAAGTGGCTGTGCGAGCATACGGGAGGCGTTGCCTGGGCTCGCCCGCGGCGAGCGGGGAGCAAGCCTCAAGGTCGCAATCCTGCCGCTGGCCTACCGGGATGAGCGTGGCGTGGTGGAGTGCGACCTCTGCCCGGATCGGCTCGTGATGGCGCCGACCTCCCGAGAGGATGCCCTGCTCGTGACGGCGTTTTTCTACGAAGTCCTCGACAGCCACCCCCGGTTCGTCCTGGTGGAGGAGGGTCGGGTCGAAGCCGCCCGGGGGGCGACGATGGCCGAGACCATGCGAAACCTGCGCGCCCGCGAAGGCGTCGACGCGGTTCTAGTGGGAGCGCTGCTCGAGTTGAGAGCGCGAATGGGAGACCCGCGGGCTCCAGGACGCAGGGCGGGAGCGGCCGTTTACGCAGCCCTCATCGATAGCGCGAGCCAAGCCGCCATCTGGCGGGGGTACCGTGACTGGGACGACCGCGCTCCGGCCCGCTGGCAACAGGGCTTCACCCGTGTTGTGCGCGGAGCCACGAGGGTGTCAAAGACGGCACTAGAGGTTGCCAGGGAAGCAGTGGAGTCTCTCGTGGAAGACATGGTCCGCAAAGTGCGATGAACGAGGCACAGCCCGGGGTCGTGGCGTGCGGCGCAATTAGCTGAGGGGACGCTGATGGGAGCGATGGTGATCGACGGCAAAGCGCTGGCGGCTAAGATCCGCTCCGCCCTTGCCGAGAACATCCAGGCTCGTTTGACCGCTGGCAAGCGGCCGCCTGGCCTTGCCACGATCTTGGTTGGAGACAACCCGGCCTCTCGCGTCTACGTGCGGCGCAAGCAACGCGAAGCGCGCGAAGTGGGAATCCACTCGGAGGCGGCCGAGTTGCCTGCCAGCACGAGCAGGGAGGAGCTCCTCGGGGTGATCCGGGCGTACAACGAGCGTCCCGAGATCGACGGCATCATCGTTCAGTTGCCACTGCCGGATCACCTCGACGC
>CAYZHO010000018.1:2347-7140 GCA_964478045.1 uncultured Myxococcales bacterium | reverse complement strand
TCCTGCCAAGGACGTCGACGGGCTCCACCCGGCCAACCAGGGCGCCTTGTTCACCGGACGGCCGGGCCTGCGCCCGTGCACGCCGCTTGGCTGCATGCGCTTGCTCGAAGAGACCGGCGTCGACCTTTGCGGCCGCTCCGCGGTCGTAGTCGGCCGGTCCGCGCTGGTGGGAAAGCCGGTGGCGATGATGCTGCTCGAACGACACGCGACGGTCACGATCTGCCATTCGCGCACTCCCGATTTGCCCGAGCGCGTAGCGAGTGCCGACGTCGTGATTGCAGCGGCAGGCCGCCCGGAGCTCGTCCGCGGGGAGTGGATCAAGCCGGGCGCCGTCGTGATCGACGTTGGAATCAACCGCGTGGGCGGCCGGCTGGTGGGAGACGTCGAATTCGAGGCGGCCAGCCGGCGAGCTGGGTTCATTACGCCGGTGCCCGGGGGTGTGGGGCCCATGACGGTGGCCATGTTGCTGAGCAACACGGTGGAAGCGTGCCGCAGGCGATCGGCGGCCGAGGGAGGATCGTGAGACGCACACCGCTGTATGACGAGCACGTCGCCGCCGGTGGCAAAATGGTGGAGTTTGCCGGCTGGGAGCTCCCGGTCCAATACAGCTCGATCGTCGCCGAACACGTGGCCGCGCGGCGCAATGCTGCGGTATTCGACGTTAGCCACATGGGCGAGGTAGAGATATCGGGGGCCGAAGCGGAGCGGTGCTGCGCCTGCTTGCTCGCCAACGATGCCCGGCGCCTGCGGCCCGGCCAGGGCCAATACAGCCTGATCACCAATCCAACAGGGGGGGTGGTCGACGATGTGATCCTTTATCGCCTTGCGGCCGACCGCTTCCTTCTGTGCGTGAACGCTGCGAACACCGAGAAAGACTTCGAATGGCTGCGCGATCGAGCTCCGCGGGGGGCCGTGGTGCGAAACCGTAGCGACGACTACGCTCTGCTGGCCGTCCAGGGCCCGCGGGCGGCTGAGGCCGTCGGGCGGCTGGCCGGGAGCTTGCCGCCGCTGCGGCGCTTCGAAGTAGCCGAGGTTTCGGTGGCGGGCGCCGACGTATTGGCGGCGCGCACGGGATACACGGGGGAAGACGGATTTGAGCTGTTCGTAGCACCGGAGATGGCCGCCCGCTTGTGGAAGGCCTTGTTGTCGCTCGGCGAGGGCGGACCCGTGCCTGCTGGTCTCGGCGCCCGCGACACCTTGCGGCTCGAGGCGGCCTTGCCTCTTTACGGGCACGAGCTCGGGGAAGACATCAGCCCGTTCGAAGTCGGCCTCGGCTGGGTCGTCAAACTAAACCGGCCCGAGCTCACGGGCTACAAGGCGCTCGAGCGGGCTAGCCGCGGTGGCGTAAGCCGGCGCTTGATCGGTCTGGAAATCGAGGAAGGAATAGCACGAGAGGGATGTTCGGTTGTTGCTTCCGGCGAGAAGATTGGCATTGTTACCAGCGGATCCTACGGCCCCTGGGTACGGCGTGCCATCGCACTGGCACTGGTCGATCGCGATGCGGACACGGCCGGTGTTCGCGTCGAGGTGAGGGGGAAGCAGCGGAGGGCGCGAGTGGTCGAATTGCCTTTCTACTCGCGCAATCGACGATCGACGTAAGCTTCGAGTGAGGTGTTGCCATGGAGTTCCCCGACAACCTTCGGTACACGAAGGAGCACGAGTGGGTTCGACTCGAGGACGATGGAACCGTGCTGGTCGGCATCACCGACTACGCCCAGGACCAACTAGGCGACATCGTTTACGTCGAACTGCCTGACGTGGACGGTGAGCCGGTATCCAAGGACGAACCTCTGGCCGTGGTTGAGTCGGTCAAGGCCGTCTCCGACGTCTACGCGCCGGTTACCGGCGTCGTCACCGAGGTAAACGACGAGCTTCCGAACAGTCCGGAGATCATCAACCAGGATCCCTACGGCGACGGGTGGATGGTCCGGATGAAGCCAGAGAACGAGGAAGAGCTCGAGGAACTGCTTACGGCCGAGGAGTACGAGGCCCTGATCAACGAGCTGTCCTGAGAGAGTGCGCTTCATCCCATACAGCGAAAGGGACGTAGCGCGGGCGCTCGAGACGATTGGGGCTGCGTCGGTTGGGGCGCTGTTCGAGAGCATTCCGGCCGCCCTGCGCGAGCGGGCCTCGCTCGATCTGCCGCCGGGGCGCGGCGAGCGAGAAGTGGTTGCGGAGGTCGCAGGGCTTGCCGCTGCCAACCGGCTGTGCGCGTCGTTTCAGGGCGCCGGCTGTTACTACCACTACGTGCCGGCTGCGGTGCGGCACGTCCTAGCCCGTCCGGAGTTCGCCACTGCGTACACGCCCTACCAGCCGGAGGTGAGCCAGGGCACTTTGCAGGCCGCTTTCGAGTTTCAAACTTATGTGACGTTGCTGATGGGGCTCGACGTCGCCAACGCGAGCCTGTACGACGGAGCATCCGCGCTGGCCGAGGCTGTGCTCATGGCCCTGAGGTTGGGCAACGGGCGCAGGAGGATTCTCGTCTCCCGGGCCGTCCACCCGGAGTACCGCGCCGTCGTGGAGACGTACCTGCGTGGCTCAGACCGGGGCAAGGTCGAGTACGTGCCCGCAGGCGGCGACGGGCGAACCGATCTTGAAGCACTCGAGAAGATGTGCCGGGAGGACGTGGCGGCCGTTTGCGTGGGCTACCCAAACTTCTACGGCGTCATCGACGACCTGGCCGGCGCCGCCGAGATCGCGCATGCCCGGGGTGCGCTTGCGATAAGCGTAACCCAGGAAGCGCTGGCCCTGGCGCTTCTCCAAGCGCCCGGACGCCTCGGTGCCGACGTAGCGGTGGCGGAAGGGCAGAGCTTCGGCCTGCCGCCTTCCTACGGCGGGCCGGGGGTCGGCCTGTTTGCCACCAAAAGGCAGTACGTCCGGCAGATGCCCGGCCGCGTCGTGGGCGAGACCCTGGACGATACCGGTCGGCGCGGTTACGTGCTTACCCTGGCTACGCGCGAACAACACATCCGCCGCGAGCGGGCGACCTCGAACATCTGCACGAACCAGGGGCTGGCGGCTCTTGCCGTAACGGTCTACCTAGGGCTGCACGGCCGCTTCGGCTTGCGCCGCCTTGCCGAGTACAACGCGAGTCGAGCACACTGGGTGGCCGAGCGCCTGGAGCGCGAGGCAGGGTGCGCGCGCGTGTTTTCGGGCCCGTTCTTCAACGAGTTCGTGGTCCGGGCGCCGTCAGGCCACGGCTGGTTCAAAAAAGCAGTGGCCGCCGGTGTCGTGCCTGGGGTCCTTCTCGGGCTTTTGGAGAAGGACCGGCCGGAGCTTGAGAACGCGCTGCTGGTGACCGTGACCGAGTGTGCGGAGGACGAGCACGTGGAACGGCTGGTTGAGCTCATGGCGGAAGGCTTCAGGTCGTGACCCGAATCGTCGAGCCACTGATCTTCGAAAAATCGCGACCCGGCCGCTCGGGGGTCGACCTAAGCGGCGGCTGCCAGTGCGGCCTCGATCCCAGCCTCCTGCGCGAAGACCTGACCGGGTTTCCCGAGCTTTCGGAGCCGGAGGTCGTGCGCCATTACCACAGGTTGGCTCGGCTGAACTACTCGGCGATGACGCATTTTTACCCGCTCGGCTCCTGTACGATGAAATACAACCCCCCTGCCGACGAAGAGCTAGCCAGCCTTCCGGGCTTCGCTCAAATACACCCATATGCGCCGGCCGAGACCGTGCAGGGCGCCTTGCGCTTGATGCGCGAGCTCGAACAGTGGCTGGCGGAAATCAGCGGTCTCGACGCCGTGAGTTTGGCGCCTGCGGCCGGCGCCCACGGCGAACTGACCGGGGTGAAGATGATCCGGGCCTGGCATGAAGAGCGGGGCCGGGCGCGCGAGAAAATGCTCATACCCGCCAGTGCTCACGGCACCAACCCTGCCAGTGCTGCGCTGAGCGGCTATCGCGCCGTCACGGTCCCGTGCGACGAGCGCGGGCTGATGCGCTGCGAGGACGTCCGGCGCCTGCTCGACGAAGACGTCGCCGGCCTGATGGTGACCAATCCCAATACACTCGGGCTTTTCGAAGCCGAAATGGAGGCGATTGCCGAAGCCGTGCACGAGGCCGGCGGGCTGATCTATATGGACGGGGCGAACATGAACGCTCTGCTCGGCAAGGCCAAGCCAGGCCATATGGGGGTGGACGTCCTCCAGTTCAATCTTCACAAAACGTTTTCGACCCCCCATGGCGGCGGGGGACCAGGAGCGGGTCCTGTCGCCGTGCGGGCTGAGCTCGAGCCGTTCTTGCCCGTGCCGCGACTCAAGGAGTGCGACGGGCTGCTCGAGTGGGACTACGAGCGCCCCCGTTCCATAGGCCGAGTGCGATCGTTCTACGGCAACTTCGGCATTCTCGTTCGAGCTTACGCGTACTTGCTCGCTTGTGGCAGGGACGGGCTGACCGAAGTGACCGAAGGTGCCGTCCTGGCGGCGAACTACCTGCGCGCGCGCTTGGCCGGGACCTACGACCTACCGTTTGAGACACCATCCCTGCACGAAGTGGTGTTTACGGACAAGCGGCAAGCGGCGACCGGAATCAAAACCCTCGACATTGCAAAGCGGCTGCTTGACTACGGATTTCACGCTCCGACGATCTACTTCCCGCTCGTCGTCCACGGGGCTTTGATGATCGAGCCGACCGAGACCGAAAGCCTCGAGACACTCGATGCGTTTGCGGATGCGCTGATAGCCATCGACCGCGAAGCGCGGGAGACGCCGGAAGTGGTCCGGCACGCTCCGCACGAAACGCCGGTTGCCCGCCTCGACGAGACTCGAGCTGCCCGCCATCCGGTCCTGGCA
>CAYZHO010000018.1:1814-2337 GCA_964478045.1 uncultured Myxococcales bacterium | reverse complement strand
GTCCTGGCATGGCGGCCTTGAGAGCCGGCTGGCCGTGGCGGGAGCGATCGTCTATCATGACCGCGGACTCGACCGGAGCCCTGGCGAGGTGACACGATGTTCGGTCTTGGCGTACCCGAGCTCATTATCATCCTGGTCATCATCTTGATCATGTTCGGAGCGGGCAAACTTCCCGAAATCGGCGAAGGGCTCGGTCGGGGTATTCGCAACTTCCGCCGTTCGCTAAAAGCGCCCGACGAGATCGACGTCACCCCCCGCGAGGGCGAAAAAGAGGTGGAGAGTGACCAGCAAGGGGCTCCGCCGAAACAACCCTGAGCAGCACCGTGGAAGCGCCGGCGTCGATCTTGGGAAACGCGAGCTGACAGGAGACCGTGCCGCCCGGCCGGGCGCTGGCATCGCGCTGCGGGGTGATCTCGGCCAGCGCCTCGAGTTCGTCCAGGCGCAAGCGGCGCAGCAGGCCGTCGGAGACGACCTTCCCGCACCGAGTATCGGCAATGCCGAGGGTAGTTCCGTCGGTCGAGAG
>CAYZHO010000018.1:0-1804 GCA_964478045.1 uncultured Myxococcales bacterium | reverse complement strand
CGCGTCCCTCGACGACCACTTGCGAGACCTCCACCAGCGCCTCGTTCCGGAGGCGGGCACGGACGACGAGGACCGGAGTGCCGTCGGCCAGGCGGGAATACCAAGCGCGAGCGTCGGCCACGCGCAGTTGGGTTCTGAGCGCCGGATCGGCCGCCAGACTCGTGGGCTCTCCGGGCCAAGCGATTCGAGCCAGAAGTCGCTCCGTCCAAGCGTGGTGATGGCGCATGTACATGGCCAGGAGCGAAAATCCGGCCAGGATGCCGGCGAGTACCACGAGCATGGCCCAAACCGGAGTCGGGCGCGTGGGGTCGATGCGAACGGTCCTGGGCTCGCGGCGGCGGGTCACCGGTACTCGTTCGGATTGTACGGGGGCCGAAGCGCGCGGACAACGCCAGCGGCACCTGAGCTGAGCGTTGTCATCCCAGTTTACAACGAGCAGGAGAATATTCGCGCCGTCGTGCGGGCCGCTAGCAGTTATCTCGATCGGCTTGGCGTACGCTTTGAGATCGACGTCGTGGACGACGGTAGTACGGATGCTACCCCGGCAGTGCTCCAGCGACTGCAAGCCGAGGAGCCACGGCTGCGGACACTGCGGCACGATCGCAATCGCGGGTACGGGGCGGCCGTGCGTAGCGGCCTGCAGCACGCCCGCGGGCGCTACGTGTTGCTCATTGACGGAGACGGCCAGTTTCGAATCGAGGCACTCGCCGGCTTGTGGCCGGAGCGCGAGAAAGTGGACCTCGTGCTCGGCTACCGCGAGCGGCGCGCCGACCCTCCCTGGCGCAAAGCTGCGGGCTGGATCTTCAGCCGCGTGTTCGTGCGATTGTTTTTCGGGGGCGGCTATCGGGACGTGAACTGCGGCTTCAAGTTGATCGCGCGCAGGGTTCTCGAACGAATCGAGCTTTCTGCTACGGGGGCTCTCATCAGCGCCGAGTTGCTCACGCGGGCTCGCCTGGCGGGTGCCACGTGGGTAGAGAAGCCGGTGCCACATTTTCCGCGACGCTACGGCAGGGCGACCGGGTTGCGGCCGCGCGTCCTGTGGGGCGTCATCCGCGAACTACTGGCCGTGCGCCGCAATGCGCTCATGGGAAAGCGCCACTCGGTTGCTTGCTTGCGGCCTTGTTGTGATCCGTTAGAATCGACTTCGCTGTAGGCGGCGGCCGCTCCCGGCCGCGACGCCGGCGCGCGAAAGTGGCGGAACTGGCAGACGCGCAGGATTCAGGATCCTGTGGCCGCGAGGCCGTGGGGGTTCAAGTCCCCCCTTTCGCACCACCCGCTTGATTGGCGAAAGGGGCTCTCGTGGAGGCTTCAGAGTTTCGCCGTGTGATGGGGCAGTTCGCTACCGGCGTTGCGATCGTGACGACCGGCGGCGAGGACGGCCCGTACGGCTTCACGGTCAACTCCCTTACCGCCGTTTCCCTCGATCCTCTCTTGGTTCTCGTCTGCGTGGCCAACGGGGGACAAGCGCACCGCCGCATGACGTCCGCCGATCGTTTCGGCATCAACATCCTGAGCGCCGATCAGCAGGAGCTATCCGCTCGCTTCGCGTCGGCGGCGACCTCCGGCTGCGATCGTCTCGATGGCGTCGCTCACCGGGCAGGAATCGGGGGCGTTCCATTGATCGCCGGTACACTGGCCCACCTCGAGTGTGAAGTCACCGACCGCTTCGAGGCCGGAGACCACACCATCGTCCTCGGGCGTGTCGAGCGCGGAGAAGTCACGGCACCTGAGAAAGCACCGCTCCTTTACTTCCGCGGGCGCTACTGCACTACGTCCGAGCCGAGCTAACGGTCGGCAGGGGGTG
>CAYZHO010000017.1:11403-23061 GCA_964478045.1 uncultured Myxococcales bacterium | reverse complement strand
CACCAGCCCGCATCGCAGCCCGGCGCACCCTTTCGACGTGCTCGACGACCGCCTCGCGCGTAATGCGCCGGCCCCCTACCACGATGCGCTCGCGAAACGACTCGAGGTGCGGCGATGTGTAGAGCCCGACGCGGTAGCCCGCCGCACGATAGACGGCGTGCAACATCGCCGCCGTCGAGCCCTTGCCGTTGGTTCCCACGATCTGAATCGCATCGACGTGGCGTTCGGGATGATCGAGCTCCGACAGCACGCGGTGCAGTCGCTCGATGCGAAAGTCCATCCCCCGCTTGGCTTCGAGGCCATAAAGCCATTCGATTGTCTGGCGGTAGTTCACCTCCCGGCCACCTCCTCGAGCGCCTTGCGCAAGGAAGCCACGAAACGCCCGCACGCCGCCGCAGCGCCCGCAGGACCAGCTTCGTGCATCGTCCGCACGAGTGCCGAGCCGACGATGACGACATCGGCGTAGCGCGCGACTTCGGCGGCGTGTTCCGGTGTTGCGATCCCGAAGCCCACTCCCACGGGCAGTCCCACCACCTCCCGCACTCGCGCAACCTTTCCTTCGATGCCCACCGGCGCCTGCCGGCGCGCGCCGGTCACACCAGTGACCGAAACGAAGTAGACGAATCCACTTGCCACTTTTGCGACCGCGCGCATCCGGGATTCGTCGCTCGTCGGGGCCAGCAGGAAGATTCGGTCAAGTCCCGCTCGCTTGCATGCAGCTACCGTCGGGCCTGCTTCCTCCGGCGGCAGGTCTACCACCAGCAGGCCGTCGGCACCCGCGGCCGCCGCGTCCGCGGCCAGTCGGTCTTCTCCATAGCGAAAGAACGGATTGGCGTAACCGAACAGGATGATCGGCACGGCACTGCGGGCCCGCACTTCTGCAACCAGCTCGAGCGCCCGCGGCAGGGACGCGCCCGCCGCCAGAGCGCGCTGGCTCGCAGCCTGAATGACAGGGCCGTCGGCTACTGGATCCGAGAAAGGAACACCAAGTTCGATCATGTCTGCGCCGGCCTCGGCGGCCGCGAGTACCGCCTTGGCCGAAGTAGCAAGATCCGGGTCTCCCACGGTTATGAACGGCGTCAGTGCCGCACGGCCGCTTCCCGCCAGCGACGCCAAGCAGCGCGAGATTCGCGTCGCCCGCCCCACTTCAGCTGCTCCGCCGCCGGTACTCGGCTACTGCCGGCATGTCCTTGTCCCCCCGTCCCGACAGATTCACGACAACGATCCGGTCCCGCCCCATCTCGCGCGCGGCGCGCACTCCGTACGCTACAGCATGGGCGCTTTCGAGAGCAGCGATGACTCCCTCGGTGCGCGCTAGCAGCTCGAGAGCCTCGACGGCTTCCGCATCCGTCACAGCGACGTAGCGCGCCCTCCCCGTTTCGTGCAGCCACGCATGCTCAGGCCCTACTCCCGGATAGTCGAGGCCAGGGGCAATCGAATGTGCCTCGCGGATTTGCCCGAGCTCGTCTTGAAGGAGGTAGGTCTTCTTGCCGTGGAGAATCCCGATCTGGCCCCGGCAGATCGAGGCCGAGTGGGCGCCCGAGTCGAGTCCAGCGCCGGCTGCCTCGACCCCAACCAGAGCCACCTGCCGGTCGCCGAGAAACGGGTAAAACAAACCCATTGCATTCGACCCGCCGCCCACGCAGGCAACGAGCAAATCGGGCAGTCGTCCCTCGAGCCGGCGGATCTGCCGGCGCACCTCTCGGCCAATCACCGACTGAAAGTCGCGAACGATCATCGGATACGGATGCGGCCCCATCGTCGAGCCCACCAGATAATACGTGGTCTCGACGTTCGTCACCCAATCGCGCATCGCTTCGTTGATCGCGTCCTTGAGGGTGCGACTGCCACTGTCGACCGAGCGCACGGACGCTCCCAAGAGCTCCATGCGGAAGACGTTGAGCGCCTGCCGCCGGACGTCCTCGGCCCCCATGAAGATTTCGCATTCGATACCGAACAGGGCCGCCATCGTGGCGGTGGCCACGCCGTGCTGCCCGGCGCCCGTTTCGGCGATGACGCGGCGCTTGCCCATGCGCCGGGCTAAAAGTCCCTGGCCAAGCGTGTTGTTGATCTTGTGCGCCCCGGTGTGGCAGAGGTCTTCACGCTTCAGGTAGATCCGCGCTCCCCCAGCGTGCTCGCTCAGGCGGCGCGCGTAATACAGAGGTGTCTCGCGCCCCGTATACTCGCGACCGAGCCGGTCGAGTTCCCGTCGAAACTCTGGATCGCGCTTCCACCGCGCGTAGGCCTTCTCGAGCTCGAGCAGAGCCGGCATCAAGGTCTCGGGGACATAACGGCCCCCAAACGGACCAAATCGACCTCTTTTATCGGGCCCCTTTCGCACGACGAACGAACTCCCGTACCAGTCTGTGATCCTTCACGCCAGGCGAGCGTTCGACTCCGCCTGCGACGTCGACGCCGTAGGGTGCCAAGTCCCGGACTACCTCGGCCACGTTCTCCGGCGTCAGGCCCCCCGCGACGATCGCCTGCGAGAGGTCGAGCCCTCGCACGACATCGGGATCGAAGCGCCGCCCGCTTCCCCCGCCAGCGGGGCTGTCGATCAAGATCCGGTAGCCCTGGGCCGCACCGAGCGCCGCTGCGACCACCTCCCGTGAGGTCGCTCGCACGGCGCGAATGACAGGAAGCGACCACCCGACGAGATCTTGAGCCTCTTCCTTGCCATGGAACTGCAGGCCACCCAGGCGGCACCGCTCGGCAGTCGCCGCAACCACGTCGCGGCCTGCGTCGACGAACACGCCGTAAGCGACAACGGCCGGCGGCAGCGCCGCCACGATCTCGGCAGCCCGCTCGGGCGCGCAATAGCGCCGGCTCGAAGGCCAGAAGTTAAGGCCAATCGCGTCGGCCCCGGCCTCGCATGCCGCCAGCGCGTCCGCGACCGTCGTAATCCCGCAGATTTTCACCCACACTTTCACGCGCGCAAGAAAGAGGCGAGCGCCGCGCCGGGCGAGGGCGCACGCATGAACGCTTCGCCAACCAGAAACGCGTCCACGCCGAGTCGCTCGAGGTCGGCGAGATCGGGGCCGGCGGCCAGGCCGCTTTCGGAAACGACCACGATGCCCCCCGGGACCAAGGGGGCCAGTTGTCGCGTCACTGCTACCGAGGTCTCGAATGTGCGCAGATCACGGTTGTTGATTCCGACCATCGTGGCCCCTGCTTCAACCGCTCGCTCGAGTTCCTCGCGCGTGTGCACCTCCACCAGCGCGTCTAGCCCTTCGGTGCGCGCCACGTCGAGCAACGCTTTCAGTTGCTGGTCGGTGAGCGCGGCCACGATCAGTAGCACGGCGTCGGCGCCGAAGGCGCGCGCTTCGATGATCTGATATTCGTCGACGAGGAAGTCCTTGCGCAGCAGCGGCAGCCTGCAGGCGCCGCGGGCCCGCTCGAGATCTTCAAGCATCCCTCCGAAGAATCGCCGATCGGTCAGAACGGACAGGCACGTCGCACCGTGTCGCTCGTAATCCCTGGCATGTTCCTCGGGATCGAAGCGCTCGCGGATGGTTCCTCGGGAGGGAGAGCGCCGCTTGATCTCGGCGATCACCCGCCGACCCTTGCGGCTGCGAAGCGCCCTTTCAAACCCCCGCCGTTGTTCCCCGAAAAGCGGGCGCCGGCGCAGACTAGCTTCCGGACGAAGGTGCTTGGCAGCCTCGACCTCGCCGCGCTTGGCCTCGAGAATCTCCTCTAAGATCATTCTGTTGCGCTGGTAAACGAAACGTACCGCTCGAGGATTTCCAGAGCCCGGCCGCTGCTCAGGATCTCTTGAGCTTGCCGTACCCCTTCCTCGATCGAGTCAGCCCGGCCCGCCACGTACAAGGCCGCACCCGCGTTGGCCGCAACAAATCCTCCGAGCGCGCCCTCGCCGCCAGTCAGAACCTCTCGCAGCAACTCGGCCGCCTCGGCTGCCGTCTCCGGCCCCGCCAGCTCTTGCAACGAAGCGTCCGGCAGGCCCAAGCGCGCGGGGCTCAGCTCGTAACGCTTAAGCTCCCCCCCGCGGTACTCGGCGACCAACGTTGGCGCAGCCAGCGTGATTTCGTCGCTGCCGTCGCCGCCGTGAACGACCAGTACGTGCTCGGCCCCGAGGCGCCCGAGCGCTTGCGCCACCGGCTCGAGCCAGCGCTCGTCCGGAATTCCCACCACCTGCCGGGTCGCGCCGGCGGGATTGCAAAGGGGCCCAACCAGATTGAACAGCGTTCGCACGCCGATCTCGCGCCTAGGGCCCGCCACGTGCCGAAAGGCAGGATGATAGAGCGGCGCGAACAAGAACGCGAAGCCAATTTCCTCGATCGCAGCCGCCGCACGGTGCGGCGGCAGTTCCAGCCGGACGCCGGCGGCCTCGAGAACGTCGGCTGCCCCGACCTTGCCCGATGCGGCACGATTGCCGTGCTTGGCAACCCGCACCCCGCCGGCCGCCGCCACCAGAGCGGCCGCCGTGGAGGCGTTGAATGTACCGAGGCCGTCGCCGCCGGTCCCGCACGTGTCGACCAGCGGCCCGGCCACGCTCACGCGCAGAGCCCGCGCCCGCACCGCTCGGACGGCCGCCACCAGGTCGCCGACGCTCTCGCCGCGCATGCGCAAGGCCACGAGGAAGGCCCCGATTTGCGCCGGCGTCGCACGGCCGTCCATGATCGTGCCGACCGCTTGCTCGACGTCCCCCTCGGCGAGCGGGCGGCCTTCGACGAGCTTGGCGAGGACTTCTTTCATGCTTCGGCCTCCATTGCGGCCGCCCGCTCTAGCGCTAGCAGGATTCCGCGCGCCTTGGCCTCGCACTCGGCTTGTTCTCGAGCGGGATCCGAGTCCGCAACGATCCCTGCGCCGACTTGCAGGTAAGCGCGCGCCCCCTTGACGAACACCGTCCGAATGGCAATGCACGTATCGAGATTGCCCTCGAAATCGACGTAGCCGACGGCACCGCCGTAGACCCCACGCCGCGTGTGTTCGAGCTCCTCGATGATCTCCATCGCACGGATCTTGGGCGCTCCCGTAAGCGTGCCGGCGGGAAAGGTGGCTCGGAACGCATCGAAGCGATCGGCGTCTGCACGCAAGCGGCCGCTGACGTGGGACACGATGTGGTTGACGTGCGAGTACCGCTCGACGGTCATTTGTTCCACGACCCGCACGCTGCCGATCTCGGCGACGCGACCGACGTCGTTGCGGCCGAGGTCGAGCAGCATGATGTGCTCGGCCCGCTCCTTTGGATCGGCGAGAAGGCGCTCGATCAGTCGCCGGTCTTCCTCCTCGTCGCGCCCGCGGCGGATCGTTCCGGCGATCGGGCGCACGGAAACCTCGCGGCCGTCCACCTTGACCATCATTTCCGGTGAAGCGCCAACGACCACTTCCGAACCGAGGTCGAGATAGAACATGTAAGGAGAAGGATTGATCGTTCTCAGAGCCCGGTAGATCGAGAATGGGTGCGAGGCCAGGCGCTGCGAGTAACGCTGGGAGAGAACCACCTGAATGATGTCGCCGGCACGAATGTAGCGTCGGGCCGCCTCGACAGCGCGGGCGTACTCGTCCGGCGTGCAGTTCGAAACCGGCGCATCGAACGGTGCCGTTTCGGTCGCGGGCAGCGGAACCACTTCACGCCGCAGCACCTCCACGATTCGGTCGATCGCGCCGACCGCCTCCCGATAGGCGCCTTCGACGCTAGGCGCTCGGTCGACGCAGGCCAGGCTGACTACTTTCATGGTGTGGGCAACGTTGTCGAACAGGATGAAGTGGTCCGCCACCATCCCGCAGATGTCGGCCACGCCGAGGTCGTCGATCGTGCGATCGGGCAGGCGTTCGATCGTTCGCACGAGGTCGTAGGACAAGTACCCGACGAAGCCGCCTCCGAACCGGCTCAGCCCCGGCACGGTGGCCGCTCGAAAGGGAGCCAGCACTTCGGCCAAGGTGTCGAGCGGATCGCCGGCCAGCTCGCGCCGCTCGCCGTCTCTGGTCTCCACGAGCGTCCTGCCGCGCTCGGCGCGCAGGCGCATGAGCGGGTCCGTTCCAAGAACGCTGTAGCGCCCCCAACGATCGCCGCCCTCGACGCTTTCGAGGAGGAAGCCGTAGCCGCCGCGGTGGAGCTTGAGAAACGCCGAAACCGGCGTGTCGAGATCGGCCGCGATCTCGCGATAGATGGCGATCGTGTTCGCCTGGCGAGCCAGCCGCTCGAAGGTCGGCAAATCCGGTGTTACGGCGTTCATGGGGCGTCTCGCATGGCGCTCACGTATGCCTGAGCGAGCCCGAACTCGCGGCGGCAGCGTTCGGCCATTCGCTGGGCTGCCGCAAGGTCATCGTAGCGCCCGATCCGAACACGATACCACTTGCCCTCCTGGCCCTCGACCGCCGTCACGAACGCGCCGACGCCTCGCCGTTTGAGCTGGCGGCTGAGCGCCTCCGCCTCCTTGAGGTCCCGCGTGGCCAACACCTGGACCGTGTATGGCACCGGTGGCCCTTTCGGTTCGCCCTCTGGCCGGCTCTCGCCCCTTTGCTCGCCGCGCCCCGACTCGCTCCCGGAACGCTCGGCTCGGGCCCCGCGCGTGCGTCCGGCGTCTTGCGCCGGCGAGGGCCGCGCCAACTCGGGCATTGGAGGAATCGCCTGCGGGCGCTCATCGGGCGGCTCACCCACGGGCACTCGGGCGACGATGTCGGGTGCCGGCAAGTGCTCGCTTTCCACTTCGCGCCCGACGTAGAAGCCGAGCAAGAAAACCAACGCGGACGTAACCAGGAAGCTCAGCGCGAGGGCTGCCAGCTCGGCCAGAGTGAACTCGAACTGCCGTCCTCGGGCAGGCATCGCTACATCCGTTCGGGTGCGCTCACGCCCACCAGTCGCAGCGCCCGCCCGATGACTTGTTTCACTGCCTGCACGAGCAGCAGCCGGGCAGCCGTCTGCTCAGGATCGTCCGAAACGCAGCGGTTGCGGGTGTAGAACCGGTGGAACTCTCCAGCAAGCCGCTGGGAGTAAAAGACGATGCGGTGCGGCTCGCACGACTCGGCCGCTCCTTCGACGACACTCGGAAACTCGGCCAGCAACTTGATCAAGCCGAGCTCGTCGTCGTTTCCGAGCGGCGCCACTACTTGCTCGTTCGGCTCGGGCAGGGCAATCCCGCGCTCGGCCGCTTGCCGGAAGATGCCGGCAATTCGGGTATGCGCGTACTGAACGTAAAAAACCGGGTTTTCCGCACTCTGGCGGCGGGCGAGTTCCAGGTCGAATTCGAGCTGCGCGTCCGACTTGCGCATCAGGAAGAAAAAGCGCGCCAAATCGGGACCGACCTCCTCGAGAACCTCACGCAACGTGACGAACTCGCCGCTCCGCTTGCCCATGCGCACGGGTACGCCATCACGCGTGAGATTGACCATCTGCACCAGAAGCACGCGCAGCCGCTCGGGGTCTTCTCCGAGGGCGGCCAGCGCCGAGCGCAGCCGCTGCACGTATCCGTGGTGGTCGGCGCCCCACACGTTGACCATCAAGTCGAACCCGCGCCGGTACTTAGCCAAGTGATATCCGATGTCGGCCGCGAAATACGTCAGCTCCCCGTCGCTCTTGACGACGGTCCGATCTTTGTCGTCGCCAAACGCCGTGGCCCGAAACCACAGCGCGCCGTCGCGCTCGTAAAGATGTCCGAGCTGGCGCAACCGCTCCACGGCGGCAGCCACGGTGCCGTCCGCTCGCAGTTGCCGTTCGCTCGTGAACCGGTCGAAGCGGATCCCGAACAGTCCGAGATCCTCCCGGATGCGCTCGAGCAGGCGCTCTCCGGCGTAACGCCCCATCTCCTCCACGGCTTCTTCGCGGGGCTTTTCAAGCCACGCACGTCCGTCGCGATCTACGAGTTCGGCGGCAATCTCCGACACGTACTGTCCCGGATACCCATCCTCGGGGAACGGTTCCGAGACGCCCAGCTGCTGGGCGTAGCGGGCGTAGACCGACCGTCCCAGTGTCTCCATCTGCCGCCCGGCGTCGTTGACGTAGTACTCGCGCTCGACCTCGTAGCCGCAGGCTTCGAAGACGCGAGCCAGCGCGTCGCCAGTCGCCGCGCCCCGGCCGTGCCCGATGTGTAAGGGACCGGTTGGGTTGGCCGAAACGAACTCGATCTGAATCCGCCGCCCGCTGCCGAGCTGGCTCGACCCGTACCGCTCACCGGCAGCCAGGATTTCGAGAAGCTTGCGCAGCCAGGCAGTCCTGCTGAACGTAAAGTTGATGAATCCCGGGCCGGCAACCTCCACGGAGTCGAGAACTCCGCCCGGATCCTCGATGTGCCGGCGAACCGTCTCTGCAATTTCGCGCGGAGGCCGGCGCGCGACACGCGCCAGGCCGAGCGCGACCGTGGAGGCGAGGTCCCCGTGTCCCGCTTCTTTGGGAATCTCGATCGGAGGGTCCGGGATTTCCTCGAGCGCAAGCTCACCCGCGCGGGCTGCTCGTTCGAGCGCCTCGCGGATCAGTCGCCTGAGCAGTGCCTTCATGACCGCTCATGGTAGCCCGCCCCCCGTCGTTCTTCCACGGGCGCCGAGCGCTTTGGCCCCGACTCAGGCCGACTTTGCACTCTCTCCAGAACTCGGCTCGGCCGCTTCCACGAACTCGACGACGGACAGCGGAGCGGCATCCCCGCGGCGCCGCTGGACCTTGACGATCCGGGTGTACCCGCCCGGGCGATTGGCAAAACGAGGCGCGATTTCATCGAACAAGCGCCGGAGCGCCGCGTCGGTGCGAACGATACGCCGCGCCCGCCTCCGGGCCGCCAGGGTTTGCTTCTTGCCAAGCGTCACGACGCGGTCCGCCCACCGGCGCAGCTCTTTCGCCTTCGCATCCGTCGTCGTCACGCGCCCATGCATGATGAGCGACGTGACCATGTTGCGGAACATGGCTCGGCGGTGTGCAGAGTTCCTTCCGAGCTTGCGGCCAGTCTTGCGGTGGCGCATCGGTCAGTACTTCTCCTGCTCGAGGCGCATGCGATCGAGAACTTCACGGCTCGGAAAGTTCGGAATCTTCATTCCGAGCGACAAGCCCATCTCCGCAAGCAACTCTTTGATTTCGAGGAGCGACTTACGGCCGAAGTTCTTGGTCTTGAGCATTTCCGCTTCCGTCTTCTGCACGAGCTCGCCAATGTACTTGATGTCGGCGTTTTGCAGGCAGTTCGCCGAGCGCACGGACAGGTCGAGCTCGTCAACGCACCGGAAGAGGTTTTCATTGAGAGGCTCCGCTTCGGGCTCCTCGAGGGCCTCGTGCGCTTCGACTTCTTCGACGTCGAAGTTGATCAACACGGAGACCTGGTCCTGCAGAATTCGCGCGGCGATTGCTACCGCATCGTCCGGCCGGACGCTACCGTCCGTCCAGACCTCCAGGATCAACTTGTCGTAGTCCGTGCGCTGCCCGACGCGGGCGCTCGTCACCGTGAAGTTCACCTTGCGGATCGGCGAGAACGAGGCGTCCATCGCGATCGTCTCCACCGGCGCATCTTCCTCGCGGTTCTGATCGGCCGGCACGTAGCCGCTGCCGCGCCGGGCGACGAGCTCCATGGAAAGACGCGCTCCGTCGGATACCGTTGCGATGTGGTGCTCCGGATTAAGCACCTCCACATGCGGGCCAAAGTCGAGGTGTCCAGCCGTTACCTCACCGGGGCCGGTGAACTCGAGCCGCCCCACATGCCGCTGCCCCTCGTGAATCCGCAATCGTACTTCCTTCAGGTTCAGAACGATGTCCGTGACGTCCTCGGTGACACCGTCGACCGTAGAAAACTCGTGCAGGACTCCGTCCACTCGCACGCTCGTGATCGCCGCCCCCTTCAGAGAGGACAGGAGCACGCGGCGCAGCGAGTTGCCAATGGTCGTACCGAAGCCACGCTCGAAGGGCTCGAGTTCGAACCGCCCGTAGCGGTCGTCAAGAGCCCGGATCTCCAACTTCGGGCGAATCAAATCTTTCCAGTTGTCCAACATATCTCGCTTACTCCCTGCAGGCCGGGATTACCCAGCCGCCGAGTCTTCACTTCGAATAGAGCTCGACCACCAGCCGTTCGTTGATCGGGATGGTGATGTCTTCCCGCTCTGGAATTTTGAGAACCCGGCCGCGAAACGCTGCCGCATCGAGTTCGAGCCAAGTCGGCACACCTCGCCGCTCGGCCAACTCGAGAGCGCGCCGGAAGACCTCTTTGGAGCGGCTCTTCTCGCGCACCACGATCTCGTCGCCTGGCTTGGTCAGGTAGGAAGGAATGTCCACCACCCTCCCGTTGACCAGGAAGTGCCGGTGGCGCACGAGCTGGCGCGCCTCGGCTCGCGACCGCGCCATCCCGAGCCGGTACACCATGTTGTCAAGCCGGCGTTCGAGCAGCTTGAGCAACGCCTCACCGGTCACTTCGCGCGAGCGCTCCGCTCGCTCAAAGTACAGCCGGAACTGCCGCTCGAGCAGTCCGTACATCCGCTTGAGGCGCTGCTTCTCGCGCAATTGTACCGCATACTCGGAAATTTTCCGCCGCCGCCCTTGCCCGTGCTGGCCCGGAGGATAATTGCGCCGCTCGATCGCACACTTGTCCGTATAGCAACGCTCCCCCTTGAGGTAGAGCTTCATCGCCTCGCGCCGGCACAACCTGCAAACCGCGCCCGTGTATCTCGCCATTGCCTTGCCCTCAGACCCGTCGCTTCTTCGGCGGCCGGCAGCCGTTGTGCGGAATCGGGGTGACGTCCCGGATCGAGGTAATCTGGAACCCCGCTGCGCCGAGGGCACGAACGGCCGACTCGCGACCGGCACCGGGTCCCTTGATCAAGACCGACACGGTTCGCATCCCCATGTCCATCGCCATCCGCGCCGCCCGCTCGGCCGCAACCTGAGCCGCAAACGGGGTTCCCTTGCGCGACCCCTTGAAGCCCACCGAACCAGCGCTGGCCCAGGTCACCACGTTCCCTTTCGGGTCCGTGATGGTAACCGTCGTGTTGTTGAACGTCGCCCGCACGTGCGCGATGCCTTCACTGACCGTGCGCTTTCCCTTACGCCGCCGGGCGGCTGCGGATGCCGCCTGTTGCCTAGCCTGTTGTCTCGTCGCCATCTACGTCCTTGCGTCCTCCATGCGATCAGCGCTTCGGTGGCATCTTCTTGCCGGCGATCGGCTTGCGCGGTCCCTTGCGGGTCCGGGCGTTCGTATGCGTTCGCTGGCCGCGAACGGGCAACCCGCGGCGGTGGCGCAAGCCCCGGTAACAACCGAGATCCATGTAGCGCTTGATGTTTGTAGCGATCTCCCGCCGCAAGTCGCCTTCCACCTTGTATTGGGTGTCGATGATCGAACGGATGGCATTGAGTTCGGCGTCGCTCAGTTCTTCGGTCTTGCGCGCGCCGTCGACGCCGGCCTGCTCGACGATCTTCTTTGCCGAGCTCCGCCCGATCCCGAAAATGTAGGTCAACGCAATGTCGATCCGCTTGTTACGCGGCAGGTCGACGCCGGCAATTCGTGCCATCGTGCTCCCTCACCCCTGGCGCTGTTTGTGGCGTGGGTTCTTGCAGACCACGCGAATTACGCCCTTGCGCTTGATCACTTTGCAGTCCCTGCAGATCCGTTTGACCGATGCCCGTACCTTCATTGCCGTTCCTCATGCAGCCGTCAGGATGCGGGGCCCGTTCCTCGTGACTGCAACCGTGTGCTCGAAGTGGGCCGACCGCTTGCCGTCGGCGGTCACCGCCGT
>CAYZHO010000017.1:5383-11393 GCA_964478045.1 uncultured Myxococcales bacterium | reverse complement strand
CGCCGTCCAGCCATCGTCGAGCACCCGCACTGCGGCCACGCCCGCGTTGATCATCGGTTCGAGCGCAATCACCATTCCCGGCCGCAGCTCCCTGCCACGCCCGCGCGTACCGAAGTTCGGGACCTGAGGGTCTTCGTGAAGCGCGCGCCCGATCCCGTGCCCCACGAAGTCCCGCACGACCGAGAAGCCCGCGCCCTCGGCAATTTCCTGTACGGCCGCGCCCACGTCCCCCAGGCGATTACCTGCCCGCAACTGGTCGATTCCGGCAGCCAGGCATTTCTCAGTCACCTCAAGTAGCCGGGCCGACTCCTCGTCGATGCGCCCGACCGGAACGGTGATCGCCGCATCCCCGTAGAATCCGTCCGCCTCGACGCCAAAGTCGAGGCTGACGATATCGCCCTCCTTAAGCTCGCGGTCCGAGGGAATGCCGTGTACGACTTCCTCGTTCACCGATGTGCACAGGACAGCCGGAAACACCGAGTTGCCCACCCGGTAGTTTTTAAAGGCCGATCGGCAGCCGGCGCGAGCGATCATCCGTTCGGCGAGCGAGTCGAGATCGCGCGTCGTGATCCCCGGCCGCACCGCTTCCCGCAGGGCAGCTAGGATTTCGGCCACGATTGCCGAAGGACGCCGCATGCGCTCGATCTCCTCGTTCGACTTGAGCTCGATCACCCGTCTTTCCCCAGCGCCGCCTCGATCCGCTGCCAGACAACGTCGGGCGCCCCGCTGCCATCGACTTCCCGCAGCAAGCCGCGCTCAGCGTAGAATGCGAACAGCGGGGCGGTCTCGCGGCGGTACACTTCGAGGCGGCGGCGGATTGTTTCCTCGCGGTCGTCGTCGCGCACGACGAGCTCCGCACCACATGCGTCGCAACTTGAGTCCCGCGCGGGCGGGCTAAACTTTATATGGTACAGCCGCCCGCATTCGGGGCAAACCCGCCTTCCGCTCAAACGCTCGACGATTTCGTCGTCCTCAACCGACAGGGACACTACATGATCGAGCCCAAGCCCCCGTTCGCCGAGCATCTGCTCTAGCGCCTCGGCTTGGGCGACCGTACGGGGAAACCCGTCCAGCAGAAACCCCCGGCGGCAGTCTTCGCGAGCCAAGCGCTCGCCGACGAGCTCGAGCACGAGGCTGTCCGGTACCAGACGCCCCGTCTCCATGTACTCCTTTGCCTGCCTTCCCAACTCGGTTCCCCTATCGACCGCCTCGCGCAGCATGTCTCCGGTAGAGACATGGGGCACCCCGTAGGCCTCCCGCAGGCGTGCCCCTTGGGTTCCTTTCCCAGTGCCCGGCGCCCCTAGCAGCACGATTCTCACGCGACCTCCGCTATCGCCTCCCGCGGACTTTGCCCTTCTTTAGGAAGCCGTCGTAGCTGCGCTGTATGAGGTGTGCCTGCATCTGCGCCACCGTATCGATCGCCACGCCGACCACGATCAGCAGCGCGGTTCCGCCGAAGTAAAACGGCACGTTGAACTGCGCGATCAGAAACGTCGGCAGGACGCAGATGATCGACACATAGATCGCGCCCGCCAGGGTCAAGCGCGAGAGAATGCGGTCGATGTATTCGGCGGTGCGCTTGCCAGGCCGAATGCCGGGAATGAACCCGCCAAACTTCTGCAGGTTCTCGGCGACATCGACCGGATTGAAGATCACGGCCGTGTAGAAGTAGCAGAAGAAAATGATGCCAGCCACGTACACCACCGTGTAAACCAGGCCGCCTGGGTGCAAGTAATCCGCCGCCCGCTGGACAATGGGAGTCTGCACGAACTGTGCAATGGTCGCCGGAAAGATCAGCAGCGACGACGCAAAGATCGGCGGAATCACGCCGGCCGTATTGATGCGCAAGGGCAAGTGGGTCGCCTGCCCTCCCACCATGCGGCGGCCCACCACACGCTTGGCGTATTGAATCGGGATCCTGCGATGTCCCCTCTCCACGTAGATGATTGCGCCTACGGTGACGACCATGATGACCACGAGGACCAGGAGCACGAGAGGCCCAAGCTCGCCCTGGCGCACATAACTGAACGTATTTACGAGGGCCGAAGGAATCGCGGCCACGATGCCAGCGAAAATGATCAGACTGATCCCGTTGCCGATACCCCGCTCGCTGATCTGCTCGCCGATCCACATGATGAACGCGGTTCCGGCGGTCAGCGTGAGCATCGTCATCAGGCGAAACGACCAACCCGGAAAGTAGACGACCGAGCCACCGGTGGGGGTCTGGATTTGCTCGAGGCCGAGGGAAATGAACAGCCCTTGGATCAACGACAGGATGACCGTGCCATACCGCGTGTATTGGGTAATCTTCTTGCGGCCTTGCTCGCCTTCTTTCGACAAGCGCTCGATGTACGGGATCACCAAGGTCATGAGCTGGAGGATGATCGAGGCCGAAATGTACGGCATGATCCCGAGAGCGAAGATCGAAAAGCGCTCGAGCGCCCCGCCCGAAAACAGGTTTACCATGCCGAAGACGGTCTGCTGCGCCTGCTTGAAGTACTCTGCGAGCGCCTGACCGTTGATCCCGGGCGTCGGTATCGCAACCCCGACCCGGTAGACAGCCAGCATCATGAGCGTGAAGCCCAGACGCCGGCGCAGCTCCGGAATGCGAGGGACGTTCTGAATGCCTTCGAACACTAGCTCACCCTCGCAGCGTCGACGTCACTTCGACTACCCCCCCGGCCGCCGCGATCGCCTCTCTGGCCGCTCGCGAAAAGGCGTCCGCCCGCACCGTCAGGCCGCGCTCGAGCTTGCCCTTGGCCAGGATCTTGATCGGACGCCGCCCCTTAACGAGCCCCGCTTTCTCAAGGGCCTCGCGGTCGACGATCGCGCCGTCCTCAAAACGGTCGAGCTGGCACAGATTGACAATCTGGTACTCGACACGAAACGGATTGCGGAATCCTCGCTTGGGAAGCCGCCGGGCAATAGGCATCTGCCCGCCCTCAAAGCCGATCTTGACGTTGCGGCCGGACCGCGCCCCGGCACCCTTGTGGCCGCGCCCAGCCGTCTTGCCATGACCCGAACCAGGACCGCGGCCGACTCGCTTGCGTTTCTTGCGCGATCCTGGCGCCGGCTTCATCGAGTTCAGTTGCATGGGCCTACGCCTCCACCTTTACCAAATGCTCGACCTTGCGAATCATGCCGCGGATTGCCTCGGTGTCGCGCAGGATCACGGAGCGCCCCCGCCGCGTCAGACCGAGCCCCCGCAAGGTGGCCCGCTGGCGTTTGGTGCAACCGGTATGGCTGCCGACCAGGGTCACCCGTATCATCTTCTGCTCGGTCTCCATGGTTTTGCTCCCTCCGCCTTCAGCGCAGCTCCTCGACCGTTTTGCCCCGCAGCGCGGCAATCTCCTCGGGAGAGGCCAACTGCGCCAGCGCGTCCATCGTCGCTTTGACGGCGTTGTGCGGGTTATGCGACCCGATGCACTTGGTGAGCACGTTCTCGATTCCCGCCAGCTCAACTACCGCCCGCACGCTTCCCCCTGCGATCACGCCGGTGCCGGGCGCAGCGGGCTTGAGCAGCACTAGCCCGGCACCAAAATGGCCTTTGACTGCAAAGGGAATCGTGCCGTCGATGATCGGCACCTCGAGCATGTTCTTGCGCGCTTTTTCGGCTCCTTTACGAATCGCTTCGGGGACTTCCTTGGCCTTTCCTACGCCGTAGCCGACGTGACCGGCACCGTCGCCGACTACCACCAGCGCACTGAAGCTGAAACGCCGGCCGCCCTTGACCACCTTGGCGACGCGGTTGATGTGCACCACCCGCTCCTTGACGTCGACTCCCTCGAGTTTGAACGCTTGTGTCTGTCGTCGTGGCAAGTTTTCGCCCTCTCCGTTTCGTCAGAACTCGAGCCCGCCCTCACGGGCCGCTTCGGCCAGCGCTTTGACGCGGCCGTGGTAGCGGTAACCTCCGCGGTCGAATACCACCCGTTCGATCCCGAGCGCCTTGCACTTGGCGGCGATTTCGGCGCCGAGCGCCCGGGCTTTCTCTATCGTGACTCCCGGCCCTCCGCTTTTCAGCGTCGAAGCCGCGGCCAAGGTCCGGCCGCTCTGGTCGGAGATCACCTGTACGTACAAGTACTTGTTCGATCGGAACACGCTCAAGCGCGGCCGCTCGTCGGTACCGCGCACTTTGCGCCGAATCCGGCGCTTGCGCCGCAACCGAGCGATTCGCCTCAGTTCTGCCCTGTCCATCGCGGTATCCGTCGTGCTCCTACTTCGTGGCGCCAGCTTTCCCGGCCTTACGCCGAATCTGCTCGTCGCTGTATCGTATTCCCTTCCCTTTGTACGGCTCCGGCGGGCGCAGCTTGCGAATGCCTGCGGCCACTTCGCCCACGAGCTGCCGGTCCACTCCCGTGATTGTGATCACCGTCTGTCGCTCGACGCTGGCCGAGACTCCCTCGGGCAACTGGTACACGATCGGATGAGAGTACCCGAGAGAAAGGTGAACTTCCTTGCCGCGTACTTCGGCCCGGTAGCCGACGCCCGAAATCTCGAGCGTCTTGCTGAATCCCTCGCTCACGCCGGCGATCATGTTCCCAATGAGAGACCGCATCAGTCCCTGGGCGGCGCGCTGGGCTCGGCTGTCGTCGCGGCGCTTGACCAGAACGGAGCCGTCCCCAACCTCAACCTCGATCCCGTCCATGAGCTCGAGCTCGAGCTTGCCTTTGGGCCCCTCGGCCCGCACCCGCCGGCCCTCAACGCTCACCTTCACGCCGGACGGCACCTGGAGAGGAACTTTCCCTAACCGAGACAAGTCACCACACCTCGCATAAGATCTCGCCGCCCACGTTGCGCCGGCGCGCCTCGCGGTCCACCAGCACCCCTGCTGGAGTCGACACAATGGCGATTCCGAGGCCACCGCGCACGGGGCGTAAATCCTTCGCCGAAGAATAAACGCGCAAGGAAGGCTTGCTCACGCGGCGCAGTCCCGAGATGACCGGCTCCCCGGTGCTGCTGTAACGCAGTACTACAGCCAGCCGCTTGCGGGCCCCTTCACCGTCGACCACGATGTCGTTCAAATACCCTTCGGCCAGCATTACCCGGGCGATCTCCTCGCGCAGCCGCGACCACGGCATCGAGGTGCGTTCGTGGCGCGCCTGTACGGCATTGCGAATGCGCGTGAGCATGTCGGCGATCGGATCCGTCATCCCCATGGCCGGCCCCTCACCAGCTCGCCTTCACCATGCCGGGAATAAGCCCGCGCAGCGCCATCTCCCGCAGGCAGATTCGGCATAGCTTGAACTTCCGGTAGACACTGCGCGGCCTTCCGCATCGCATGCACCGCGTGTAGGCACGGACTCGAAACTTCGGCTTTTTCTGCGCCTTGACGATCAGACACTTCTTGGCCATGACTCTCGATCAACCCCTAAACGGAAAACCGAGCCCCTCGAGTAGCGCTCGCCCTTGTTCGTCGTTTTTCGCCGTCGTCACGATCGTCGCGCTCAGGCCAATCACGTGTTCGACTTTGTCGAGATCGATCTCCGGAAAGATGACGTGTTCCCGGATTCCGATCGTGTAGTTGCCGCGGCCGTCGAAGCCTCGCGGGCTCAAGCCCCGGAAATCCCGCACCCGGGGCAGCGCGACGTTGATCAGGCGGTCGATGAACTCATACATGCGCTCGCGGCGAAGGGTTGCCATGACGCCGATCGGCATGCCCGCGCGAAGTTTGAAGTTGGAGATCGCCTTGCGCGCCTTCGTCACCACGGGCCGCTGCCCGCAGATGAGGGCAATGTCCTGCACCGCCTGATCGATGAGTTTCGGATTTTGGATCGCCGCTCCGAGCCCAACATTGATGACGACCTTCTCCAGGCGCGGCACCGCCATCACGGACGAAAACCCGAATCGCTCCTTGAGGCGATCGCGGACCTCCGTCTCGTAGAGCTCGGCCAACCGCGGTCTTGGTTTGCTCTCTTGCGTCATTGCTTCGTCACGCCTTGTCGATCGCCTCGCCGCACCGCCGGCAGACGCGCACGCGGCGTCCCGTGTCGAGCTGCCGCCGACCTACCCG
>CAYZHO010000017.1:0-5373 GCA_964478045.1 uncultured Myxococcales bacterium | reverse complement strand
CGTCGGCTTATTGCATGCCGGGCACAGCAACATCACGTTCGATATGTGCAGCGGCGCCTCTTTCTCGATGATCCCGCCCGGGTTCTGCGGTGAGGTTCCCTTCTGGTGCCGCTTGATCATGTTGACGTGCTCGACCAGGACGCGGTCGCGATCGCGCAAGACCCGCACGACCTTGCCGGTCTTGCCGCGCTCCTTGCCGGCGATCACGAGAACCGTATCGTCTTTCTTTAGATGGCTCTTACGCATCGCTCGTATCGCCTCAGAGCACTTCGGGCGCCAGCGAAATGATCCGCATGAACTGCCGCGCTCTCAGTTCCCGCGCGACCGGCCCGAAGATCCGGGTTCCAATCGGCTCGCCCTGCTTGTCGATGAGAACCGCCGAGTTCGTGTCGAACCGAATCGTCGAGCCGTCCGGCCGCCGGGTGGGGTGGCACGTCCGCACCACGACGGCTCGCACAACGTCCCCTTTGGAAACCTTCCCTCCAGGAATCGCCTCTTTGACCGCGGCGACGATCACGTCACCGATCCGGGCGTAGCGGCGCCGCGTCCCGCCGAGTACCTTGATGCATTGGACGCGGCGAGCACCAGAGTTGTCCGCTACGTCGAGAACTGTCTCCTGACAAATCATCGCTACTCACTCGTCACTGCCACGTCGCCGACCGCGCGTTCGAGAATCGCGCGAACCCGCCATCGCTTGCGGCGACTGAGGGGGCGCGATTCGCAGATCAACACGCGGTCTCCCACACGGCACTCGTTGCGCTCGTCGTGCGCCATGAACCGCTTATTGAGCCGCACGTACTTGTGATAGCGCGGGTGCTTGACCCGACGTCGCACGTTGACGACGACCGTCTTGTCCATCGCGTCGCTTACGACGATCCCCACGCGCGTCTTCGGATGCGATCGTTCCCGTCGCCCCATCGTTACTTTCCTCGGGCCGCAGCCAGCTCTTTCTCGCGGATGAGCGTCAGTACCCGCGCCAAGTCTTTCTTCGTGCGCCGCAGCTCGGAAGGCTTCTCGAGCCGGCGCGCGTAGCGCTTCATCATGAGCCGCGCCAGGTCTTCGCGCAGCTCTTCTTCCTTCTGCCGCAACTCCTCGATGCTCATTGCGCGCAGTTCCTTAAGATCCATGGCGGGCCTCCCGTTCGCACAACCGTGTCTTGCACGGCAGCTTGTGGGCTGCCAGCCGCAGCGCCTCCCGGGCCAACTCCCGGCTCACGCCTTCCACCTCGAACAACATCCGGCCGGGCTGAACAGGTGCGCACCACCCCTCTGGAGAACCTTTTCCTTTGCCCATCCGGACTTCTGCGGGCTTGCGCGTGTACGAAAGATCCGGGAACACCCGGATCCAAATACGCCCGCCGCGCTTGAGGTGCCGGGTGATGGCCACACGGGCGGCCTCGAGCTGGCGAGCCGTTATCCGCGCGGGGCTCGTGGCCATCAACCCGTAGTCCCCAAAGGCCAGGGTGTTTCCACGCTGCGCCATCCCGCGCGTGCGCCCCTTGGCCTTCTGCATTTTTCGATACTTGGTCCTCTTCGGCGCTAACACGGATCACACTCCGATTCCGGGCCGCCGGCGTTCCTCGGCCAATCGCCCGCCCGCTTCGCCGCGGTAGATCCACACCTTGACGCCGATGACGCCGAACGTTGTCCGCGCTTCGGCCATTCCGTACTGGACGTCCGCTCGAAGCGTGTGCAAGGGCACGCGGCCCTCGCGGTACCATTCGGTGCGCGCGATCTCATGCCCGCCGAGACGGCCCGCACACTGCACTCGAATTCCCTGCGCCCCCATCCGCATTGCACGCGCGACGGCTTCCTTCATCGCCCGGCGGAACATGACCCGCCGCTCGAGTTGCATCGCAATGTTCTCCGCCACGAGCTGGGCGTCGAGATCCGGCCGCCGGATCTCGTGAATCTCGAGAAAGGTGTCCTTGCCCGCAATCGCGACGAGCTCGCGCTTGAGCTTCTCGATCTCGGCTCCTTTCTTGCCGATCACGATCCCGGGCCGGGCCGTGTGAATGTTCACCTTCACTTTGTTCGCGGCCCGCTCGATCTCGATCCGCGGAACGCCGGCATGGTAGAGGCGCTTTTTGAGAAAATCGCGGATGCGCATGTCCTGCTGGAGCAACTCCGCGAAATTGTTGCGGGCAAACCACCGCGAGTCCCACGTTTCGGTGATGCCGAGTCGAAAGCCCTTTGGATGCGTCTTCTGTCCCACGGTTTACCGTCCGTCCTTATGCGCCAGCCTCGTCGAGCACGACCGTAATGTGGCTACCCCGTTTGCGAATCGGAGTCGCACGCCCCTGCGCGCGCGGCCGCCACCGGGTCCAGGTCGGCGCCTGGTCCACCCAAATCCGCTTGATCACCAGACGGTCGACGTCCACGTTTTGCGTCTCCTCGGCGTTCGCCACCGCCGAGCGCAGCGTCTTCGCGATCATGCGCGCCGCCTTCTTCGGCGTCACTTCGAGGATGTCGAGCGCGTCTTCGACCCGCTTGCCGCGAATCAGATCGACGACCAGCCGTGCTTTTCGCGGCGAAATCCGCGCGTACCGTAGTCTTGCGATCGTCTCCATCGCTTACTTCTTCACTACTTCCGACTTGCGGGCACCGCTGTGGCCGTGGAACGTTCGGGTCGGCGCGAACTCCCCGAGCTTATGGCCGACCATGTTCTCGGTGATGTAAACGGGGATGAACCGGCGCCCATTGTGGACGGCGATCGTGTAGCCGACCATCTCGGGAATGATCGTAGATCGCCGCGACCACGTCTTGATCGGCCTGCGGTCCTCGATGCTCTGGGCCCGAATCTTCTTGAGCAGATGCTCGTCAACGAACGGACCTTTCTTGACTGACCTAGGCAAGGCTCAGCCTCCTCGAACTCTCCGTCATCCTCGCGGCCCTCTCTTGCGCCGGGCGACGATGTACTTGTCGGTCTGGCGGTTGCGCCGCGTGCGGTACCCCTTGGTCGGCTTGCCCCACGGCGTCGACGGGTGGTTCCCTTTGGACCGGCCCTCGCCGCCCCCGTGAGGATGATCCACCGGGTTCATCGCGATCCCCCGCACCCGCGGGCGCCGGCCAAGCCAGCGACTGCGGCCCGCCTTACCAAGACTGACGTTCTCCTGTTGGGCGTTGCCCACGGCTCCGATCGTGGCGCGGCACTCGATGCGCACGTTGCGCAACTCTCCAGAGGGAAGCCGCAAGAGCGCATAGTTTCCCTCTTTTGCTACGACTTGAGCACCAGAGCCCGCGCTGCGCGCCAGCTTGGCGCCGGCTCCCGGCTTGAGTTCCACGTTGTGCACGATCGTGCCGACTGGAATGGAGCCGAGAGGCAGTGCGTTGCCCGGCTGGATGTCTACCTCGGCACCCGACACCACGGTGTCGCCCACGCGCAATCCTTCGGGAGCCACGATGTAGCGCTTCTCCCCGTCCGCGTAGACAACCAGAGCGATGAACGCCGTCCTGTTCGGGTCGTATTCGATCGACGCCACTCGACCCGGCACGCCGTCCTTGTCGCGCCGGAAATCGATCACGCGAAAGCGGCGCTTGTGCCCGCCGCCGCGGTGGCGGGCCGTAATTCGCCCAGCCGCGTTGCGGCCTCCGGTCTTGCGCAGCGGCCTGAGCAACGACTTTTCGGGCTCGCTGCGGGTGATCTCCGTATCGACCAGCCGCGACTGAAACCTCCTGCCCGGTGACGTTGGGTTGTACTTCTTGACTGCCATCAGATCTTCTCGATCAAATCGAAGGCTTCTCCCTCGGCCAGCGTCACGTATGCCTTCTTCCAGTTGGCCCGCCGCCCGATCGTCCGGCCGAACCGCTTGCGCGTCTTACCCAAGTAGTTCACGGTTCGAACCGCCTCTACCTTGACGCCGAACAACTCCTCGACGGCGCGCCGGATCTCGTGCTTCGTCGCTCGCGGATCTACCTGGAACACCACTTGACGCGCCTTCTCCGCGACCAGCGTTCCTTTCTCCGTAATCAGAGGTGCCTTGATGACCTGGTACGACGGCTTCATCCTGCACACCTCTCTTCAATCGGCCCGAGCGCGTCCCGCACGATCAACAACCGCTCGTGCCGCAGGATGTCGTATACGTTGAGGCCAGCCACACAGGTCACCGTCACGCCAGGGAGATTGCGGCCCGACTTCTCCACCACCACGTCGCGCTGCGGCAGCACCACCAGGACGGAACCGTCGATCCCGAGGGCGTCGAGAACCGCACGCATCCGCTTGGTCTTCGGCTCGGGAAACTCTAGGCGGTCGACGACGACGAGCTGCCCGTCGCGGGCTTTCTGCGCGAGCGCACTGCGCAGCGCAAGGCGGCGGCTTTTGCGAGGTAGGCGATACGCGTACGAGCGCGGCTGGGGCCCAAAGACCGTCCCGCCGCCACGCCACAGGGGCGAGCGAATGCTGCCGGCGCGCGCCCGGCCCGTGCCCTTCTGGCGCCAGGGCTTTTTACCCCCACCGCTGACTTGACCCCGGGTCTTAGTCGCAGCCGTGCCACGCCGCCGGCTCGCCAACTGCGCCAGCACTTGCTCGAACAGGACGTAGTCGTTGACCGGCCCGCCGAACGCCTCGGGAAGCTCCACGCTTCCGACCTCGGCGTTGCTCGTGTCGACTACTTTCACCTCGATGCGTCCTTCAGCCGTCATCGCCTGCTCGCCTTGACCGCCGGCCGGATCAGGAGGCGCCCTCCGCGGGGTCCCGGAACCGCGCCCTTGACCAACAGGACGTTGTCCTCCGGGCGCACCGCCACGACCCGCAGGTTCTGGATCGTCGTGCGCCGCGCTCCCATTCGACCGGCCATACGCTTGCCCTTGAACACCCGGCCCGGAAACGAGCACGCGCCAATAGAGCCCGGACCGCGGAACGACTCGTGAGTCCCGTGGGTCGCGCGGTGGCCGCCAAACCCATGCCTCTTCATGGCGCCGGCAAATCCCTTGCCCTTGCTCGTTCCGGTGACGTCGATCACATCGCCGGGGGAGAAAACCTCGCCGACCTTGATTTCCTGGCCGATCTGGTACTGCGAGGAGTCGGGAACTCGAACCTCGGCAAGGACCGCAAAGTCGCTGCGGCCGGCTTTTGCCATGTGTCCGCGCACGGCCTTGCTGATGCACTTCTCGCGCCGGTGCCCGAACCCGAGCTGAATGGCTTCGTACCCGTGGCGCTCGCGGGTTCGGACGTCGACCACCGTGCACGGTCCCGCCAAAACGACGGTCACGGGAATAAGCGCCCCGTCTTCGGCAAAGACCTGGGTCATTCCTAGCTTCGTGCCAATCAACCCGCTCACGGCACGCTCCCTACTGCAGCTTGATCTCGACGTCGACGCCGGCCGGCAAGTCGAGCTTGCCGAGCGAGTCGATCGTCTGCTGAGTCGGCTCGAGG
>CAYZHO010000016.1:21314-24650 GCA_964478045.1 uncultured Myxococcales bacterium | reverse complement strand
TCCGGGCGCTTTTGTGCTTCGGAGGCAATCCGGCGGTTTCGGTCCCCAACCAGGAAAAGTTCTGCCGAGCCCTTGAACAACTCGACCTCCTGGTGTGCGCCGACCTCGAGATGACCGAGACGGCACGCATGGCCGACTACGTGCTAGCAGTCCGCCATCCTCTCGAACGCGCCGACGTCACCCTGTTCTCGGACATGTTCTTCGAGGCACCGTATGCCTTCTATACGGAACCGGTGGTCGAGCCGGGCGGAGAAGTTCTCGACGATTGGGAGTGGATTGCCGGTATCGCCAAGCGCCTGGGTCTTGTCCTTGAACTCCCCGGCGGGCGGCTCGATCCAAAGGATCCAGGAGACAAGTTTGCCGTGCTCGAAAAAATCGTGGCAGGCTCACGGGTGCCGCTGGCCGAAATCCGCAAGGCCGGACGCGGCACGCTGTTTGACGTGCGCGTACTAGCGGACCCTCCCGTCGAAGGTCTCGACTATCGCCTTGATCTTGCCCCCGAGGGAATTTGCGAGGAGCTTGCGGCCGTGCTCGCCGAGTACCCGCATGCTTCGGCAAGCCGCGGGCGCCGGGACCCCTCGGAGTTTTTGCTGATTTGCCGGCGCATGCCTGAAGTGATGAACTCCGTCGGCCGTAGCATCCCGGCGCTTAGAGCAAAAGCGCCGACCAACCCAGCCTTCCTCAACCCGCGCGACCTCGATCGGCTCGGCGTTCGCCCTGGAGAGCTCGTCGAAATCTCCTCGCGGACCGGACGGATCGTAGCGACGGCGGCCGCCAGCCAAGACGTACCTGAAGGGGTCGTTTCGATGGCCCACGGGTGGGGCGGGCTGCCGGGCGAGGGCGGCGACCCCCGCGAGGTGGGAGCCAATCCGAACGTGTTGACGAGCGACGAGGAAGAAGTGGATCCGGTAACCGGCATGGCGCGCCAAACGGCACTGCCGGTGCGGATCCGCCCGGCCTAGGCAAGCGCTCTCGCTCCAAGCGTAGCGGCTTTTCGGCGCACGGCCCCTCTCGGTGCTGGCCGAGCCGTGGCGGGAGGCACAGCGTGGCAGCAAGCAGAAAAGATCTTAGAATGTAGCTGTCATGCGGTACGAAGGAACAGTCTATCGGCCACCGAGCGAAGCCGGTTCTCTGGTCGTCCAGGCGACCCTGTCGTGCCCGCACAACAAGTGCGCTTTTTGCGCTATGTACAAGGGCCGCAAGTTCCGAGTGCGGCCGATCGAAGAAGTGATCGAGGACTTCGACCTCGCGCGAGCCGTCTACGGCCCCGAGCAGGTCCGCACGATCTTCCTGGCCGACGGCAACACGGCCGTGCTTCCCACCGAAAAGCTGGTTCGGATCGCCGAGGCCGCACGCGCCCGCTTCCCGCGTCTCGAGCGCATCACGATGTACGGTTCGGCGAAATTCCTGGTCAAGAAGTCGCGCGAGCAGTGGCAGCGCATCGCCGCGGCCGGCATCACCCGGATCCACTCGGGGCTCGAGTCGGGCGACGCGCAAACGCTCAGCGACATTCGCAAGGGCATTACGCCTGCCCAAGCGGTCGAGGCGTTCAACCACGTTTTGTCGGCCGGCATCGAGTTGTCGGTCTACGTGATGATCGGCGTCGCTGGGGTGGAGCGCTCGAGAGCGCACGCCATCGGCAGCGCCGAGGTGCTTAATGCAGCGCCACCGACCTTCGTGCGACTGCGCACGTTCGTACCCCAACCGGGGACAGAGTGGTACGAGCGGTGGAAGGCCGGCAGGCTCACCCTGCCCGATCCATACCAAGCACTCGAGGAAACGCGCCTGCTGATCGAGCGAATGCACGGCCCAACCACCCTGCTTTCCGACCACGTCTCCAACTTCCTGGACGTGCGCGGGCGCCTGCCTGAAGACAAACCGCGGATGCTGGCCTTGATCGACGAAGCGCTCGGGTGGCCCCGGGCGCGGTTCCGACCGCCGACCGAGTATCTGGTCGGCCTTTCGCTGTAGGCGGGGTAGCGAGACCACCGGCTCGACTGTTGACTGGAAACGACACAGAGCAGCGGTTGCACGGCCAAGGCGCCGGCAGTGGCAAGGGGTGAGTCGGGACACCCGAAACGAGCGCGCTTGGGGGCGAGCCTGCGCCCGGCCGAGCGGGCTGACGCGGCGGGGCTTTCTTGCCGGGGCCGCTGGTCTGTCGCTTACGCTGGCGCTAGCGCGGCTTCTTCCTGTGGCCGAGGCCGCCGCAGCAGGCCGGAGCGGCCGCAGTTCGTCCCGCGGGTTTGGCGGTTGGCGCGACTTGTATCGCAACAAGTGGACCTGGGACGCCGTCCACAAGGGCACGCATCACGTCAACTGCTGGTACCAGCGTGGCTGTTGCTGGAACGTGTACGTCAAGGACGGCCTAGTCCTGCGTGAAGAACAGGCGGGCACCTACGAAGCGAGCAACGATGCGGTCCCCGACTTCAACCCCCGGGGGTGCCAAAAAGGCGCCTGCTATAGCGCCCGCCTCTACGACGCCTCCCGAATCGGATACCCGCTCAAACGAGTGGGGCCGCGTGCAAGCGGCAAGTGGCGCCGCGTCTCTTGGCGCGAGGCACTCGAGGAGATCGCCGACCGCACCATCGACGCGCTGATCGAGGACGGGCCGGGATCGATCACTTGGGATCCCGGCACGGCCAACACGAACGGATGCAACGGGCTGGGCCTGCACCGCACTGCTTTCGTTCTCGACACACCGGTTCTCAACGTGAACTGCGAGGTTGGCGACCATCACCCGGGTGCGCTCGTCACGCTAGGCAAGATCTCGTTTTCCGGGTCGATGGACGACCTTATGTACTCGGATTTGATCCTGATCTGGGGCGGCAATCCGACATGCACGCAGATTCCGAACGCCCACTTCATCAACGAAGCGCGCTACGCGGGTGCTCGGGTCGTGTGCATTGCTCCAGACTTGAGCGCTTCGGCGATCCACGCTGACGAGTGGGTTCCAATCCGCCCCGGCTTCGACGCCGCCCTGGCTCTGGCAATGGCCCGCGTCATCGTCGATGAGCATCTCTACAACGAGCGTTTTGCCGCCGAGCAGACCGATCTCCCCTTGCTCGTGCGGCTTGATACTCGCCGGTACCTGCGCGAGAGCGACGTTCAGGAGGGAGGAAGCGACCGAGTATTCTTCGTCTACGATCGTGCCACCGGGCGCGTGCGCCCGGCCGACCGCCGCACGCTGCGGCTCGGCGATTGCAAGCCAGCCCTGTTGGGAAACTGGACGGTGCGGCTCGCCAGCGGCGCTTCGGTCGAAACGACAACCGTTTTCGAGTTGCTGCGCAGCCGTCTGGCCGACTACGCCCCCGAGCGAGTAGCCGAACGGTGCGGGAC